>JBKPMO010000070.1:0-27487 GCA_046732175.1 Verrucomicrobiota bacterium
AATGATGCAAAAGGTAATTAGTTGCAATGGTGGAATAGTTTTCCTGCGCGTTTTTGCTGTCAGGTAGCGCCCGACGGCGAAGCAACCTGGAACTATGTCGAAGTAAACCGTTCCGCCGCCCAAAATGGACGGACTCGTACGGACAACGATTCCAGGGCGGAGAAAAGCCCGTCGCCATCAAGTTCGGAAGAATATAAGCCACGGGCAATCTCACGAGTAAGTTCGATGCCCTGATCAATCAGTTTAACCACCTTCCTGGCCTTAGTTCGAATCGCGCTGTTCTCCTTCTCCAACTGCTTCGCGATCGTTTCGGCCAGCAAACCGGTCCCGGTCAGATGTGAGCCGAGACTATCGTGTAGTTCGCGTCCTACCCGATTGCGTTCTTCTTCAGCGACTACGGCGATCTCCTTTTCCAATTGTTGTCGCCGGGCCAGCTCGCGTTGCAGATCGACCGTGCGCTCTTTCACCCTTAGATGCATCTCGCTCAGTAAGGAATGCCATCTTCGGAGAAGGAAAATAAAAATGAGGTAGGCGACAAACGCCGTCACGCAGTTCCAAACAACGATGCGAGGAAGACCACCGGCCAGGTCCGCCAAAACGGTCGCGATGACGCAGGATACTGCGATTGCAATCCCGAACCAAGCACCGAGGAACCATACGCCGATGGCAATTGGCGCCAGATAAACAATGAGGAGCGAGTTCTCGAAGCCACTAATGTAGTCAAGCCAGCCGATAAAGGCGACAAGAAGAAAACAACTGACTATGATCAAGCTTCGGCGAAGCACTGGCCGTTAATATAGCTTGAAAGAGGTTAATTCAAAGAAGGTAGCAGACCAACGCGCGCCTTGCCATAATCATCGAACGCCGACCCTCCAACACCACTGTCAACGCCCTGTTCGAAGTCTTTTTCCATCCCCAACTGAGTAAACCTGACTGGGAGGGGCGTTCCAAGCGCCTGGAAGAAAGACTGGATTTACAGGATTGTGCAGGATTACAGAGAGGCATTCTTTCCTGGGATCCAATCCTGTAAAATCCTGTCTGACTCGCCCGGTTTTGCTCCCTCAAATCTGTGCTAATCTGTTCCGCCAAAAAAGAATTCCGCGCGATTAGCTCAGTGGTAGAGCGCTTGCTTCACACGCAAGAAGTCGCTGGTTCGAACCCAGCATCGCGCAAGTTGTAGCACCGGCACCGTGCCTCGGCGGCCAATGGGCATCCTGCCCGTTGCCAAGTCGACACCAGTCGCGAATCAAAACCCCAGAATCGCACCATCCGCCTTCCGTCCTGTCTACCCACCTAAATTCCGTTCCACGCATTCGAACTTCACCGCCTCTAGTCGCACACGTATCTGCACTCTTTATTGGTCGCTAACGGGATTTAGACCAAGCCATTTGGCATCGAAATGGATGCACTTGATGACAGCGCAATAATGCCACGTATAGGTCAGGTAAAAAGTCCCGTCACGAGCGCGAATTAACGAAGGATAGAAAAACTCCTGGCCCGGTTCGTTTTCGACATCGCGCAATTTCTGAAAATTGATTCCATCGTCAGATATTGCGATGCTCAGCGGATTTCGATAGTTGGCGTTATCGTTGTAGGCGAGCAGAATCCGGCCGCCATCAAAAGGAACCCCGTCGATTGCCGAATTTGGATTACGCAAATTTGTTACTTGCGGCCTGCTCCACGTATTCTTGCTCACGTCAAAAGAGGCGCTTTGGACGCTTCCATCCCGGCGCCGGGCACGGAGAAAAGCGAGGACCCGGTTAGAATCAACCCCCACGAATGTGGGATGGCTGTACTGCTTGCCCGCGATGGCCGAAAGAATTTTTTTGGTAATTTTCCCGTCCGAGATTTCCAATCGCATACCACCGCAGTACTTCCGAAAAGCAGAATGCGACAAAGGCAAAAGGATGTCGTCTGAACCAAGTTCTATCGGTTTGCTGCGAGGAAGGTCTCCGAGTTTATCTGTCAATCGATGCGCCTCCGACCAAGTTCGGCCGCGATCGCGCGACGTCTTGTACTCGATATGCGCGCCACTCCAGCCGCCAAATTGGACTGCCGCGTAAAACAACCACACGACGTTCTCCGTGTCTTGAAACAAGGTGGTGTTCCCAAGTGTCTTGTTCGAGAACCACGATTCGGCCGCGCACTCGCCAGGAACAACTGCTGTCTGCGTTGGTTCCCAGCTGGCGTCGCCGGTCATTGAACGGCGCACCAAAATTCGGGTGTCACGCGCTGCTTCTTTCCTGCCGGCGTACCATGAGACAAGGAGCGAGCCGTCGTCGAGTTCGATGATGGATGAGCCGTGCTGCACGGGCGTCGTGGCTTCAGCTGAGATGTTGCTGCTGGTGAAAATCTGAGCCGGCGCCGTGGAACCCGTGATAAGCGCAAAAAAGAGAACAGCCCAAATGTTATGGTGGCGAAAGTCTCTCATTCGAAAGGTCTACCCTTAGCAAGCGTCCGAGACATCGGCGACATGCAATTCGCTCCTCGCAGTCAGAAATTTCGAAATACGTGTGTGCGTGCACGCACCGAGAAACCAGGGGGCCGGCTGCCTGCTCGCGAAGATCTTTCAGAGTTTTATCGCCAGGCCGGCTCGGACTTGTTCGATCTTTAATCAGCGGCGGCTCTGAGCCGCCGCCTCACGCTCAACGACAGTCGGGAACAGCCGTTGCTTGACGGCAACGTTTGTCTCCACCGTTGAATCGCGCTAACAAATCACGTGCACATTTTTTACGACCTGCGCTGCGCTGCGTACGGAAGGCCCGGCCATCCCGAGCGGCCCGACCGGATCTTACGAACGGTCCCATTTTTGAAAGAGAGGCACGCCGACTGGCATTGGCGTGAACCGCGCGCTGCCAGTGACCAGGAATTGTTGCGTGCGCACTCGCCAGAACATCTCGCGCACGTCGCCAACCCGGAACAGGACTTCGACCTTGATACTCCGGCCTATCCGAACGCTGATTTCTATGCCCGCCAGTCAGCGGGCGCAGCCATTGAAGCGGCGCGCGCAGCTCTCGACGGCGAACGCGCCTTCAGTTTGATGCGCCCGCCTGGTCATCACGCCATGCGCGAGCGAGCGATGGGGTTCTGTTATTTCAGCAATATTGCGATCGCAGCGCTCGATGCGTTGGCTGCGGACGGGCCGCGGCCAGCGACCACGGCTACCGGAATTGAGCGCGCGGCGATCTGGGACTTCGACGCGCATCACGGCAACGGGACCGAGGCATTGATGGCGCACAATGAAAAAATCAGGTTTGCGTCGATTCATCAGTATCCTGGCTGGCCGGGAACCGGAACCAGGTCTTTTGCCAATGTTTTGAATTTTCCAGTGGCGCCATATTCATCGCGCAGCAATCACGTGCGCGCGGTCGAGGAAGCGCTGGAGCAACTGCTCGAATTCAAGCCACAGCTGCTGCTTGTCTCCGCAGGATTTGACGCATACAAGAACGATCCGATCACGCAGATGACCCTGGATCGAGATGATTTCGCGACGTTTGGGAAATGGCTCGCACAAATCAAAATTCCAACCGTTGCAATTCTCGAAGGTGGCTACAGCGACGAGCTACCGATATTGATCGACTCGTTTTTGAGCGCGTGGGATTCTGGAAACTGATCTGCAGCAGGTGACGTCATTGTAGATCCGCCATGCCTGTGCGATGATGAACCATCAACGGGCAAGATGCCCGTTGACCCCACAGGTCCGAGCCGGACTGGCGTAAGATGGCTGTGCTACTTGTGCCCTTCGATCATTTCCAAGAGGCGTTCAGCGGCATTTTCGATATCGGAATAGCCGTATTGATGGGCGCGGCTCTTCACCGCCAGTAATGCGCAACGATGGATGTTCTTGAAATCGCCGAACGGGAATTTGAATCTCGCCTTGCTGCTTTGAACGTGAGTCGCGTCGATCCCAAGATGCCACTTTGAGTATTCAGCAAACCCGTGGTCGCGAATGAAGTCGTTCTCCTGTTGCGCAGCCGCATGATGATCTCCCCAGTCATTCCTCTTATCGAAAACGACATGCCCTTGAGCGATTAGGTTTTGGGCATAGGAAAACGCGTTCTCATTAAGCCGTGTAGTTCTGCTCTCGGCAACAGAGGAAACCGCAAACGAAATTAGAATCGCTGCAATTAAAGCGGTAGCCGGAACAAAGTGTGTGTAATTCTTAGCAACGACACTAAAGTCGCCGCCCGGCCTTGTCGGCGCGCCCCAACATTCCGGACATGTTTTCCTATCCACCCTGCAAAATGGCGTCGATCCGTTGCATGACGCCATCGTCCAACTGACGGACCACGTCGCCTGCTTTCATGTTTTCGCGCACTTGCTCCGGCTTCGACGCGCCGGTGATGACCGTGCTGACATTTGGATTTTTCAAGCACCAGGCGAGCGCGAGTTTTGGCAAAGTCACGCCGAGGTCACTAGCAACTCCGGCGAGCTGCTTCACTTTCTTGAGCCGTCGACGCGCTTCGTCGGTCTCGAATTGCTCACGCAGCCATGAGTACATCGGCATCGAAATGCGGGTATCACCCGGATCGCCGTCGTTGTACTTTCCTGTCAGCAGACCGGACGCGAGCGGCGACCACACCGTTGTGCCGAGCCCGACTTTCTCGTAGAGCGGTGCGAACTCCCGCTCGACCTTTTCCCGTTCAAACATGTGGTATTGCGGCTGTTCCATTGTGGGTGGAACAAGGTGCCATTCTCGCGCGATGGCATGCGCACGTAAAATTCCGGCAGCCGACCATTCCGATGTTCCCCAATACAACACTTTTCCCTGCGCGATAAGATCGCTCATCGCTCGCACCGTCTCCTCGATCGGCGTGTCCGGATCGGGGCGATGGCAAAAATACAAATCGAGGTAATCGACTTGCAGTCGTCGTAGCGCGGCGTGGCACGCTTCGATGACATGTTTGCGACTCAGTCCTTCCTGGTTTGGCCGGTCGCCGCCCCAAAACACCTTGCTCGAGACAACAAAGGTATCGCGCGGCCATCCTTTCTTTTTCAGAATGTTGCCCATCACGATCTCGGCTCGACCTTCGGCGTAAGCTTCGGCGTTATCGAAAAAGTTCGCGCCGCTGTCGTAAGCGATCGTCATCAGTTCTTCGGCCGTCTCGTTGCTGATCTGCTGTGCGAACGTGACCCAGGCGCCAAACGAGAGCTCGCTTAGCTGTAGTCCTGATTTTCCGAGGCGACGATACTTCATAAAAGGTCGGGCGGCTCACTCTCCGAGCGGGAGGCTAAACCGCGCGCCGAATGTGAATGGTCGAGCGATTGCGGTCAATCACCCAAGCACGGGCGGAGGAAAAACTTCACTGGCAACTGCGCACTGTGCAGTGAATAATTTTGGCTCCAATCGGGCTGTAGTTCAGCTTGGTAGAACGCTTGAATGGGGTTCAAGAGGTCGTGGGTTCAAATCCCGCCAGCCCGATGCATTTTCCCTAGGCGAAACACCGTGACCGCAATTTTCAGCCCCGTCCAGTGCCCTTTTCGTGCCTGTAAGTCCAGCGCTTTGCCGTTCCGCCCAGTTGAATTCTGACCAATTCATACTCCGCCGCCCTCCTGGAAAGAAATGACACCCTCAACTGACCCCTCCGGAGCCAGCACGCGAATCTCTCCGCCCAAATCTTGCGCGACCTTTAGCATAATCGATAGCACTTTGCTTCGCGTTTTCGCCGGTCAATACGGTTGTACGCCGGGGCTTCAAAACGTCAGATCATCTTCGCACTTGAGGGAACCTTCACTCTATCGGATTCAAAAATGGATACGCGTGTTCCGGGATTCGAGCCAATGTCACGTGACTCAGCTCTACTCAGTCTGGGCCGGAAAAGCTCAGACTGGAACACACAATAGGCGCTTGAGGCTGAGTGTGGCCGTCACCCCGAGGAGCAGCATTGTGAAAGTCGCACCTGCTTCGGGAACCCCGGCACTTACTGGAGTGACGCGGACATCAAACGAGCCGCTGTTGTTATTCCATTCGAAACCATCCATCGTGCCGAGAAAGAAACGCGTCGCTCCGGAAGGGATGATGAAGCGCTGAACTGCTCCGGTGCCCGTGCCCGTTAAGCCGTCACCGATGAAGAATGGCTGTTTTAACCCTGGGACGATTGTGAGCGCTGATGGCGAAAAGGGCAATGGGCCAGGTGCAGCAGTAAGGTTTGGCTGAGTGTCATCCAGAAATACGCCTACGAGCGAGTTAACACCGGCGGTCGCATCCGCAATTCCGTTTTCAGCACCAACGAAGTGGGAGATGATCACTCCTCCGTCTGGACCGTCAATTGTCTGGCCCGGACCGTTAGAGACCAATCCTGTGGCGAAAAATCTCAAGGCGGAGCCGGAGATGAGACCGATACCGGTGACGAGGACCGGCGACTCGGCTGGTGCGACGTCGCCAAAGCTTGCGGTGGAACCGTCTGGCATTCCGGCGAGCCACGGGTTTGAGGTGCCCGGAACGACGATCGTGACGGCCTCCGAGGTAGCGACACTTCCGAGCATTACGCACAGCGCCATTGCTGCGATCAAACCAGAAACGAGAGCTCGTGCATTCATAGATAGTAGTCGGTTTTACGTGATGTTGCGGGATCATGCAAATGGGTTCTACGGGTGATGATGGTTCGCTTTCGGCGGAGAGCTGCGTCAACTGAGGAGTTGTCGCTGTGGGTAAACGATTTGTGCAGCATTTTTCCGACCGTCCGCATCTACAAAGCTACAGGCACTATTAGCGCGTCGGCTACAGGATCGATCTCCGATACGGCAACCGTAACTTCTGACGTTTCCGATCCGAGTCCGGCGAACAACATGGCGATAGACAGTGACACGCTCTGATTTAACGCGTGCTTAGAGGTCTCTTTAAGTCAGGCGACCCTAAGCGGATTTGCGCAAATCAGCCAAATAGAGATTCGTAACACCACACGCACCCTTTAACGCGAAGATTTCTTCTGAGTAAGAACAGCTTCGTCCTCTGACGGGCCCAGCTTGGGAAACGATTCAATCTCAGCAGAAGAAACAGATCGAAACCCTCGCTGCTGCCGTGGAAGCACAGCGACTTTCGCAAGGTAGAAAAGCGATTGTGGCCGTAGAATCAGCGGATATCTTGGTAATTGACTACAAGGTCATGATTTTTCCGGCGGTCCCCTTCCACAGCTACGACGCATAGGTAGACCGTCGCTACAGTTCGGATTATTCTCCGCACCTTATGCTCAGCGCTGGAATAGTCGGTCTGCCGAACGTCGGGAAGTCCACGCTCTTCAACGCCGTCACCCGAACGCACAAAGCGCCGGCAGAGAATTATCCCTTCTGCACCATCGATCCAAACATCGGAGTGGTGACCGTGCCGGACCCGCGGCTCGATGTCCTCGCAAGGATATCGCATTCGCAAAAAATCGTCCCGACGGCAATCGAGTTTGTCGATATCGCCGGCTTGGTCAAAGGCGCGAGCACGGGTGAAGGACTCGGCAACCAATTCCTCAGTCACATTCGCGAAGTCGACGCGATTGTGCAGGTCGTGCGCTGCTTTGAGAGCGCCGATATCCATCATGTCAGTGGCACGATTGATCCGATTCGCGATATCGAAGTGATCAATACCGAGCTGGCGTTGGCCGATCTCGCGTCGGTGCAAAAACGACACGATCGTTTGCAAAAAGAAGTGCGCGCCGGATCAAAAAGCGCGAAGACCGAAAATGCCGTGATCAAGAAACTGCTTCCGCATCTGGATGCGGGAAAACCGGCGGTCACAGCCGATTTAACGCCAGAGGAAAAAATCACGGCACGTGAATTTTTTTTATTAACTTCAAAACCAACGTTGTTCGCCTGCAACGTGGCGGAAGCGGAACTGGCTGCTTTATCTGCAGCCGCAGCCGGCGGCCGTGGCTACAGCGCGCAATACATCAACGCAGTTCAGGATTATGCCAGGAATCATTTCGCGACCGAAGCGGTGGTGATCAGCGCGCAAATCGAGAGTGAACTGGTTGACCTGAGCGAGACCGAAGCGTCGGATTACTTACGCGGAATTGGAGTGCAGGAGAGCGGTGTCAATGTGCTCATTCGAGCGGTCTATCATTTGTTAGGCCTACGCACCTATCTGACAACGGGAGAGAAGGAATCGCGCGCTTGGACGATTTATGCCGGCGACAAAGCACCCCAAGCCGCCGGCGTGATTCATACCGATTTCGAGCGCGGCTTTATTGCTGCCGAGGTAGTCCACCATGACGATCTGGTCGCGCTGGGTTCTTTCGCCAAAGCACGCGAAGCAGGAAAACTACGGATCGAAGGCAAAGAGTATGTGGTGAAAGATGGGGATGTGATTGAATTCAGGTTTAATGTGTAGCAACCCGATGAAAATGACGAAACTCGAATGACAAATGACGAATTAAACCCGAATGCTCAAATGGCGAGCTCGCCGGCTCAGCCTATGTCATTCGTGATTCCTTCGTCATTCGTCATCCGTCATTCGTCCTTCCGCGGCGGCGTTGACTCCGGCGCGGAGCCAATGTCAGAAAAGGTTCGAACCACGTAATCGTTTTCGCGGCTGCAGTCATTCCGCCGCGTAGAGAATCCGCCCGCACTGCTCGCAACTCACGATCCCATTGCCGCTCTTCACCTGTACCACCGTCGCGGTCGTTACTTTCATGTGGCATCCGGTGCAAACACCATGCTCGACCGCAACGACAGCTGCGTCGCCTTTACTGGCGAACAACCGTTCATAACGTTCCATGACGTCCTCCTCGATGTTTTGCGCGAACTGAGCGCGTTCGCTCTTAAATCGTTCAACCTGTATTTGAAGTGTCTTCGATTTCTCTTCCAGATCGGCCAACTGCCGGTTAACTGAGTCGCGTCCAGCCGCGGCCGTCTTTTCCGCCGTCGAAATCTCGGCGCGCAACTTGTCGGCCTGCTCCATTAGTTCGAGCTCCTGGTCTTCGAGCTGCACAATTTCCTTTTCGTAGCGCTCAATTTCGTGTCCCATCGCCTGAAATTCGTCGTTCTTGCGCGTTTCGTACTGCTGCGTCTTTAACCGCGAAATGCTGCTTTGACGTGTCCCAACGTCGAGCTCGAGTTTCTTGCGGTCGACTTCCAGCTGGCGGGCGCGTTGTTTTAATGACTCAAGACTGGCGGCGGTAGCAGCTAATTGCGCTTCGAGATTTTTTCGCTGTTGCGGCAGCGTCTTTATCTCAAGGCCGATGTGCCGGATTTTTTGATCGCGATCCTGAAGGATTAGCAACTTTTCGAGCTCGGCTTGCACTCACCCAAACGCTATCGAGTGCCGGCAGGGGCGTCAATTATGACAAAAGGGACGGTCGCGGTCTTTGTCGGGCTATCTCCGTATTGTATGCGCGCCAGGGTGCGTTTGGACTGCGATGACAAGCCAGCGCGACAACGCTTAGTGTGGAATTACGGCAGGCAACGGGCAGGATGCCCGTTGGCCCCACAGCCAAGATGGCTATACTACCGCGCGCTCAATAGCGCTCCACCGGCGAGCGGGCAGCGTTTTCCGGGCTGCGAATCGCGGCGCGTTCTTCGCCCAGAACTGCTACCCGTAACTTCCAGATGGCGTCGTCAAGTTTTCGGAAGGCAGCCTCGGAAAATTTCGTCGGCGGCTGCAGCTTGGTCTTGAAAGTGTCAACGCTTTGCAGCGCGCGGGTAATCTGTTTCCGCGGCAACTTTTCGATAACGCCGACGGCCTCTTCGGTTTTCTCGATTCGGTGACAAATCATGGCGAGATCGTTGCCGGCCGCAAAAGCGAGGCGCAGCATCCCGTCGAAATTGTATTCATTCAAAATCGCGCCCATATCGAGGTCGTCCGTCATGATGAGGCCCTCAAACCTCAGCTCTTCACGCAACAATTCCGTAACGACTCGATGACTAAGAGAGGCCGGCGTTTTTTTGGGCTCAAAACAGGGATACCATCCGTGACAAATCATCATGCTATCCACGACTTGTTTGGCGTCACTGCCTGAAAATGCACGAAAGACGGCCAGCTCTTCCTGATCCAATTGTTCGCGGGTACGATCGATTTTCGGCAAACTGTGGTGAGCGTCGACGGCCGCAGCCGAATAGCCGGGAAAGTGTTTACCGCAGCTGGTGACAGCAGCTGCCCGCAACGCGGCGTTAAACGCACCGGCGTTCCTGGTCACCTGCTCGACCGTCTTCCCATAACAACGCCCGCGTAACGAATTGTCGGCGTCGTCATCGAAGGAAATGTCGAGCACGGGACAGAGATCCAGGTTGAAGCCGAACAAACGCAGCAAGTGTCCGGTGATGTCGCCGTGCTCACGAATCAGCGTTGCGTCATCTTTGTCGCGCAACTGCTGGGCATTGGGCGGTTCGTTCCCAATCTGTCGCAGGCGCGAAACGCGACCCCCTTCCTGGTCGATGGTGATAATTGGTTCGACGATGCTTAACTCCCGCAGGTCATCCGTGAGTTTTCGTAACTGTCCCGGCGTTTTGATATTGCGAACGAACAAGATGAATCCGCCGGGCTGCACCCGGCGCAGCAGTTTCGCTTCATCGACCCCGAGCTCGTAACCCCGAACACCGACAAGCAATAGTTGACCCACAGAAGCGCGCTTCATAACGTCGAAGCTAAATTTGATGCGTTTCGCCGGAAACAAAATTTTTGTCGTTCTTGCATCGGTTCTGGTCGGGGCGAACGCATCCGGCGCCGTCGCGCTCGGCACCGACGTTCTGGAGTCGAACGGTTCCGCATTGCTGAAAAATAAACGCGTGGGGTTGGCTACAAATCAAACCGGAGTGGATTCGCGCGGCCTGCGCATCCGGGTTTTGCTACGAAAGAATTGCAATCTGGTAGCACTTTACGCTCCCGAACACGGACTCGACGGTACGCAAAAGGCCGGTCGCTATGTTCGTTCCCGCCGAGATCCACTGACCGGATTGACGGCACACTCGCTCTACGGCCCCAGCCGCAAACCAACCCCGGCGATGTTGCGCGGCATCGATACACTCGTCTTCGATCTTCAGGACATCGGGTGCCGCAGTTACACCTACATCAGCACGATGACGAAATGCCTGGAAGCCGCAGCGGAAAATCACATCGAATTCGTCGTGCTCGACCGACCAAATCCGCTGGGCGACTTGCAGGTGGAAGGCCCGCTAGTAGAGCCGCAATGGATTTCATTCGTCGGGCAAATCCCGGTACCCTACGTCCACGGCATGACTTGCGATGAACTCGCGCGCATGATCAATGGCAAAGGATGGGTCGGCCGATGCGACTTAAAAGTCATGCCGATGCGCGGCTGGGCGCGCAACTTCACCTGGAACGACACCGGTTTGCGTTGGATTCCAACATCACCAAATATTCCACGCTGGAATGCCCCGCTCTATTATGTCGCGACCGGTTTGATCGGCGAATTGCACGGCCCCGAGACCGGTGTCGGCGGCGCGAGACCATTTGAAATTCTGCCGGCCCGGGGGGAACGCCGGCTCGTTCACAGATTACATGAACTCGCAGTATCTTGATGGGATCACCTTCAGCGCGTATCGCAGCGGTGCAGTGGGCGGACGCAGTGTGCATATTGATCTGGCGGCGGCGGGCAATTTAACTGCCGTCAATATTTACATGCTTGCGGAAATGAACCGGCATTCGCGCACCAATTTGATTACTCGCAGTAGTCGCGGAAAACGCGAAATGTTTTTCAAATGCTGCGGCGGCTCGTCAATCGCTTCCCAGTTTGCCCGCGGCATCGGGCCGGGCGGAATTGTTGCCAGCTGGACCGAAGATGTGAGCCGATTCAAAGGCGAACGCGGCCAATACCTGCTTTATTGAATTGCAAAAGATCGGCATCTTCGGCGGCACCTTCGATCCGGTTCATCATGCCCATTTGATTCTGGCGCGCTTTGCTTTGGAAAAATTCGCGCTCGAAAGAATCATTTTTGTGCCAGCGCGCGTTTCTCCTCACAAAAACGACTCTGTGGCGACCCCGGAAACGCGACTGCAGATGTTGCGCAGTGCCATTGAAGGCGAACCTAAGTTTGAGGCCGACGATTGCGAACTGCAACGCGACCCGCCCTCCTACACCATCGATACCGTCCATACGCTAAAGGACAAAAATCCGGGCGCGCATTTGTTCTTGCTGATTGGTGACGACAATCTGGCTGGGCTACCCAGCTGGCGCGGTTTTGAGGACTTGCGCCACATGGTAACATTCGTTGTTCTGCAACGCGCATTTACCCCGGTCGCCCACGAATACTTAAATGTGGATCGTCGCATCGATATCTCCGCCACCGAAATTCGTCAACGCATCGCCAGTGGGCGCACCATTCATTTCCTGGTTCCGCAGGCAGTGGAACAAATCATTCGCGAGCGCGGTCTTTATCGGGAGGTAGCGAAATAGAATCCGAACCCCTAGCTAAACTCTGCGCTGAGCTCGCTTCCAATAAGAAAGCAGAAGAGATCGTTGTCATGGATTTGCGCGGGATTTCCACGTTCACCGATTTCTTTGTTATTTGTTCGGGAACCTCCGAGCCGCATTTGAAAGCGATTGCGGGCGAGGTCGAGACGAAGTTAAAGGAGGATCACGGTATTCGCGCGACCGCGATCGACGGATTTCCGGCCAGCCAATGGATCGTGCTCGATTATTTGCAGGTGATCGTCCATGTCTTCCATCACGCGAAACGCGCTTTCTACAGTCTGGAGGATTTGTGGAGTGACGCGCCGCGTATGGAATGGGAATCAGCGCCTGCGAAGTAAGATTGTCGACGCAGCCTCCTCTCGGGGATTAGCCAATGCGCCGGCTCGGTCTTTCGGAACATAGACTCTCAGTCTGTGTGCCCAGCGGAGTTTAACTCCGCTGAGATTTCAAAAGAAGCAGCGAACAGAATGTCCGCTGGGCGCACAGGCCTGAAGGCCTATGTGCCTGTTAACGTCCGAGCGCGATGACTATCCACGCGGCGGCTACACTCTTGGGGGACGGCAGTTGCGATCCTACGGTGACTTTTTCGGCGAAGGTGAGGTTTTTCCAGCCGCAGCCGGAGACGCACCAGGTGACGTGGCCGCTGCTTCGGGCGGCTTCACGCTCAGAAGTTCGACTTCGAAAATCAGCGTCGCGTTTGGTCCGATATCACCCCCCGCGCCACCCGGGCCATAAGCAAGGTTTGACGGAATGAAAAGTTTATATTTCCCCCCCGCCTTCATCAGCTGAAGCGCCTCGGTCCAGCCTTTAATGACGCGGTTAACCGGAAAGGTCGCAGGCTCACCGCGCTGGTAAGAACTGTCGAACTCGGTACCATCGAGTAACGTCCCGCGATAATTTACCACTACAGTATCGGTTTCCTTCGGCGCAGCCCCGCTCCCCTCTTTTTCCACGACGTATTGCAAACCGCTGGCGGTGGTTTTTACCCCGGGTTTGGTCTTGTTTTCAGCCAGAAATTTTTCACCTTCCTTAGTGTTCTTGTCTGCTGCTTCTTTGGTGGCCGTCGCTGCCTTTTCTCTCATGTCTTTTGAAAACTCTGTCATCACCGTGCGCACTTCCTCCTGGGTGAGCAGCGGATTGGCGCCGCTAAGCCCATCCTTCACGCCCGCCGCAAGCATATCAGTGTTGATCTCCATTTTCTGTTTCTTGAAGGTGGTGCCAATATCGAGCCCGATGCTGTAGCTCACCTTGTCTTTTGTGTCCTTGAGCACGGGCCGATTCTGGGCAAAAACAGGCGTCGCCAACGTCGCCAGCGTGATACCGATTACGAGATTTTTCATATTAAGGAAGCGCCGGGAATGGCGCGAAATGAAGTTCGGCACGCTAGAGAGGAAACCGCACCCGTCAAGGTCCGCTGTAGCCGCGGTGGTTGGCTACGGTACGCGAATCCTGGTGATAATGATCCTGGCCAATGTTGCATTACAGGCTGCGATCGATATTTCCCCGGCCGACGCCCAACGAATCGGTAAACGCATCTGGGAAAACGAATGCGGTGGCACCATCTCCGGCTTGACCTCATGGAATGCCGGCGAAAACTTCGCTTCTCTCGGTATCGGTCACTTCATCTGGTACCCCAAGGGGCAACGCGGTCCCTTCGACGAAAGTTTCCCAAAACTTGTTAGCTTTGTTTCCGCTCACGGCGCGAAATTACCGCAATTTCTTCTTCCCGGGCGCGACTCTTTCTGCCCATGGGACTCCAGGGCTGAGTTTCAGCAAGCGGTCGATTCACCGAAAATGAAACAACTGCGCCAATTTCTTGTCGATACGATTGATCTCCAGGCGCAGTTCCTGATCGCGCGGCTGCAGGAGGCATTACCCAAAATGCTGGCCCAGGCGCCTAATCCTGAAAATTTGCGGCGACAGTTCGAGCGCGTGGCATCTACCGCACAGGGCTGCTACGCCCTGGTTGATTATGTTAATTTCAAAGGTGAAGGGACCCTCGTCACCGAACGTTATCGGGGCCAGGGCTGGGGGCTGCTGCAGGTCTTGGAAAATATGCACAACTCGCAATCCGCGCTCGACGAATTCGCTGCTTCAGCCAAAACTATCCTTCGCCGGCGGGTCGCGAATTCACCGCCGGAACGCGGCGAAGCTCGCTGGCTCCCAGGCTGGCTCGCCCGGGTAGATGGATACGCCAAATGAGAAAACGTTTTCCCAACCTGATTATCGCAAACGCGCTTGTGTTCCTCGCCGTCTCGGCGGATGCGCAATTGTTCGGGAAGCCCAAGACTGGTCTTCAGCCGATGAAAAGCGCGGTTGATTTGATCAAGAAACAGGCGCCATTGCGGGTCGATCAGGCGTTGCTGGCGAAAATTTCAACGGATGATGTGCACATCATTGTTTCGCTGGGGAAACAACGTGCTTATCTGATGATCGGCGAGCAAATCGTGGTTGATTCACCGATCTCGTCGGGAAAGCTCGGCCATACTTCCCCGAGTGGCAGCATGAAGGTCCTGGAAAAGGATCCGAACCACCACTCTTCGCTTTATGGTGATTTCGTCGATAGTTTCGGCCGCATCGTTCGAGCCGGCGTAAGCATGCGCATCGATGCCGCGCCAAGCGGAACCCATTTTCAAGGCGCTGAAATGAAATGGTTCATGCGTCTCACCGAGGAGGGTGTCGGCATGCACGTCGGAATTCTACCCGGTTATCCTGCTTCTCACGGCTGTATCCGCATGCCCTCGGATGGCGCAAAATTGTTTTACGATCACGTCAAAGTCGGCACGCCAGTCGAGGTCGAGCCGGCGGCGTGACGGGGCTGTGGCGACGGTCTATGATCGCCGAAACATGAAAGGGCGCTGCGCTGTTGGCGCCCATAATTCCGGGACACGACAGCGCGTGTCCCACCAGCTTAAAGCAAACATCGCCGCAGCAAATCGAACGCGCGCTGGGCGACTAGTTGCTTGAACGTTTCGCGATCGCTTGGGAAGAAAGACTTCTCGCATCGCGTCGGTTGATTCCTCGAACTTAACGCCACGAAGACTGTGCCGACGGGTTTTTCCGCGCTGCCACCGGTCGGCCCGGCGATCCCTGTGGTGGCGATTCCGTGCGTCGCTCGCGCCCGCTCCCGAATCCCCTCCGCCATTTCCGTCGCGACCTGCTCGCTTACGGCACCGAATTTTTCGATGGATTCCCGGGAAACGCCGAGAGTGCGAATTTTTTCCTCGTCCGAGTAGGCGATGCAACCGGCGACAAACACTTTTGAGGCGCCAGGAACGTTCGTGATTTCATTCGCAAGAAAACCGCCTGTGCATGACTCGGCAATAGCAACACTTTGTTTTCGCTCAGATAGCAAACGGACCAAAACGGCCGCCAGAGTTTCGTCGCCAACGCTGAAGATCGCGTCGCCCAATTTTTCGCGAATGATTCTTTCAGCTTCGGATACAGCCTCTGCGCTGCCAATGACGCGGACATCGGCTTCCCCGGGTCGTGCGCAATAGCCAAGTTCGATCCCCGCAACCGCGAGCACCGCAGCGCCAATTTTCTTTTCGATGATGGATTCGCCCGTGTTGGCGATACGAAAGGTTCGCATCACAAGCTTCTCGGAAGCGGCGGCGATTTGGCGTAAAATAGGCATGACAAAATCGCGGAACATCGGTTCCAATTCGCGTGGCGGACCTGGCAAAAGGAATAAATGGGGTGATGGAATTTTCGGATTGATATTCGCCGCGAGGCAAATCCCCGGCGCCGTACCATTCTCGTTAGGCAAGACCTGACCTCCGCGCGGAACGAGCGCTTGTCGCCAGATACGCTCGGTTGCCGGAATCCTGCGGACAGCTAGACGGCGGCTTATTGCTTCGTGGACCGGCGAATTCGCCAGCAACTCGAGGTTTAAAAACTCGGACACCAACTCACGGGTAATGTCATCGCTCGTTGGACCGAGACCGCCAGTCACGAAAACGATTTCCGCACATGGAAAAATCTCCGCAAAAGATTTTTGCAGGGTAAGACTATCTGGAACGGTGCGCTGTTCATCAACCCGAAGACCAAGTCGAAAAATTTCGCGGGCGATGAAGCGCAGATGCGTGTTCAGCACATCGCCAAGCAAAAGCTCGGTCCCAGTGTTGATGACGACGACGCGCATAGTTTGGAGAAGAGTGATTCGTTAAAAAGGTTACAACGTTACAACGGAGACGGCGGGTGGCGAATTGACCGTTGCCGGAGTTTTGGGGCTCTAAACCGGAAGACACAACGGGCAAGATGCCCGTTGGCCCCACAGGCGAGGACGCCTGTGCCGTTGGCCGCGCGGCTCGCCCTCACCCTCTTTAACGGTTACATATAACGTCGCAGGCCGCTGCCCGATTTAACGATGTAACGCTTTTAACGGTTTAACGTGGCGTGGCCGCAGGCTACGCCGCATCTTTATCCTGCTTCTTGCGAATGAGTGGGAGTTTTTTCCCTTCGACCACCGCGCGATTGATCGTGACTTCAGCGATGTCTTCGCGGCTAGGCACGTCATACATGATGTCGAGCATGATGCGCTCGAGCATCGATCGCAACGCACGCGCCCCAGTGCCCTTTGTCACGGCTTGGGCTGCGAGCGCCTTCAACGCGTCCTTTGTCACCGACAAACGCACATTCTCCATCGAGAAAAGTTTGGTGTACTGTTTCACCATGGCGTTCTTGGTCTCGGTCAAAATCGCGACCATTTCTTCCTCGGTCAGCGCATCAAGCGCAGCGACCACGGGCAAACGGCCGATGAATTCCGGAATCATTCCGAAGGCTAGCAGGTCCTCCGGTTCGACTCTTCGCACCGCCTCGCGCGCCAGCGCCGCTTCCACCTCCAAAGTCGGACCGCCGAAGCCCATCACTTTTTGGCCGATGCGCTTCTGCACAATTTTATCGAGGCCAACGAACGCGCCGCCGCAAATGAACAAAATCTTTTCCGTATTCACCTGGATGTATTCCTGGTGCGGATGCTTGCGCCCGCCCTGCGGCGGAACATTGCACGTGCTACCTTCGAGAATTTTCAGCAACGCCTGTTGCACCCCTTCACCGCTCACGTCGCGCGTGATCGAAACGTTGTCCGTTTTACGCCCGATTTTGTCGATCTCGTCAATGTAAACGATGCCGATCTCTGCGCGTTTCACGTCGTAGTCCGCATTCTGTAGCAAACGCAGGATGATGTTCTCAACGTCTTCACCCACGTAGCCGGCTTCGGTCAGGGTTGTCGCATCGGCAATGCAGAATGGAACATCCAGAATTTTTGCCAGCGTTTTCGCCAACAAAGTTTTGCCCGAGCCGGTCGGTCCGATTAGCAAGATATTGCTCTTCTCGATTTCAACATCAGCAAACGGATCAGGCTGAAATGCCGCCGACGAATCGGTCGGTGCGCTCGCCTGCATCACCCGCTTGAAATGGTTGTGGACCGCAACGGAAAGCGTCTTCTTCGCAATATCCTGCCCGATTACGTACTGATCGAGCGATCGACGAATTTCCGCCGGTTTCGGCACTCGAATGCTCGACGATTGCCGTCGGGCGTCTTCGTTTAGCTCCTTATCAAGGATGCTCTTGCAAACATTAATACAGCTATCGCAGATATAAACCCCGGGACCGGCGATTAGCTTGCGGACTTCCGCATGGCTCTTCCCGCAGAAAGAGCACATGGTGAGGTTCGACGCCCGTGCCATAAAAGCGAAACCCTTTAAGCAGCTTCTATTCCCCGAGTTTCCGGGGTAACGCGGCCTCCGCCACGGCTACATTTCGGTCCGCTCCATCGCCGCCAGCACCGTCGATCAGCTTCACTTCCTTGCGGGATTTAATGACCTCGTCGACCAGCCCATAATCTCTCGCCTCAGCCGCCGACATGTAATAATCGCGATCCGAATCCAGCCGGACCTGCTCTTCGGATTTGCCAGTATGTTGCGAAATGATTTTGATCAGGCGCTTTTTCAGCTTGAACATGTAATCGACCTGCCGTTCGACGTCGCTGGCCTGTCCCTGGGCCCCCCCGGAAACCTGGTGGATCATGATATCGGAATTAGGAAGGGCGAACCGCTTACCCTTGGTTCCTGCGCACAACAGCACCGCCCCCATGCTTGCGGCCATGCCCAGGCAATAGGTAGTCACGTCGCAGGTCAAAAACTGCATGGTGTCGTAAATCGCCAGGCCGGCGGTGACAGAGCCACCGGGCGAGTTTATGTAAAGGTTGAGATCCTTTTTGCCATCCTCCATCTGCAGGAATAACATCTGGGCGATGACCAAATTTGCGATGTGATCGTCGATCGGTGTGCCAATGAAAATGATCCGGTCCTTGAGCAATCGGGAATAGATGTCGTAGGCCCGCTCGCCCCGGCCGGTCTGTTCCACCACCATTGGAACCAACACACTTTGGGAAATATTTTTGCTTAGTTCGCTCATGAATTTTCGTTCGACGGACCTTCTTTATCTCCGGCTACCGCCGTTTTCACGCTAACATTCGCCTCAAGAAAATCAATGGTCTTACCCAGCAGGATCTCTTCCACCAGGCTGTTAATTCCTTCGTGTTGATCGATTTCTTTGCGCATTTTTTCGACCGAAACATTGTAGCGCACGGCCTGTTTCCGAATCCGCTCCTCCACTTCCTCCGACGTGACCTGAATTTTCTCCTCCTCGGCAATGCGATGAAGAATGAAATTCGTTTTTAATCGGTGCGCCGCGAGCGAACCAGCGCCTTGCACCAGCTCCTTCTCCTTGCTTTTCAGCATTTCATCGGGAACACCCCGCTGACGATTCTGTTGTACCAATTCGCCCAGGGCTCGCCTTGTTTCATTTCGCAAGAGCTGCGGCGGCAAATCGAACTGGGTCTGCTCCTGCAAAGCTTTGATGATTTGCGACTCTTTCGCCCGCTCGATGGCATGCTCTTTCTCGTGCTCGAGATCGTGCGCCACCAGTTTGCGCAATTCCGCCAGCGTCTTGTCCTTCGCTAATTTTGCCGCGAAAGCATCGTTCAATTCCGGGAGCACCTTTTGTTTGATCTCGCGCACCGTGACGGCGTAATCGGCTTTCTTGCCCGCCAGTTCTTTTACCGGCAGGTCTGCCGGAAAGGTCACGATTACCAATCGTGTCTCCTCTTTTTTTTGTCCGATCAATTGTTCGCAAAACTTCGGCAGGAAATTTTCCGGGCCCAGGTGCAGCCAGAATTTTTTTCCCCCTTGCAGATTCTTGCTTGCCTCCGGCGCCATCTCGCGAATGGGCTGGCCCTCGATCGTGCCTTCAAAATCGATCACGGCAAAATCGTCCATTTGCAGTGGGCGCTCCGGCTCGATCTCTACGAAGTCAGCCGATTGTTCCCGCAATCGTTCCATCGCAGCGTCGATTTCCTGCTCCGTCACCTCGAGCGGCGGCAGTTGCACCGTGATATTTTTATAATCGGGCAGATCGAATTCCGGGGCCGTGATTACCGTCGCACGGAATCGCATCGTTTTGTCGTCGCCGATTTGGACGTCTTCCAGATTCGTCAGCGAAACGACCCGCAACTGTTTCTCCGCGATCGCATCGCGATAACTTTTTGAGACCAGTTTTTTTGTGACCTCTTCCTGGATTTCCTTCTTAAACTTCGCTTCGATCACCTTGCGCGGCGCTTTGCCCGGGCGGTATCCAGGAATTTTGGCGTAACGGGCGAAGTTATCGGCAATCGTGTTCCACTCTTTCGCCACCCGCTCCGGCGGCAGTTCAATTTGCAAAGTGGAAACGGAATCCGGCTGCTTTTCGACCTCAACTTTCATGAAGGAATCGACGTTACGCCGTGCGCATTTGTAGGGCAACCGCGTCGGTTGCCGATTGTGGCTCCAATGTGGGAGGGTCCTCGGTGGCTCGACTGGCCACGCGTGCTTAGCGGCTTCTTTTCCCTCGCACAAAAACATCACGCACGAGCGAAACTCCAAACCAGTAGGCCAGCTCGCGATAGTCGTCGCATTCGTAGATCGCGAAATTTGCCAATTTCCCAACTTCCAGGGAGCCGATCTTGTCTGCCCGATTCAAACTCGCCGCAGCATTGATTGTCGCTGCTGCAATCGCTTCCGCCGGGCTCATTCGCATTTGCGTGACGGCGAGCGAAAGCATCATTGGCATCGACGGGCTCGGCGAGGAACCGGGATTGAAATCCGTGGCCAAGACCACGCCCAGCCCGGCGTCGATCATTCGGCGGGCGTCGGGATATTTTCTCGAGCCAAGAGCATAGACCGATCCCGGCAGCAGCACCGGTTGCACGCCTGCTTTTGCCAGTGCGCTGATGCCGTCAGCGCCGGTTTGTTCAAGATGATCGGCGGTGATTGCTCCCAGTTCCGCCGCCAACTGTGCCCCGCCGCCGTTAGTCAGTTGGTCGACGTGCATCCGCAATTTCAATCCATGCTGTTTCGCTGCGGTCAGAATGCGACAGCTGTCCTCGACATCAAAGTAGTTTTGTTCGCAAAAAATATCGCAGTATTCCGCGAGCTTCTCCTGCTCAATCACAGGTAACATCTTGTCGATGATCAAGGAAATGTATCCGGCATGATTCTCACGAAACTCTGGCGGGAAAGCATGCGCGCCGAGAAATGTCGAAACCGTTTCCAGCAATGTTTCTGCCCCGACACGTCGAATCACCCGAAGAATCTTTAGCTCACCTTCAAGGGTAAGTCCGTAGCCTGACTTCGCTTCGAGGGTTGTCGTTCCATTTTGCAAAAACCACCTCGCGCGCTTTTTGCCGAGCGCGAACAGGTTATCCTCAGTCGCGGCGCGTGTTGCCTGCACCGTTGTTTGGATTCCCCCGCCGCGCTTAGCAATCTGTTCGTAGGTCTCCCCTCGTGCGCGCGATTCAAAATCCTCAAGCCGACTACCGGCAAAAACGAGATGGGTATGTGCATCCACGAATCCTGGCAACACCGCGCAACCGCGGGCATCGACAACTTCAGTCTCGCGCCGACAAAGGTTCTCGATCTCAGGCGTCCTTCCGACCTGCGTAATCTTACCATCAGCCGCAAGCAGACCGCCGTCAGGAATGATTCCGAGGTTGCCAAGTTCTTTGCCGGTTCGTGCCCGGGCGGGCCCCGACAGCGTGATCAGTTGCGATGCATGTAGAACGGCGAGAGAGGGCATCGTTGAAGCGTTGAACAGTTACAGCGTTAAAGGGTGAGAAGTTAAACCGCGAAATCGTGAATCGTGAAGGCTAAAAGACGAGATGCACGCCAAACGCTCCGCCGCGTCAACTTTTCAATGCTTCAACGCTTCAGTGTTCACCAATCAACCCTTCAACTTCTTCTCTACCAGCTTGCTGATTTCTTTGAACCGCGCTTCAGATTCTTCAGTAAATACCTGGACCTTATTCGAAAGAGAGGTCTTGCCCTTTTCGTCTTTCAGATTCACGATGTTAATTCTGACGTTCATCCCCGCTCCCTCAATGCAAGAGCGCACCGCGAAAAGGCCAACGCCGACATCTGAAATAGAGGCAGGATTTCCGCGAGCGGCCATTTCGGCGAGAAGATCGTAAGCCTTTGCCGCGGTCTGCATCACTCGAAGGGGCACCTCCGCCGCCAGCTTGTTGGCCGCTTCGATCGCAGCCGTTCGCACTGATTTTTCCTTGGTCGTGCCTTTGGGCAAACCAAATGCCGCCATGACCTTGTTAAAGGCAAAAGTGTCTTCATCGACCAACAAAAGCATCTCATCCTTTAATCGCTGTGCCTTAACCGCCCAATCGCTAAAATACCGGAGCTTCTCCTCCCAACCACGTTTTCCCGCCGACAAATTGGCCACCATGCCGCCTAGCGAAACGCCCAGCGCGCCCATTAAGGCCGCGACTGAACCGCCACCAGGGGCCGGCGAATCGCTAAGCGTTTCGTTACAAAACCGGCGAAGATCCATCTTCACCAGTGACTTTTTCGGAGCCGCCGCTTCAATTTTTAGCTCGATAACTTTCTCTTTCGGATCAAACAACTTCAGCTCGCTCAATCCCATCGTGCGGATAGCAATCTCGATCAGTTCTTCTTCCGCCGCGCCCTCGGACCAGTTTTGCTTCTGGAGAAAATGTCTTCCAGCATCGACCAGGCATTTCTTCGGCACCATACCGACAATTTCCGATCCGGTAACGCGCAGGCCGCGCTTGGCGGCGGATTCGTGACAGGCATCGAACGCAGCATGGAGTGGAGTTTCCTGAATGTTTGTCAGGTTCATCGAAACCTGGGCAATGCCGTACTCTTCCACGTACCAGCCGATCGCTTTCACATGTTTCAAAATTCCCGGGACTCGGATCGGCTGGCCTTTCTGGTCGACCATCGGGTTACCGGTCGGGGTGCCATCGAGCGTCTTCACCCGGCCCTGTTCTCGAACATCGAAGGCGACGGAGTTCGCTCGTCGCACCGATTTCGTGTTGAGATTTACGTTGTAGGCGATCAGAAACTCCCGCGCTCCAATCGCCGTTGCACCGGCCTTAGCATTAAACTCGTTAGGTCCGAAATCCGGGTGCCATTCCGCCTTTTTAATTTTGTCGAAGAAAGCTTCGTATTCGCCTTCTCGAATTACCGCAAGGTTCGCCCGAGATGGATCTTTGGCCGCCTTCTCATAGAGATAAACGGGGATTTTTAATTCCTCGCCCACGCGTTTTCCCAAATCCTTGGCGCAGGCGATCGCTTCTTTCCAATCGGTATCACCGATGGGAATAAATGGGCAAACGTCAGTCGCTCCCATGCGGGGATGCGCGCCTTTGTGTTTGCGCATGTCAATCAGTTCTGCGGCTTTCTTAATTCCACGGAATGCGGCTTCGACTGTCGCCTTGGGGGTGCCAACGAAGGTTACGACGGTACGGTTGGTGGTTTCGCCCGGGTCCACGTCGAGCAGCGACACTCCGTCAGCCGACACGATCGCATCGGTGATTTGCCGAATAATCTCCGGATTTCGTCCTTCGGAGAAGTTGGGGACACACTCGATGAGCTTCGACATAGCAATGGAATTCTAGACAGGATTTACAGGATTAACCCGATTGCAAGGAGAAGAGCAGGGTAAGTCGACAATCGATCCAAAATCACGCATTACTCGGGTACCGATAACGCGAGCATCCGGGGAGCGTTAATCGCGCGATGTTGGCTGTACTGGAATCTCGATCTTGTTAGCCTTGGCAAACTCAATGGCGCGAGAATAACCGGCGTCGGCATGGCGCAGGATCCCCATACCCGGATCGCTGGTGAGGACACGTCCCAGACGGCGCTTGGAATTTTCGGTTCCATCTGCTACTACGACCATGCCGGCATGCTGGGAATAACCGATGCCGACGCCTCCGCCATTGTGAATAGAGATCCAGGAGGCGCCCGCGGCGGTATTGACAAGCGCGTTGAGCAGCGGCCAGTCGGCGATAGCATCACTGCCATCGACCATTCCTTCGGTCTCGCGAAATGGGGACGCCACCGAACCAGTATCCAGATGATCGCGACCGATTACAATGGGCGCTTTGATTTCGCCGCGTCGCACCAAGTCGTTTATGGCGACGCCAAACTCAGCGCGCTCCCCGTAGCCCAGCCAGCAAATACGGGCCGGCAATCCCTGAAAATGAATCCGCTCTTTCGCGAGCGTCATCCAGCGCGCCAGAATCACGTTTTCCGGAAAGAGTTCGAGCGCCAGAGCGTCAGTGCGCGCGATGTCCTCGGCATCTCCACTCAAAGCAACCCAGCGGAACGGACCTTTTCCCTCGCAAAAAAGCGGGCGGATGTACTCCGGAACGAATCCGGGAATATCGTAGGCGTTCTCGACACCGGCTTTTTTTGCCTGAGTGCGGATATTATTGCCATAATCGAAGGTGATGGCACCGCGCTTTTGCAATTCCAACATCGCGCTGACCTGCTCAGCCATCGCTTGCATCGAGCGCTTCACGTATTCATCCGGATTTTTCGTGCGCAGCGCGATGGCCTCGGCTAACGACATTTGGTTTGGCACGTAACCATTGAGCGCGTCGTGCGCGCTGGTTTGATCGGTCAATAAGTCCGGAACAAAATTTCGTTTCACCATTTCCGGTACGACGTCAGCACAATTGCCAACCAGACCGACGGAGACGGCGCGCTCTGCCTTCCTCGCCTCGTCAACCAATCGTAACGCCTGATCCAGAGAATTCGCCAGGTGATCGCAATATCCGGTAGCGAGCCGTTTCTCGATCCGCGCCGGATCCACTTCTACGCCGATGAAGCAGGCGCCACTCATGGTTGCAGCCAATGGTTGGGCGCCGCCCATTCCCCCGAGGCCGCCGCTAACGATGAGTTTGCCGGTGAGATTCCCACCGAAATGTTTCTCGCCCGCTGCGCCAAAGGTCTCGAATGTGCCCTGCACAATTCCCTGGCTGCCGATGTAAATCCAGGAACCAGCGGTCATTTGTCCATACATCGTTAGGCCAAGCCGCTCGAGTTTGTTGAACTGTTCGTAGTTTGACCACTGACCGACCAGATTTGAATTCGCGATCAATACCCGCGGAGCCTCGTCGTGAGTCTGGA
Source organism: Verrucomicrobiota bacterium (assembly GCA_046732175.1). Classification (GTDB taxonomy): domain Bacteria; phylum Verrucomicrobiota; class Verrucomicrobiia; order Chthoniobacterales; family UBA10450; genus AV69. The sequence goes on from JBKPMO010000070.1 coordinate 24,845, forward strand.
ATTTGCCGACCGGTTTGCCGGATTGGACGAGAAGCGTCTCGTCGTTTTCCAGTTCGCGCAAAGAGCGCACAATGGCCTCGAAACATTCCCAATTTCGAGCCGCTCGTCCGGTGCCGCCGTAAACGATCAATCGGTCCGGCGCCTCCGCGACTTCCGAATCGAGATTGTTCATCAGCATCCGCATGGCGGCTTCCTGGTGCCAACCTTTGCAAGTGCGTTCTGCTCCGCGTGGAGCCCGAATGGATCGTTTCCCGCTCATAACTTTTCGTATTCGCTGTCGAATTCTCCAGCACGGATCGCGGCCGCGATAACGCTGATATCTGAAGAGAGCGCGCGGTCTTGCAACAATGGCGCCGCATATTTCCGAACCATGGTGTAGGCCCGCTCCACCCCTGTGCCAGCTTTCAGAGGCCGTCGATGTTCCAACGCTTCTGCGCCCGCTAGCAGTTCGATCGCAAGCAAATTTTCCGCATTCTCCACGATCGACCGCAATTTGACCGCGGACGTCATTCCCATGGAAACATGATCCTCCTTTCCCGCCGACGTCGGAACGTTGTCGACGCTTGCCGGATGCGCCAGCACCTTGGCTTTATTCAAGAGCGACGCCGCCGCGACCTGCGCAATCATCATTCCGGATTGCAATCCAGGTTTGCGTGCAAGAAACGCCGGTAAGCCGTCGCTCAAGTCGGGATTTACCATGCGCTCGATTCGCCGTTCGCTGATGCTCATCAGATCGGTGAGTGCAATTGCTGCAAAATCGAGCCCAAGTGCGAGAGGCGCGCCGTGAAAATTGCCGCCGGAAATAACGTCCCCGTTTTCCGCGAACACGAGGGGGTTGTCGGTCGCTCCGGCGCTTTCAATTTCCAAGATATTTTCCACATAGGCCAAGGCGTCACGCGCCGCGCCGTGCACTTGTGGCATGCAACGGAGACTATAGGCATCCTGAACTCGCGGATCATGTTCACGATGCGATTCGCGAATTTCGCTTTGCCGAACCAATGCCCGCAAGTGTTCGGCGACTGCAATCTGCCCGGGATGAGGCCGCGCTTTTTGAATCCGCGAATCGAACGCACGCGGCGTTCCCATCAAAGCCTCGAGCGTCATGGCGCCGGCAACATCAGCCACTCGCGAGAGCCGTTTCGCACGAAAGAGGGCGAGGCCGCCCACCGCGTGCATCGCCTGGGTGCCATTCAGTAACGCAAGACCATCTTTGGCCTCCAACACGATGGGTTTCAATCTTGCGCGGGAGAATGCATCAGCCGACGCAACGCGCTCGTTACTGAAAAACGATTCGCCTTCACCAATCATCCCGAGGGCCAAATGTGCGAGCGGGGCGAGATCGCCACTGGCGCCGACCGATCCTTGCTCAGGAACGACCGGGTAAACGCCGCGATTCAGCATTTGGCAGAGCAACTCAACCACCTCAAGTCGCACACCGCTAAACCCCAGTGCGAGCACATTTGCGCGCAGGAAAATCATCGCGCGCACTTCCGGAATCGCGAGCGGCTTGCCCATCCCGCAACAATGACTGCGGACGAGGTTGAGTTGCAGTTCGCGCAACGCTTCCGGTTCAATTTTGACATCGGAAAGCTTGCCGAATCCGGTGCTGATTCCGTAGATGACATCACCGCGCTCGAGAATTTTTTCGATGATGTCACGAGATTTGTGAATTCGCTCGCGTGCTTTGCTTGTCAGTTCGATCGGCTCGTTGCCAAGCGCGATTGTATTCAATTGCGCGAGCGAAATCGGGCGTCCAGCAATTTCCACAGCGCGATCTTAGCTGCTTGCGTAGGAAATGACAAAGCGTGGAGGGTCGAGTGGTTCTAAAAGGCTGTCATTCCGAATCGCGCAGACGATGAGGAATCCCGCAAAGTTCGAAAACGTGCCTGTGCCGCAAAGAAAAAGGCCAGGTCGAAACTGACCTGGCCCCTAGGTTAAAGCTGTCCGCAGGTGGAAGCTTATTTTGAATAGGTACGCGTCGACGCTGCCGTGGTTCCGGTGGTCGTCTCCTCCTTCTTTTGCGCGCAGGCACCCAGGCTCAAGGCGCTGGCCAAAACGGCCACGATCATCATTGCTTTTAAAACTCTCATTCTGTTTTTCACCCCTTTCGTAGCTGGTTGCTGTCGAGCTTTATATAAGCGAACGCTCACCACGCAACGAATTTCTCCACCACACCTAATCTCCCTGATCACTCCCTGATCGTTACCGGCGTGTCCACGTCCACCAGGTCAAAAAGCTCGATGACATCTGCGTTTCGCATTCGGATACATCCGTGGCTGTCGGGTTCGCCGATTTTGTCCTCGTGCCTTGTTCCGTGAATATAAATAAAACGACTGCGAGTATTGGCGTTGTGCGGTTCGACCCCATCCAGCCAGAGAATGCGCGACAATACCAAATCCTCCGTCGGCGGGGGAGGATCGTCAGGCTGGAGCGGGATGCGGCCGACGAAGATCGTCCCCGGTGGCATGGCATCCCCGATCTTGTCGCTCACTCGGAATTGCCCCAGCGGCGTTTTATGGCTTCCCTTTTCGGAACCGAGCCCAAATCGCGATGTGGAAACTGGATAACGACGGATAATCTTCCGGCCGCGGCGTAACTTCAATTCCTGGTCACGCACGGAAACTTGAATATGCAGGCGAGATT
>JBKPMO010000071.1:0-19981 GCA_046732175.1 Verrucomicrobiota bacterium
GCGCATTATGCGACGTCGTGATCGTTGCCGGAACCACGGCCGCTTTCGGCTATATCATTGATTGGGCTTTGCGCGCGCGAGTCCAGGATGGCGAGCTGATCGAGGTGAATCCCGATCCAACGCCGCTGAGTGGATTCGCAACGCATTTGATTCGCCAACCGGCCGGAATCGCTTTGCCACGATTAGTGGAGGAGTTGTTGCATGAGAAGGTCATCCCGCGCTGAATTGGAAACAGCGTCCCACTGACTGGGAGCGGCGGCTCCCAAGCCGCCGTTTGTGAAGGTGGGGCGGCTCCCAGTTAGGCCATCGCCCGCGAAGCGGCCGATCCACTTTCGCTCGAGATTGCGCGCTACTTATCGCGTCTCCGAATTGAACCCGCGCCGGTGATTTCGCGTTGGATATGTGGATCACCGGTATATTCAATCTTGCCCGCGCCGGTGATGGAGACTTTCAGGTTGTCACTGACCGCAATGCGCGCGTCGCCCGCACCGGTGACGGAAACTTGGGCCGTTTTCGTTTGCAACGATTCGGCGCGCAGATCGCCCGCGCCGGTTATGCTCGCGATTAATTCATCGACTGCACCGTCGAGCGTTGCTTTCGATGCGCCGCTTGTCTCCAGGTAAAACTTGGAACCAGTCAGCTGATGGGCGGTTAATTGGGAGGCTCCGCTAAAGCTTGCACCTTCCAGCGTGTTGCTCGTCAGCACCACCTTGGCCGAACGCCTCGACCAGATATGACGCGTCGTTCGGATGTACAAGACCCGGTCTCTCACCTCCATCTCGACGTACTGCATCAAGTTTTCGTCGATCGTGAGTGAGGCGGTTGGGGGGCCGCTGTGCCACTCGATCCGAAAAGCCCCGCCAGCATCGACGTTGATAAATGGTTCCACTTTCCGCTGCTCCGTGATCAGGTGGCCATTGCCGCGAATGCCGCCGATGTCGCACCCGGCGAGTGTGAAGAGAAGACACACGACAAAAAGTTTCGTCTTCATAGAATCGTATTTACTAGTTGGACGCCGATATCGTCCCCTTTGGATTCAAAAATCTTGCAGCGATCGCGACTGTGGCTCGGAAGGGGTTATGGTCAAATTTACCGTGTCGGTAAGTTCACCGTCGACATAAAACTCGACGCGGTATTTTCCAGTTGCCCAGCCGTCGGACGGGCGGGAAAGAGTGAACTTACCAAAGGCGTTGCTGATAGGAGCAACGGCGGTTGCTTCATCGACTTTGTAACCGACCGGTGCGACGCCGGTGTCCTGCGCGATCCAAACCGCGCGGATTTTCGCATTTTTCCGAAGCCCATGACCGCGCCAACGTGCCACGATCTGCAAAGCGTCGGCGGAAACAGCATCGAGCGGATCACCATCGCTGCTGGTGGAAACCGAGGCCTCCAGTTTTTTTTCCTCCGGCTTGGTCTGTGACAGCGCTGGCAGTTTAGCGAGCTCGATGCTGTTGCGGCTAAGAAGATCGCCACTCGGTCCCCGCTGCGTCACCACCTCTTTGATCGAGCCGACGCCGCGGACAAACCAAAAATCGGCGACGGTGAACAAGCCGTCATTTTTTTCCCCGCGAAAATGGAGGGCACGGAATTTTCCCGCCGGCACCTCGATCTCGCCTTCACCGACAATTTTGAGCGGCAAGCTGAGATCGATTCCGGCGACTGGCCCGCGATAATTCCATTCCGCCCCGAAGGTCAGATCACCCGGCAAGATTGTTATCGGCGGATCAAAAGTCTGGGTCTCGCCGTCAGCGTTGCGAAAAGCTGTTGCCAAAATGGTTTTATTTTTGTTTTTCAAAAACTCGGTCGAATGGGTCGCGCCATTAACCGCGGTTTCGATTCGCAAAGTATCGCTGCCGTCAAGGTTCTTTGGTGCGAAAACCTGGCGCGTCAGAGTTCCTGGCCGGTCCTCGCCTTCGCGAGTCAGGACATATTGCCAGATAGTGCCATCAGTGGTTGGGATCGGCCATTCCGCCTGGGCGGCCGCGGCACCAAGCGCTACGCCAAGCAGAACCGAAAAGAAACGCGACACACGTTACGCTAGCTGTGTTGCCCGCTGTGGGTCAAACGGCGTGGCATGACCATCTTGGCTGTGGGGCCAACGGGCATCTCGCCCGTTGATTCAGTTACTCTACTTTGCCTTTTTGCCAACGTGCCCCAGCATCTCGCCGGCACGCGTACGTTTATCAATTCTCGTTAGCCTGCGTGATTGCGTGGGCGTGAGCAACGGGGTATGCAGAATTTCGCACAGGTATTCCGGAACGAACCAAATGCTGCGCTCGGCGGTCATCCAGTGACGACGGTCGAAGCGCGAAAGGTCAACCGGCTGCGAATAGCGGCGCAGGGTTCGTTCGCTCCGTAGATTGAAATAGATGTTGAAATAACTCATCGCCAGTTCCCGTAGGGTTCGATAGACCGGTTCACGATAGCGACAGCCGGTGAAGTTGGACTTTGCCACGGCGCCCCAGCAACCGCGCACTTTGAAAATCGCGAGCACGTGGTCGGTATCATTATCGGCCTCTAGGTCCCACAGAAGTGGAGGGAAACCCAGGACGCGCAGCGCGGCTGCGCCGAAGATTGCGCCTTCCAGACAATGCGCGGTGCGTTCGCGCAGAACTTTCCGCGGAGACCAAGCGGTATCAGCCAGATGGTAGGGAAGGCTGTCGAGAAAACGCTGCACGCCAGCCGGAGTTTTCAGGGCCCGTAAATGACGCAACTCAAGCGGCGTAAATTCGCAAAGTCGATCGGCTTTTAAAGTAGTTTCCATAAATTCGACCTTTCACACTTCCATTCGCCGCCGCGTTAAATCGGGTAATGTGCTTCCATGCCGACAAAACCGTCTTGGTTTGGCACGCAATCGGTCATGCTGGCGATCACGATCTTGTTGTTCGTTCTGGTAGCGCTTTTTGTCGATCTCAAGCCCGTAGTAGATGAAAACTTTTTCTTTTCAACCGGCGATCCCGGAGTGCAGCAATCCAAAAAAGTCGAGCAGCGTTTTCCTTCGCAGCCACAACTCATCCTGGCAGTGTCATCCCGCGACATTACTTCGCCGCGCTACCTGAGTCGACTTCAACATCTGACCCAAAAGATTCAGGCGATCGATGAAGTTACTGGCGTCAAAAGTCTTACCGCCGGACCAAAAAGTCCGGGCGATGCGCGGGCGAGTCCATTTTGGCGCCGGCTGCTCGTGGCGAAGAATCAGAAGTCCAGCAATGTCATCATCTTTCTCGAAAACACTGATCCGGAGAAGCCGATCAGGAAGATCGAGACGATCGGGCATGAACAGAGCGAAAAGGATTTTGAGATTCACATCGCTGGCCCGCCTTATGTAGTCGAGCTAATCCGGCGCAGTCTCGCCCATGATTTCTGGTACTTTAGCGTTACCGCCATCATCTTATTTGGGGTTACCATGGCCGCGATGTTCCGGTCCGCCCGGGTCTTCCTCGGCATGCTGGCGACTTGTACGAGCGCGGTGTTGTTGACCCTTCTGCTCGAATCGATCTGCGGCAAGAAGATCGGAATTCTCACGGTCAATCTTGGCACAATCGTCTTTGTCATCGCCCTGTCGCATCTGGTCTACATGACCTTTAACTGGCAAACCCTGGCCGACCGCAGACATCGCCTGGGCAAGGAGTCGCCGAATCTGGCGGCCGATGCGCGGCGCATGACCTTTCCGGCATCGTTTTGGTCGATGGTCTGCGCCTCGTTAGGTTTTGGGAGTTTGTTAATTGTGCAGGCGAAACCATTGCGCGAACTCGGGTTCGGCGGTGTGCTCGGAAGTGTAATGGCGTTTGTCTGCGCGTATATCATGTATCCGCCTTTTCTGCGCTGGGCCCTTCCACGTCAAAGCAAGCTGATCGAGCAAGAACCTCCGCCTGCATTTTGGACACGACGTTATGCTCTGGTATCGCTAGCCGTAATTGCCGTTAGTGCCGGGCTGGCACTTGGCTTGACCAAAGTAGACACTGATCCAAACCTGCTTGATTACTTCAAGGCGCACTCCGAGTTGCGCGATGGACTCGAGTACGTGGATCAAAGCGGCGGCTCTAACCCGCTGACACTGGTGGTGTCGAACGCAGACGGCAGCCTATTAAATACCGACGCCGCCTACGAAAAGATGTGGAGACTGCATGGCGCGCTGGAGAACTACAAGGACGTCGGTACGGTAATTTCGCTGCCGACGCTGCTGGCGGAAGGCGACCGGGTGCCGTTTTCATTTTTGATCGGCTACGAAAAGATGATGGAGCTAATGGAGCAGCCGAAGTATGCGCGTGTCGCAAAGAGCTTTGTCACCAAGGACCGCAAACACGCGATGTTTCTGTTGCGAATGGTGGAAGACCGGCGTGATAAGGATCGCACCAAGGTCGTAGAAGATATTCGTGCTATTTGCCAAAAGTATGGATTTAAAGCGGAACTAATCGGCGGGATCTACTACCTGCAGGGTCGCTTGGCCAAGCTTGTCGCCTCCAGTCTCGTTACAGGGCTGTTCTGGTTGAATCTTCTTTTTATTATCATTGCATGGATCGTCGCGCGCACCGTGCGTGGTGCCTTGGCCATGATTCTGAGCCTCACCCTGGTGCCGCTATGCATGCTTGGCGGCATTGGCTGGTTCCATGTGCCGATGGATGTGATCTCGGCGCCAGCTACCAACGTTTGCATCGGTATTGCGATCGACTCCATGATTCACCTTCTGTTTGGCGTTCGGCGCGCCGAAGCGGATGGCGCAAAAGGATGGGCCGCCTGGGTCGCGGCGCGCGAAGAACAGTGGCGCGGCATCGTTTACTCCGACGTCATCATTGCTGCTGGTTTCGCCATCTTCGTTTTATCTGATTTTCCGCCGACGCAACGTTTCGGTCTGGTCGTCCTGGCCGGTTGCATCATCGATATTTTGGCAAACCTCTTCGTCCTGCCGCTACTCGGGGGCGCGCAATGGAAAAAGAAATAAAAATTACAGGCGACACGCCTGCCTCTACACATCGGAGAGTCCGGGAAGCGCTCTAAGGTAGGCGGTGTTTACAAGATGGCTAGTAAATGGCATTTGATCTTCAACCAACGCTTACCGGTGATCTGATCGAGCTGCGTCCGTTGCAGCCGAACGACTTCGACGCGCTGTTTTCTGCGGCGAGCGATCCACTAATTTGGGAACAGCATCCGGAAAACGATCGGTATCAGCGGGACGTTTTCCAAAAATACTTCGATGGCGCGCTCGAATCCAAAGGCGCATTCGCCATCATCGACCGCAAATCTGGCCGGATTATTGGAAGCTCGAGATACTGCAATCTAGTTGCAGGGAACAGCGAAGTGGAGATCGGCTGGACGTTTCTGGAACGCCAGTTCTGGGGCGGAAGCTATAATCGCGAATTAAAGAAACTAATGCTCGATTACGCCTTTCAGTTCGTCGATCGCATCCTCTTCGTGGTTGGAGAAAAGAACCTTCGATCGCAAAAAGCGCTGGAGAAGATCGGAGCCAGGTTTCTAAAGAAAGCGCACCTCCCGGCGCGTGGTGGCACGCCGGCTCTGAATCTAGTATTTATGATAACACGCGAGTCTTTTCCTATTGGCTGATGGACCGAAACCACGGTACTAAGATAACAATGCCGGGTTGACTTTTGCTCTTGGATTTGATCTTCTCCACCAATGGAAAGGGAAAAGAATTAATGAGAATTGGCGAAATTGCACCGGATTTCGAGGCGGAAACGACTCAGGGTCGGATACGCTTTCATGACTGGATTGGTAATTCCTGGGCTGTCCTGTTTTCGCATCCGAAGGACTTCACCCCGGTCTGCACGACCGAACTCGGCTATATGGCTAGGATAAAACCAGACTTCGATCGCAGAAACGTGAAGATCATTGGGTTGTCGGTTGATTCGACCGGTGATCATGAGGGGTGGGCGAAGGACATCGAGGAAACGCAGGGGCATGCGCCGAACTACCCAATTATCGGGGATGCTGACTTCAAGGTGGCAAAGTTGTACAACATGCTGCCGGCCGATATCGCCGGTGACCCGAAAAAACGCACGCCGGCCGATAACGCGACCGTACGCAATGTCTATGTCGTCGGCCCCGATAAAAAGATCAAACTCATCCTGGTCTATCCGATGACAACGGGGCGGAACTTCGACGAGGTGCTGAGGGTGATCGACTCGTTGCAACTAACCGCGAAGCATCAGGTCGCGACTCCGGTCAACTGGAAACCAGGTCAGGACGTCATCATCGCCGGTTCCGTCTCCGACGACGAGGCCAAGAAGCGTTATCCGCAAGGTTGGAAAGCGCCCAAGCCCTATCTTCGGATCGTCCCCCAGCCGCAGTGAAGAGCTGCCATCGGTCCGAGCCAGACGGGCGTGACCCCGAAAGTGTTCGCGAGCGAGCAGGCGGCCGCGGCAAGTGAGCGGGATCAGATTAAGAATTAAGAGGAAGCGGAAGAGGAAGAGTCGTGCGGTGTCGAATGGGGGGTCTACTGGACTCGAAGCGGCAGTCTCTACTGTGACAGATCAACTAAAGCCGTGCAGAGATTTGTAAAGTAGCCCGAGAATTCCGGCGCCGACTACAATAGGAATAATGTCGATCTTGTAGCGCAGCATCGCGACAAAGGTGGCGGCGCAAAGGAGAATCGCGAACCAATCGATGGCGTCGCCGGCCGGGAAAAAGACCCGAAGCGCGAACCAGACGGCAAGATTAAGGACGACACCGACAATTGCGGCGGTGATCGCAGTGAGTGTGCTGGTTATCCTTGGATTACCGCGTAGTTGTTCGATGTAGGGGCCACCCAGGAAAATCCAAAGAAAACATGGCGTGAATGTGGCCCAGGTTGTGATGAGCGCGCCAATCGTCGCTGCCACTAGCGGCGGCAAACCTTCCGGATGCTGCCACGCACCCATGAAGCCGACAAATTGCAGGACCATGATCAACGGACCAGGGGTTGTTTCAGCGAGACCGAGGCCATCCATCATCTGGCCAGGTTTGAGCCAGCCGTAGTGAAAGAGAGCTTGCTGCGTCACGTACGGTAGCACCGCGTAGGCGCCGCCAAAGGTGACCACGGCCGCCTTACTAAAGAACAAACCTTCCTTAAATAGCGTACTGTCCCAACCGCGTACTGCACCAACTATCACCGTCGGTGTTAACCATAGCGTCAGCCATACAATCGAAATCCTAACCGCGCGCGACAAGTTCGGTCGGGCATGAGCGGGCGATTCCTGTTCATCGCTGATCACAGATGCTGCCGACGTCGAATTCTCCTTGGCCGCATTTTCGAATTTTGATTTCCAAAGCAGGCCGCCAACAAATCCAATCACGCCAGCACAGAGGATGATCGCAGGGAATGGGACCTTGAAAAAGTAGATGGCGATAAAAGCGAGCGCAGCCAGCGTCCACATCACTTCGTTTTTTAGCGCTTTCCTACCGATGCGAATGACGGCGGTCAGAACGATGGCGGTGACGGCAGGTTTAAGTCCGTAAAAGATCGCTGCGATCCAGGGGACGTTGCCGAAGGCAGCATAGATGAAGCTCAAGGCCCAGAGAATGAAGATCGAGGGGATAACAAAGAACGCACCGGCCACGATCCCGCCCCAGGTCTTATGCAGGAGCCAGCCGATGTAGATTGCGAGTTGTTGCGCTTCCGGGCCTGGTAGCAACATACAGAAGTTAAGCGCGTGGAGAAAGCGCGACTGGCTGATCCATTTTTTCTTATCCACCAGTTCCGTCTGCATAATCGCGATCTGACCGGTGGGACCACCAAAGGAGATGAACCCGAGCTTCAGCCAGAATTTGAAAGCTTTGCCAAATGTCGGCGCGACAAGTCGCTTCTCCCTAGCCCGTGCCGCCTGAAAATTCATCGCCGTTGCAGGAACGTGTAAAGTGCATCGAAGCATTGGAAGCCGCGGCGCAATATCTCTTCGTCGGCCAATCCTTCTTTCGCCCAACCTTTCAGGACACGATCAATGCCAACGGCTTCGACACGCTGAAATCTCGCATCATCCAGATCAGCATCGTGAATCATCTCGCCGATTCTGCCGACAGCTTTGTCGAAAATCGCAAAGCGTTTTGTAAGCGTTTCAAACGTGCAGTTGTTACCGTGATGCGAAAATTCCACGTCCAGCATGTCGAACGGGATTGCGTTCGGCATAGTGTCAGCTCGCAGTGCAAAGACAAATTTTGCCTTTCGATCGATGAATTTCGAAATCAACCAGGCTGATCCGACGCGATCAATCTCCGGCCGCGGACGTGTCAGCCATGTCCTGCTCTGGTATTGCTTTGCATCCAACTTCTCGAGCTGCCGACTGCGCTTCGGTCCCTCGGCGCGACGAAGCAGCATTGCAATATCGTGGCCGCGTGCACTGTCGAAAAAATCGACTTCGCGAGTTTCCCGAAACTGCCGGCTGAGCCGCTCCAGTTCCGTGGCTGTCTCCTCCGCGGCTATTTTCTTGCGGCGTGCAATGAACATCTGAAGCGACTTCCGCAGTCCCGCATAATCCTTGGCGCGCGCGTCGTTAAACATCGCGACGACGTTTTCTCTGCTCAGTCCTTCAATCTCCTGCGCGCGAACGAGAGTCGAATCACCGCCGTAATCGCGGATTTGCTGCGCGAGCCACTGAAACTGCTCGTACTGTGCGGCCTCGTCCGGCAAGAGATAGGTCGATGTCTTGAGTTGCACTGCGCCCATCCTTTTCAATCGGCGCCACACCGCGACGCGCTCGGTGTTACGCTTCGTCGGCAGGCTAAACAGCAGCAAAAGCCAAGACGTGGATTTCACCGCCTTCACGGTGCCCACTGAAACAGGTATTTCAAATATGATTTGATTTTACATCTGAGCGGCATTGTTTGAATGAAACAGAAGAACGCAACCACTGAACCCAAAACAAAGACAATACTGATGAAATCAAGTAACATAATCGTCGCAGCACTGGTGAGCGCCGGACTAGCGTTTGGCGCAGCAGCGCAAGCGGCAGAGAAAGAACACGAAGAAGAAAGCATCAGCAGCTCCGATGTACCGCAAGTGGTGCAACAGGCTGCTCAGGCTGAAGCCAAAGGCGGCACTATTGTCCGCTGGGAAAAAGAAGGCAGTAACTTCGAAGCCGTGATCGAGAAGAACGGCAAACAAACCGGCATCGAAATGGACGCCAACGGCAAAGTCGTGAGTCGTCACGACGAAAAAAAAGAGCACAAGGAGAAAGGCGAGAAGGAAGAAAAATACTAATCACCATGGTGTCGCTGCCGACCCGTGCAGACCTGCGCGTCGGCGGCGACTCGCCTACTTAAGATGAGCATCATAAAAAAGGTTTCTTCCGGGGCGATCCTGCTCGCGATTGCCTCAACGATTTTCGGCGCGAACCTGGATACGGCGCGAATCGACGGGCTTACCGGATTGAAAGGAAAGATGAACGATAAGGAGGGGGTTTATAAAATCGCTTTCCCGCGAGATGACATGAAAGTGGCGGTCGGCGAATGGACCATGCCGCCGTTCATGGGACTGGGAACATGGGCCGCATTTACAACGGGCACGCACACTGAAGCAATGGTGATGGGGGACACAGTTCTTTTTGAAGACGAAGTGAACGCAGCGATGAGGGCTGCGATCGACAATGGTCTGAGCGTAACTGCGCTGCATAACCATTTCTTCTTCGATCAGCCGAAGGTCTTCTTCATGCACATCGAAGGCGAGGGGAAACTGGATGATCTCGCGCAGGCGGTGAAAAAGGTATACGACGCCACGAAGGCGGTTCGGGGATCGAATGCCAAACCACGCGAGTCGTTCTCTGACGCCGCGGCTGATCAATCAAAACTGCCGGAAAAGAGTTCCATCGCTGCCGCCCCTCTCAACGAAATCCTGGGTATTCAAGGTGAATCAAAGGATGGGATGGTGAAGTTCACCATCGGTCGGCCGGCAATGATGCATGGTGTGAAAATCGAAAAGGAGATGGGCGTGAATACATGGGCGGCGTTTGCTGGCAGCGATGCCGACGCGATTGTCGATGGAGATTTCGCTGTCACCGAAGACGAACTCCAACCGGTGTTGAAATCACTTCTCAAAGACAAGATCAAAATTGTTGCGATTCATCAACACATGACACACGAACAACCGCGAATGATCTTCTTCCACTACTGGGGCCGCGGTCCTGCGAGGAGTTTGGCTGAAGCGATCAAGACCGGTTTCTTAATTAGCGGTTTGCAAAGCGTGAGTTCACCGGTATCTGAGTGAAGGAATTTCTCAGTGCTCGGAAGACGTCTGTTGCAGTGGCGTTATTCGCGAGCACAGCGCTTTCGTCTATTCCCGCCCAAAACCCGCCAGTAAAGTTGACACAAACGATCCCGCTCCCAGGCGTTGAAGGACGGATCGATCATTTCGCGCTGGATGCCGTAGGCAACCGATTGTTCGTCGCCGCGCTCGGCAACAATACGGTTGAAGTCCTCGATCTTCGCAACGGCGAGCGAGTCAAATCGATCAGCGGCCTTGGATCACCACAGGGGATCGCATTCGTTCCGGAATTCAATCGACTCTTTGTTGCCAACGATCAGCGCGGTATTTGCAGGATTTATGACGGGACATCTCTTCAGCAGTCGGCCGAGATTACTTTAGGCGACGACGCCGACAATGTTCGTTACGACGCGGTGGCAAAACGGGTTTACATCGGATTTGGCAACGGCGGACTCTCGATCATTAACCCGCTGGACGGCAAACAATCCGGATCAATCAAGCTTAGCGCTCATCCCGAATCGTTTCAGTTGGAAACGAGCGGCAAACGAATTTTCGTCAATGTCCCAAATGCGCGGCATGTCGCAGTCGTTGATCAAGACCAGCAGAAAGTCGTCGCGACTTGGAAGACTGATTTGAGCTTCGCAAACTTTCCAATGGCACTGGACGAAACGAATCATCGGCTTTTCGTCGGCTGCCGCATGCCGCCAAGACTCGTCGTGCTAAACACCGATTCGGGAGAAGTTGCAACGAAGATCGCTATTTCGGGCGATACCGATGACATTTTCTACGATTCGAAACGTCATCGCATTTATGTCGTCTGCGGAGCGGGCAAAATCGATGTCATTGAGCAAAAGGACGCCAACGATTATCAACCGGTCGCGAAGATTGATACCGCCGCGGGTGCTCGCACAGGCATGTTTGTTCCGCAGCTCGACACGCTGTTCGTAGCAGTTCCTCATCGCGGGTCGCAACGGGCTGAAATTCGCGCCTACCACGCCGATTAATCCCGACAGCTCGACATAATACACGTGAAGTTTTTCAGCGCCGTTTCAGCTGCAACCGTGTTGCTCGCGCTCGGCATTGCAGAAGCTGGTCCCCCCTTTGTTACCGACGACCCCGAACCGCCGCCGCCCGGCGGCTGGGAAATCAACGTGCCATTTATTATTGAGCGAACGCCCGGCAAAACCGAGATGGAAGCCCCGCTTTTCGACCTGAATTTTGGGCTGCCAAACATCCAATTGAAACTCGAGATCCCGATTGCAGTTGTGACCGACCCTTATCGTGGAACTGCGGCCGGCGCGGGAGATTTGTTGCTGGGAGTGAAGTGGCGCTTTCTCAACAATGAACATTCGCAATTCCAACTCGGGACTTATCCGCAATTATTACTCCCAACTGGCGATGACGCGCGCGGACTCGGCGAAGGGCGCGCAGCTTTTGTTTTGCCTGTGGTCATCCAAAAAAGTTGGGAGAAATGGACGGTTTACGGCAACGTCGGATTCTGGTGGCAAACCGCGGCGGATACGCGCAATTATTTTTATGCCGGTGCAGTTCTCGAGCGCGAAATCAATGAACGGCTATCGCTAGGCGCGGAATTGTTTGGCAATTCGCCGAAAGAGCGCGGCGGTCGATCTGACATGGCATTCAACCTCGGCGGAACATGGAAACTGAACCAGCACTCGAACCTGCTCTTCTCGGCTGGACGCGATATCGTCGGTGATGCAACGGCACTGGGCTACATCGGACTGCAGTTTCTGACGAAATGATTGTTTTCTATTTGCGCAGCAAAAACAAACCGATGATCGCGAACGCAATGCCGAGGATTCTCTGCCACGATGGCGCTTCACGGAAAAACAAAATGCCCGCGACGGCCATGATTGCCGCACCGCCAGCTAAAATAGCCGGCACGGCCGAAAGCGGACCGCCGCGTTGAAACAGGAGAAAGAACGCGATCGTGCCAGCTCCGACACAGACCCCTGTTAGAAGCGAATAACTAAATCCAGCCGCGCTGAATTTTTGATTCCAGTTTCCACTTAACCAAAGAAATGTAAGATAAAGAAAGATCGATAGTGCAGCACTGGCTTCGACAACAAAACCTCCGAGCCCGTCGCCAATGCGCTCGGCCGCAAGACGAGTAAAGATTTGATGCGCGCCGTAAAGCACAGCAGCAACTACCGCATACCATAACCAGGCTGCCATGAAAGAGGAGGCTAGAGCATGAAATGGATCACGCGCGAGAAAATTAAAGTCGATCGAGTTGCCTGCCCCTGGTTGATCCGAAACTTTATCGATGCGGATGCGGAATTCATTTTCCTTCCGCACGATAGCGACTGGAGGAAGATAGATTACGGTACAGTCTTCGATGTGGCCGATTGTGAGCTGGGTCATCACGGCGAAGATGTATCGTTCAATTCGATACTGAAGAAATACAACCTCACCGACCCGGCGCTCGTTTTACTCGGCGAAATTGTGCGCGCAGCGGATTCCCGCCCGAGCAATCCACATCCAGCCGGCGAAGGATTGCGCTGGATTGCACAGGGATTTGGTGCGGTCGGTTTGAGCGATCACGAAATTCTGGAACGCGAATTTATCGTTTACGATGCGCTCTATCTGGAGTGCAAACGACGAACGACGGCGCCGGCAGCAGAGAGTCGTTGAGGCCTGCGGGACTAAATTTTTCGGGTTCCATTTCGAGTGGGCCAAAGCAGCGGGATAGATCAAGAATCCTTTGGAAATTCCCGCGCGGACGAAGCTTTGTTTCCGAACAGGTTGTGACCGGAATCGGTCAGAATTACACAACCATGAAAACGATGAAGTTAGTTACAGCAATCGCTGTCAGTGCTGGATTGACATTCGGTGCTGCCGCAACAGCAAAGGAAAAACACGAAGAAGAAATCGTCGGCCGGGCTGATGTCCCCATGGGGGTGCAGAAGGCTGCGGAAAACGAAGCCAAAGACGGCCGAATTGTGCGTTGGGAGAGAGAGGGCAGGAACTACGAGGCTGTGATCGAGAAGAACGGCAAAAAGTGGGGCGTCGAGATCAGCAATAGCGGGAAAGTGCTGAACAAGCACGACGAGCGTAAAGAGCACCGCGAAAAGAACGAATAACTGCGATCTCGCCGCTGGCTTGCTAGCGTGACCGGCGGCGATTCATCGATAGAGTATCTACCGGAGGAATCGGTCCTTCAAAACAGTCGAAGGAAGAGAATTAACGACACCGCGAGCCCGACGACGATCACGAACCGTCGGACGACAACGCGTCCGACGCGTCTGGCCAGGCCTGCCGCGCCGTAACCACCAACTGCCGCTGCAATCGCCATCGGAAGGACATAGTGCCAGTCCACCATTCCTAACGAGATGAATAAGGTCGCAGCGACCCCGTTCACACACAACGAAAACAGACTCGTCAGTGCGTTCCTTTGAAGAATGTCGGTCATTCCCACAAAGCTGAGGGAAGAGAGCATCATAATGCTCATCCCCGCGCCGAAATAGCCGCCATAAATTGCTACGAACAAAGTCAGAATTAGTGCCGCTCCCATCCCGATGCCATTGGCGCCACTTCGTTCGCGAAGTTTTTTCTGAATCGGAGCTTCGGCAATGAACAGGATGGTGGCAAAGAGAATGAGAAATGGGACCAGCCGCTCGAAAAGCGCGGCCGGCGTCGACCGAAGAAGGATTGCCCCCAACCCGCCGCCAATCAGACTGGAGATCGAGAGCCATTTCAATCGTGGTGCAACTTGTCTGAATTCCGATCGGAATCCCCAAATGCTGCCCAGTGACCCCGGCCAGATTGCCACGGTGCTAGTCGCGTTAGCTGTAATGGACGGCAGTCCAAGCCAGACAAGTGCAGGAAAGGAAATCAGTGTGCCACCGCCTGCGACAGAATTGATTCCTCCGGCAAGGAACGCAGCCATCGCCGCTATGATGACACGGGAGAATTCGGTCATGCTGAAGGAATTAATCGCCAGACTCTGCCGCCGACGCTGTCATTAGTCCAAGCCCGACTCGCAACCGGGCAAATGAGGCACCAGCGGACGATCTTTAGCTCCGACGGGGCCAGCACCGCTAACAAAAATCGGCTTGACCCGGCCAAAGATAGGGGAGTGGTATTGGTGAACAGCAGCAGCAGCCACGTCTGCGATCAATTAATAGAAAGGAAAGATTATGGCCGGAAAAGGTAAAGACTCAGTTTACAAGGTAGTGGAGCTGGTTGGGACGAGCACGAAATCGTGGGAGGACGCCGCGAAGAATGCAGTGGAAACGGCAGCGGGATCACTGCGCGATTTGCGGGTCGCCGAAATTGTGAAATTGGACATGACGGTCGATAACGGCAAGGTAAGCGCTTATCGCGCCCGCGTGGACGTCTCTTTCAAGTACGGAGGCTAAGAAACCGCGAAACGTCACTTCGCCTCGCACCTAAAATACGAGAGACCTGCCGCTGAAATAAGAAGGTTGATCAAACGCCGCTTCAAAAGGGTGCTGGCGATAAGGATGAACTTTAACTTGTTCGATACGGCAGGATTTGTTGGTGTTTTGCTGATTGTGATCGCCTATCTACTCCTGCAACTCGATAAGCTTCCCAGTTCATCGTTGAGCTTTTCGCTGATGAATGCCGCAGGTTCCTTGCTGATCATGCTCTCGCTTGTCTTCAAGTTCAACGTGTCGGCGTTCTTGATCGAGGTGTTTTGGTTTTTGATCAGCTTGCTCGGCCTAACGAAATGGCTTATCGCTCGAAAGTAACCGCCTGGATAATCGCGAATTAACGCGAATAGACGCGAACAAGGATGGGAGAATTCAATTCTATACGATGCTGTAGATCCTTCTTCCGCGGCAAAGAAATTCCGAGCAACAATCTCAAAACAGAAACGTCGAACACTAAACATCGAACATCGAAAGCCGAATAAGAAGCACGTGCCCCCTCTTTCATTCGACGTTGGACGTTGAGCGTTGGACGTGAGGTGTTGTGGCTGCGGGCAAAGCCGCGCCAGGCTCATTAGCGCTCGCTACGCCGTAGCCCCGAGGGAGGGTCCATTCGCGGTCAAAATTTGTTTAAAAATGTGTCCTGAAATGGAGCGGTCGTTCGTCGTGGTATTGAACGAACGAAAACTTATGAGCACACAAATAAAAGCCAAATCCAAGGATCAAAAGAGCAACGGCGTCTCGCCGAATGTTGTCTGGTTCGAGATTCCGGCGGATGACGTTGAGCGGGCCAGGACGTTCTACAGCAAATTGTTCGGCTGGAAAGTCGACAAGTTCCCGGGCCCAATGACAAAACCGTACTGGCTCATCGATACCGGTGCCGACGATGCCTCCCGCAATGGCGGAATGCTGGAGCGTCAGTTTCCCGATCATACCATCACGAACTACATTGCTGTGCCTTCGGTGGACAAAGCGGCGGCAAAGGTGGAGAAACTCGGCGGCAAAATCTGTATGCCGAAGACCGCAGTGCCGCAGATGGGCTATTTCGTCATCTGCAACGATACCGAGAACAATCAATTTGCTCTCTGGGAGGTGGACGAAGGCGCAAAATAGGACCGTTGAATCGTTAAGCGAAAAAAACGTGTCCTAAAAACGGACGCTCGTTCGTCGTAAAACTGACAACCAAAACAAAAACTATGAACACAGAAACAAATACAGGTGAGTACATGCTGCTTTTCCGCGGAGGACATTGGGACAGTGGATTAACCAAGCAGGAGCTCCAACAGGCTATGGATAAAGTAATGGCGTGGTTCGATGGACTGAACGAACGCGGCAGGATCAAAGGCGCGCGACCGCTCGGCGGCCAGGGCCAGGTAATCTCTGGCACACAGGGACAGTTCGTCGTGGACGGGCCGTTCACGGAAACAAAGGAGGCAGTAGGCGGTTATCTCGTGCTCGAAGCCGATAGCCTCGACGAGGCGACGGAAATCGCGCGGTCGATGCCGACGTTGCGTTACGGCATTAGCGTTGAAGTGCGGCCGATCCTCGCGGAGTGTCCCATATTCCGCCGTCACCCGGACCTGGTTCGGCGAGAGAGAGGCGCTGAGCAACTGCGAGTCGCGGCGGCCGCGTAAAAGGTTGAGATTAAAGCATAACTGAAACGAAAGGAATTATTATGAGCACTTCATCAGAAACAGCCGATTACCTTCTGCTATTTCGTGGCAACGTCTGGGACAGAGGACTTTCACCTGCGCAAATTCAAAAAGTCGTGGCCGACTGGATGGCGTGGTTCGAGCGCCTAAAGGCAGAGGGAAAATGCCTTGGCGGCCACCCGTTGGAAGAACAAGGTAAAGTTGTTTCCGGCAAGCAGGGTCGCACGGTGGCCGATGGACCATTCGCCGAGTCGAAGGAGGCGATTGGCGGGTATTTCTATCTGCATGTCACCGACGAAAACGAAGCAATCGAAATCGCGCGGCAATGTCCCGGTCTGGAATACGGCGCCGTCGTCGAGGTTCGTCCGGTGGCCGATGTCTGTTCAATCAAGCAACGCGTCATGGAGTATTCTCCAGGGCAGCTTGCCGGTGCGAATGCATAACTTCCGGATTAGGATCACGCTGCCCTCGCGTGGAACGCCTGTCCGGCTCGGACTCTGCGAGGGCGCGGACGAATGCATGCGGTTCGAGCCGGATTGGCGTAGCATGCGCTCGCCTCACAAATCGAAAATATGACGACTAAAATCACACAAAAAATCACGCCGTTCCTGTGGTTCGACGACAAGGCCGAAGAGGCGGCAAAATTTTACACCTCGATCTTCAAGAACTCGAAGATTGGAAAGGTTACTCACTATGACGACGAATCAGTTGGGCCAACGGGGCGGCCAGCCGGCTCGATCATGACGGTTGACTTCGAGCTGGAGGGGCAGGAATTCGTCGCGCTTAACGGCGGTCCGATGTTCAAGTTCACGGAAGCCCTTTCGTTTGTGGTGAACTGTGCGAACCAGGAGGAAGTCGATTACTTTTGGTCGAAACTTTCCGCCGGCGGAGAAGAGAGTCGCTGTGGCTGGCTGAAAGACAAATTCGGTTTGTCATGGCAGGTCGTGCCGACGGTCCTAACCGAAATGCTGGCGGACAAGGACCCCGGGAAAGCAAAACGGGTTATGCACGCGATGCTGCAAATGGATAAGATCGATATCCCGGCGCTGAAGAAAGCGTACGATCGAAAATAGCAGCGTGATTCGTTGAACCGTTAGATCGTTACATCGGAATGGTGATTCACAGACCAATGTCATGAGCGGAATTGCAGATAACAGTTCGCCGCCAGCCAGCGAGATCTCTCGCCTGACGGACGATCTCTTTCGTCACGAAGCGGGAAAATTAATCTCAATCCTGACGGGAATTTTCGGGATCGAGCGGTTGCAGCTGGCGGAAGATGTCGTTCAGGAATCACTCATCCGGGCATTGCGGACCTGGCCTTACACGGGTGTTCCTAAAAATCCGGCCGCCTGGCTCACTCAGACCGCCAAAAACCTCGCGCTCGATTTGATTCGCCGCGAAAAATTATTTCACGAGAAGGAACCGCAGATCATCGCCTTCATGGAGCAGTGGCCGTCGGAATCAGGCGAATCGCCAATGTTCGAGAACGAGATCAGAGACGGCCGCCTGCGATTAATGTTTGCGTGTTGTCACCCTCTGCTGCCGCCGGAGGCACAGACGGCACTGGCGCTCAAGGTTCTTTGCGGATTTGGTGTCGTCGAAATTGCCAGGGCGTTCTTAACCAGCGAGGCGGCCATTGCGAAACGCCTGACGCGAGCGCGCCAGAGGATTCGCGAACTTCACATTCCCTTTGAAATTCCGGCCGGCGATGAATTGTCGAACCGCCTCGACGGCGTTTTGCAAACGCTCTACCTGCTTTTCAACGAAGGCTACAAAGCATCCAGCGGCGATCATTTGATCAGGGAAGAACTCTGTCAGGAAGCAATCCGATTGGCCTCTTTGCTGGCGGAACATTCGACCGGAAATCGACCGCGCACGCACGCGTTGATCGCGCTGATGTTGCTCAATGCCGCGCGCCTGCCCGCCCGAATGGACTCCGAAGGCAACATTTTGCGGCTTAAAGAACAGGACCGTTCAACCTGGGACCAGAGGATGATAGCACGGGGCATGTTCCATTTGAGCCAGTCGGCCGCCGGCGATGAAGTGAGCACGTATCATCTCCAGGCCGGAATCGCAGCGTGTCATTGCGCCGCGACAAATTATGAATCGACCGATTGGCGAAAGATTCTTTCTTTGTATGACCAGCTGTTGGAGCTCGACAATTCACCCATCGTTGCGCTCAATCGCACCGTTGCGGTGGCGAATGTTCATGGGCCGGCGGCCGGTATTGAAGCGGTTGAAGCCATTGAGAACAGCGAACAGTTGCGTTCGTATTATTTGTTGTACGCCGTGCTCGGCGAGTTCGAGAAACAGCTGAACCATTTCCAGGCTGCGATCGATAATTTTCGTAAAGCACTCAAGCTCACAGAGCTGACCTCGGAGCAATCGTTTCTTTCGGAGCGGCTCCGGGATTCGGAGGAGCGCAAGCTGCGAATCGTGGCTTGAACTTAAGCCTGCGGGGCGACAGCCCAGCACGAGTAAGAATGAGTCGCCCGTTTTTCGGTGCTACGGACCGTCGTTCGATATCCTTTTGACGCTCAGCAACAGCACTCGCCATGGACGGCTTCACGGCCCTCTTTCAGCAGGAACGGGATCAATGCTAGAGCGGCGACGCTGTCGAGCCACCACCAGCCGAGGACGCGTGTGGCTGCCAAGCCGACCATCAACACTATCGAAAGATAGCCACATGTGATTGACTCGACGGCATCAGCTCGCAATGCCCGGGAATTCAAGCGCGCGGCGACTTTGAGTTTATAAGTGGCGAGAATCGGCATGCCGATCTTCGCCACTAAACCAATTAAAATGCCCCAAACGCTTTCATGCGTATCGGTTATCCGTTTTGCGATGAAGAGGCCGTAGCCGGAATTGAGAATAACATAAGCGACCAGTGCATAGAGCGAGTAGCCCACATAACGAGCGGCTCGGCGCTCAACATCTTCTGCGCGTTCAGCACTTGCGGTGCCGCTCGCCTCGACGCGGAGGCGCCAGAGTAACACGAATCCGCTGAACAGCTCAATGACGCTGTCGATGCCGAACGCTTCCAGCAGCAAACTTTTCGATGCCCAGCCCAGGAGCAGAGATGCAGCCCCTTCTACAGTCATCCATCCGACCGTGATGTAAGTGAGTAGCAACGCGAACTGAATGTCCGCGCCGCGCGATTGCGAATGTGGCAACGAAGTGCCAGCTATTGATCCTTGCACCATCAGAGTTTTTTGTTTGGTGCCAACGCACACGCTTCGGCGTTTTGTTCAATCTGAATGGTCGAATGTTCGATTTGGAATTCGGCATACAGGCGTTCACAAACCTGTTGAAGAAATACATCGCCGCCGGCTGCGTCAGGCATTTCCAGATGAACGGTTAGGGCTGTTCGCGTGGTGCTCAGCGGCCAGATATGCAAATCATGCACGGCGGTGACGCCCTCCAGGCCCTCCAGATACTGCCGAACTGCATTGGGATCGACATTCGGCGGCACCAGGTCGAGAGCCATCGCGATCGAGTCGCGAAGCAAACCCCATGTTCCCCAAACAATCACCGCATTGATAACCAGGCTCGCCACTGGATCGATCCAGCGTATCCCCGTCAAGAGAATCAGCAGACCCGCAATTACGACCCCGGCCGAGACGGCTGCGTCTGCCGCCATGTGAAGAAATGCGCCTCTAATATTCAAATCACGCTCGCGTCCGGCGAAAAATAATAGCGCCGTGATTCCGTTGATGACGATCCCA
>JBKPMO010000072.1:0-41401 GCA_046732175.1 Verrucomicrobiota bacterium
ATTGATTTGGGCTCCCCGCATACCGTCACGCCGCAACTCTCAATCGAGTTTAGTGCACTTAATAACACCTCCATCGCCGGGCAGACTCTGTCGATTGACCTGGCAATTAGTAAAAACGAATTCGTGCGAGTATTCACAGCTACATCAGCACTGTTCGACGTCTCGTTAAAGCTTCGAACAAACGGTACTAATGAACACGAGTTCCTCCAAGGAACCGGCTTTCTAGTTGATAGTCAAGGTATTGCTATTCCGGGTTTTGGTGTCACGGGTAGCGCGTCGGGACACGATTTACTTACTATTGGTCTCTTTCCCCTGCTGAAAGACGAAAACGGCACCCCGAACGATGATCTGCCCAGGCCGCTGGATTTTTTCGGTATTCATTTCGACCTGACGTTCCCGGATGCACAGAATCCGTTAATCAAGGTAATTGGAGGTGAATTTACTCTCTCCTCCGATCCCGGTGCGCCATTCGGTGTCGGACCCGGTATTCCGCGTGACATTGTTCCGGATGGCGATAGTACGGCGCTTTTTCTTACAGTTATCCTCGCTTGCTTGATTTCAATGAGAGCGTGGGTCACGTCCACCAGATAAGTCCGTTCGAATTCCTCAAGCGGCATTCAGACCGAGTCTATTTACAGCTGATCAGACTGGCCCTGAGCTGCGTTTATTCTCATTCACGTTATGGCTGCGTTTCGGCAATCAGGACTAGGTCTGAGGGCAAATAAAATTGCGGCGGTTGAGAGCGGCCTCTTAGCTTACCGCGGCAGTCAGTATTTCGAAACCGACCATCTACTTGATAATCTGCTGGGACGGACTTTTCGCGGCGGCTTTTTGACGCTAATCAGCCAGGCCGTAAAGATGGTTCTGCAAGTACTGTCTGCAGCCGTCCTCGGCCGGCTTCTCCTACCACGGGACTTCGGTTTACTGGCAATGGTAATGTCAGTAACCGCTTTTATAGGGATGTTCAAGGATCTTGGGCTCTCCAATGCCACCGTCCAACGACCCAAGATCACGCATGCACAGGTCTCAGGTTTATTTTGGATTAATTGTGCATTAAGCGTAGGAGTTGCACTGGTCGTAGCGACATTAGCGCCATTCATTGCCTGGTTCTATCACGAGCCCAAATTGCTCCGGATCACTTTGGCGCTGTCGGCCAATTTCATTTTTAGCGGCTTGACCGTACAGCATCAGGCACTACTGCGACGGCAAATGCAGTTCAAGACAACTGCTGTCATTGACATGGTGTCAATGGCTACTGGTGTCGCTACGGGGATAGTTATGGCTGGTTTGCATTTCGGCTATTGGTCGCTGGTGGGGGCGCAGTTCGGAACGAGCATCACTAATTGTGCTCTCGTATGGACGAGCTGCAAATGGAGGCCGGGCGTATTTCAAAGGCGGGTTGGGCTTCGTCCAATGCTTAGCTTTGGGGGCCACATAACAGGTTTTACCGTTTTAAACTATTTTACCCGTAACTTTGACAATATTTTGATTGGCCGAGTCTTGGGGTCCGCTCCACTAGGAATTTATTCAAGGGCTTACGCACTACTCATGTTACCAGGGCAAGTCAACCAACCGCTGGCGACGGTCTTACTTCCGGGGCTCAGTCGCTTGCAGAATAATCCGTCGGAGTACCGAAAGCTCTTCCTGCGGGCGGTAGGAGCTATATCATTGGTGACTGTTCCGATCGTGACCTTCGCATTTTTCTTCGCTCACGACGTTATTCTGGTTCTATTGGGGCCACGCTGGATGGCAGTGGCGCGTATTTTTCAACTCCTGGCACCGGCAGCGGCGGTTGGTGCGATGGTTTTCGCTCCGAACTGGCTTTCTCAGTCACTGGGACGTCCTGAGCAGCAGTTTCGTTACGCATTGATCTCAGCACCGGTTTGCATTGCCGGTTTTCTCGTTGGAATCAGATGGGGAGTGGAAGGCGTTGCTGCCAGCTTTAGTGTTACGTTTGTTGGGCTGCTTTGGGCTTATGTTTGGTACGCGACGCGAAACAGCCCAATCCGTTTTTCCGCTGTAGTTGTAAGTTTCTTGTCCGCCTTTTTTCCAGCGTGCGTCGCGGGCATGATTACCTGGGCTCTGCGTCGGATGATGTTGTCGGAGACAAGCGCTTTAACGGCGTTGCTTGTGTGTGCTCCGGTATTTACGGTCCTATGTTTCTCGACAACGATGCTATCGAAAAACAGCAGGTCGCTGATTTTTGAGGGAGGGAAAGCGTTGTCCAAGCTAATTTCGCGACGCGGCAGATAGGATCAAATGGATGTATTGGCGTATGAGGAAGGAACTCCGACAATTTGTGGACCGAGAGTTCCAGCATCCCTGGAATGAAGGAGAGCGCTATCAACAAATATGTTTTCAGGCTTACTTCTGGCGTAATTCGGTTTCCGAGAACAAGCGTGAGTGCAGTTAATGAACCAAAAACAAGCTATCGCCCTAATTGATTCTTCGCTGCGCGTGAACGCCGAACTGAGCATTACAATTGCGCGCGAGAGCAGCGGAATGATTTTCGAAGCGGCCCTTTTGATTACGGGTTGTCTGAGAAATGGAAGCAAAGTGCTTTTCTTCGGTAACGGTGGCAGCGCTGCCGATGCACAGCATTTGGCAGCAGAATTTGTCGGGCGGTTTGTCCGAGAGCGCGCAGGATTACCAGCAATCGCACTAACCACCGATTCGTCTATTCTCACTGCGGTAGGGAACGATTACGGATTTGAGCAAGTATTCGCCAGACAGATACAGGCTCTGGGCCAGCCGGGTGACGTTGCCGTCGCCATTAGTACGAGCGGCAATTCAGCTAATGTGTTGGAAGGTGTAAAGGAAGCGAGGAAGCGCAATCTAAAGGTGGTCGGGTTGACCGGGAAGGATGGCGGTGCGCTCGCCCAACAGGCAGATGTGACGATAAGGATTCCTTCGACAAGTACGGCCAGGATTCAGGAATGCCACATTGCGATCGGACATCTTTTTTGCGAACTAGTGGAGACTGAATTGTTTGGCAGCAGATAAGATATTCATCAACAGATGGAAACTCCCGTTAACTTAGTGTGTCCCTCTGTGCCTGCTGTCTGGCGGAGTACTTGCGCGAACCTGAGGTATTGCGATCGTCAGCCAATCATAGGCAGTTAGCAGAAGCTCTACGGTTCGCGGGGAAACCTAGTCTCTACCTAGTAGACAATTTGCGTGCCGGGGCTATTTGACGCGTTCTGCGCAACATTGATAAATAGAAGTCCAACGTAAGCATCCGCCGTATGTTCGCTAGAGATTCATTATGGCAGCGATTTACACGAACTTGTCAGCAGTTTGCTGACCGACCGGCAATTAGTGTCGCGGGACAGGAAACAACCTATGCTCAGCTGGCTAATAAAGCAAAGAGCCTTGGTGCCACCATCCAAAGAGAGAGCGACAGAGGGGCGGTTCCGCTCACGGCAATATTCGCATACCGCTCCGAAACGGCGTACGCCGCGGTGCTTGGCGCGTTGATGGCCGGGCACGGCTATGTTCCGCTTAACCGCATATTTCCCGTCGAGCGAACCCGGTTGATGCTGGAACGCTCGATGTGTCGGTGCGTCATCGTAGATGCGAGGTCGGCGCCGCAACTTGACAAGATACTACCGAATTTAAATACTGAACTTCTGCTAGTTTGTCCGGATCACGACGATGTGACGGAATTCGCAGCAAAATTTCCCGAGCATCGCTTTGTAGGTAAGAACGAGGTAGACCCGCCGGAGAAGTGGCATCCGGCAACAGTTAGTAGTGACTCTATTGCTTACCTTCTCTTTACGTCCGGCAGCACCGGTCAACCTAAAGGCGTCATGGTGTCGAACGCCAACGTTGCACACTATGTTGATTACGTTAGTAAACGCTACTGCTATAGCTGCAACGATCGGCTGTCACAAACGTTCGACCTGACTTTCGATTTGTCAGCGCACGACATGTTTGTCGGCTGGCAAAATGGCGCATGTGTCTGTTGTCTCAGTCAAAAGCAACTGATTAAGCCGAGCGCATTTATTAATGATTTGAAACTGACTGCGTGGTTTTCGGTTCCTTCTACAGCAGTCTTTATGCGTCGACTGGGCGTACTTAAGCCCGATATGTATCCGAGCTTACGCTTGACTCTGTTCTGCGGGGAAGCGCTGACGGCAGACGTTGCACGGGATTGGGCCTTAGCCGCGCCAAATTCCATCCTAGAAAACATTTATGGTCCGACGGAACTGACGATTGCATGCACTACTTACCGGTGGGACAGCGCAATTTCACCCTTAGAATCGGAACACGGCGTAGTACCCATCGGTGAGCCGTTTGACGGGATGGAATCACTGATAGTGGATGAGCAGCTTCGCGAAGTCGAAGATGGAATAGCCGGCGAGCTAGTTATGACTGGGCCGCAGTTAAGCCTCGGGTATTGGCAGGACAGAAGAAAAACTGAGGAAGCTTTCTTAGCTATCCCGGATAAAAATGGCACTTACTATAAGACTGGAGATCGCGTTCGTCGCCGGGGATCCGGTAAACCACTGCTCTATCTAGGGCGGTTGGACAATCAGATTAAAATCCTCGGTTACCGAGTAGAATTGGGAGAAGTGGAAGCTGCGGTCCGAGAGGTGTCGGGGATACCTGCTGTTGTGGCGGTAGGATGGCCGCCCAGCGACAGTGGTGCTGCCGGCATCGAAGTTTTCGTCGAAGTAGACCAAATTGACGCACAAGCAATACTCGGTCAATTGAAATGCAAGCTGCCGGCCTACATGGTGCCATCCGGCATTCATCCGATCAAACGGTTTCCGCTGAATCCTAACGGTAAGTACGACCGCAAAGCGCTGGCAGCCATGCTTGAATCCGCCTGATATGTGCCGGTTCACAGCTTCAGAAGGCCAAGGCTAGTGCTGACACTCGAGACCTCGCGATTGTCAGGCCCACGAATAGCCGCACACCTTACTACCTGGCGGAAACAATGAGAGAGCACCTAATGTGATTGCGAATTCGAACCGGCCTAGTGAGATCAACGTGATCTTTATTGTGGGTTACACGAGGAGTGGCAGCACTCTCTTAGAGCACCTGCTTTCGATCGCTCCTAGGACCGTTGCGGTTGGCGAAATGGCTTACCTATGGGAGCCAGAAGTTAGGAATAACAGCTATTGTGGCTGTGGTATTAAATTAACTTGCTGCCCCTTCTGGAAGAAAATTCTGACTACACGGCAGTTTGACGAGAATAGATCGCCGGGGACTCCTCAGTTTTGGCGATTTTTTCGGGATCTCATTTATCGGGAGCATCGCGGAAACGATCTTCGATACCGGCAGTTCTTGAATCAGATCGAATCTGTTTATCAAGCGATCAGTGACCAAACTCAAGGAAGCATAATCATCGATTCCTCAAAGAGGCCAACGTTCGGCCTCGCCGTATCGAGATTATCCAGGGCTAGCGTCACATTGATTCACCTTGTTCGCGACAGTCGGGGATGTGCTTTCTCGTGGACTAACCGAAAAGCGCGTGCAGAGCTTGGAGACAAGGAATACATGCCACGACTCTCTGCTCATTATGCTGCGCTTGGCTGGGCCGGAAAGAACCTGCAAGCCGACATTTTGCGGATCAAAGCACGTCGACATATTTTTCTCCGATATGAGGACCTAGTCCGTCGGCCGGCGTTCGAAGTGAACAAGATTCTTAGGGAAATTGGCCGTCCTGCCATCTCGCCTGATGACAACGGAATTTTTCATGCTCCTCTCTCTCATGGTATCTGGGGTAACCCGGATCGTTGGTCGAGTCATATGCACGGCATCAAGGTGACGGAAGATCAACGATGGGTTACCGGTCTCTCAACGCGCGATTTCGCAGTAACAACGCTGGTTTCGGCACCGTTACTAAAATGGTACGGTTACCGATTGTTCCGTTCTCGTGGGGGCTAAGTCGGCACGAACTTATTAACATCCATTCACCTTCGTCAAATCGAAACATTTTACGTGGAATGCAATTTTATAATTGAAATCAATCGTCGGATCATACAGAATGCGCACCGCGAAAGGTATGGTTGGACCCCCCACATTTCGTCGAGCGCAAGAACTCCATATTCCTTTCGGAGAAACGAAGAGACGTAAGATGGCCTGGCACTGGTTGTCGACGCCTATTTCACTGCTCTCGTTTGGGTTTGTCTTTTCGTCATCGGTGATCGCCCAAGACAGCGTTGTTGGGCAGTGGTCGCCGGTGTTGACCTGGCCGTACGAGGCAATTCACGCGCAGGTACTGCCTACTGGAAAGGTCATGTTTTGGACTCGCGGGGATCACGCGCAGTTATGGGATCCTGCGAGCAACACAGTCACTTCAACCGCTGCATCCGGTGCAAACATCTTCTGTTCGGGCCATGCTTTTCTCCCTGATGGAAAACTGCTCGTCGCCGGTGGACACGTGAGCAACTGGGTAGGATTGCCCAACGCCTACACCTACAACCCTTTTACTGAAACGTGGACGCAGCTGTCAGACATGAATGACAACCGCTGGTATCCGACGAACACAGCGCTTCCTAATGGCGATTTATTGACGATCAGCGGGTGGATCGACAGTACTGCAGGTGTCAACGTGGAACCACAGATCTGGCAAACAGCAACAAGCTCCTGGCGCAACCTAACCACAGCGCATCTAGCTCTACCGTTCTATCCCTTCATGCATGTGGCACCGAACGGGCAAGTGTTCTGTGCCGGGCCTAGTCGGGCGACGCGGTATTTGGATGTGTCGGGAACCGGGGCGTGGACTTTGGTCGGGAATAGCAAGTACGGGACTCGCAATTGGGCTAGTTCAGTAATGTACGATATTGGTAAGGTGCTGTTGGTTGGTGGAACCACGAATGCACCTTATAGCGGGGGGAGCGTGCCAACCGCCTCTGCTGAAATCATTGACCTAAATAGCTCAACACCGACATGGAACTACACTGGATCGATGTCCGCGCCGCGCAAGCTGCACAACGCAACCCTGCTGCCGGATGGGAAGGTCTTGGTCACTGGCGGCAGTCACAGTACCCAAAATCCAAACATTCAACCTACTGACCCAGCCTACACGTCGGAAATGTGGGATCCGTCGACCGGCACGTGGGCGACAATGGCAAGCATCACCGTTTGCCGTTCATATCATTCCATCGCTCTGCTGTTGCCGGACGCTCGCGTCTTGTCAGCAGGAGGTGACTTTGGAGGCGCTTCGGCGGAGATCTATTCGCCGCCTTATCTTTTTAACGGCACGCGGCCTACGATTTCATCGGCGCCCAGCAGTGTTGGTTATGGGGACGTGTTCTTTGTAGGCACACAGGACGCCACGAGCATTACCAAGGTAACGATGATTCCGCTGGGCTCTGTCACCCATGGCTTTAATATGAGTCAGCGCTTTCTTCAGCAATCGTTCTCGTTGGCCGCGGGCGGGCTCAATGTGACCGCACCATCTAATGCGAACAACGCGCCCCCGGGTTATTACATGCTTTTCATCCTCAACGGAAGCGGTGTGCCCTCAGTAGCAAACGTCATTCAGCTTTCCGGCAGCGGGAATCCAACGCCCACCCCTACTCCAACACCGACTGCCACACCAACCGCGACACCCACACCGACTCCAACGCCCACGCCAACGCCAACACCCACGGCGACACCCAATACCGCACCTGTCGTGAATGCCGGGCCTGGTCAGACTGTGCCGACCCGCAGCGCTACACTGAGTGGATCCGCGACCGATGATGGTCTGCCCAACCCACCAGGCGCGCTCACATACAAATGGAGCAAGGTGAGCGGGCCAGGAACGCTGACGTTTGCCAATGCGACTGCTGCGGGTACGACCGTGACGTTCTCCGCCGGCGGGCTCTACACTCTTAAACTGACGGTTAGCGATAGTGCCTTGTCTGGCAGTGATACTGTTGCGATCACTGTGAATAACGCTCCGGTAGTCGACGCAGGCCCAGATCAGACAGTGCCGACACCTAGCGCAGTCTTGAATGGTTCCGCGACCGATGACGGGCTACCGAATCCACCTGGCGCGTTCACAAACACATGGACCAAGGTAAGCGGTCCGGGCACCGTTACATTTGTCGATCCAACCGCAGCAAGCACGGTTGCAGCTTTTTCCGCCGGCGGCGTATACACGCTCAAACTCACTGCCAACGACGGTGCTCTTTCCGGCAGCAACAACGTTATTATCACCGTCAACAAAGCTCCGGTCGTCAATGCGGGCCCTAATCAGACCATTACTCTTCCCGCTGCTGCTAACCTAAGTGGTTCTGCAACCGACGACGGTCTGCCCAATCCACCGGGAGCGTTGACGTACACGTGGAGTACGGTAACTGGCCCCGACACGGTGACATTTGCCTATGCATCTGCGCCGGCTACAACGGCTACATTTCCCGTGCCGGGCAAGTACACCTTGAGCTTGACTGCAAGCGACAGTGCGCGCGCTGGCAGCGACTCGCTCGTAGTGACGGTGAAGGCGGCACCGACACCCACGCCTACTCCAACCCCGACCCCGACGGCGACACCAACGCCGACTGAAACACCGACACCGACTCCGACCCCTACACCAACGGATACGCCGACACCAACGCCAACGCCAACACCAAGTGACACACCAATACCAACTCCGAGTCCCAGCCCATGAGAAGCATCACGTTACATTATGAACTTGCGATTTAAGCGGCTAATCTATAGCCTTGGGGCGATCATCGCGAGTACTGCTGGCTTCAGTCTCCCACAAAACGCACAGGGGCAAATAAGTGATTACATTGTCACCGATCTTTCCAATGATGACGCGACCCAGGTTCCATCCAGGATCAATAACCTCGGCGATCTTGTCGGCAGGGGATCTCGGGATGCTGTTCTCGCCCAGATTCAGGCTACTATTTGGAACCATCCGAGTTTGACTAAGAAACATCTCGGAGCTTTTGCAGGTGGCGATTACAGTTCGGCCACTGCGATCAACGATGACCGGGAAGTCACCGGAGTATCAAATATCGAAACAGGAATAGTTCCGTTTCTGTGGACTGCGGGCCGTGGCATGAAGCGAGTTCCTCTTCTAAGCGGTGACAAATGTGGTGAGGCGACCAGCATTAATAACTATGGCCATGTGGTTGGATATTCTTCCGGTCGAAATGGCGCGAAAGCGTTCTTCTGGGCCGGCATTGGGAGACCGCGGCCCTTACCTACTTTACCTGGGGGCGGCTACAGCAAAGCTCGTGATTTAAACGACCAGGATCAGATCGTAGGTACGTCGGGAGGCTCTGCTGGCGCGCGGGCAGTGATATGGACCAAAACCGGAAGCGTACGTGATCTTGGGACTCTAACCGGCGATTACGCCAGCGACGCAGTGGCTATTAATAATAGCGGCGACGTGGTGGGTTACTCGAAAGGCCCGCGGGGGATGCGCGCATTTCTGTGGAATCAAACGAGCGGTATGCAAGAACTTGGGGTGCTGCCCGGCGGGGATTCGAGTCGCGCGTTAGCAATCAATAACTTGGGCGAGGTGGTTGGAAGCTCGACCAGCACATCGGGAGATCGCGCGTTTATTTGGACGAAGGAAGCCGGGATGGTGGACCTGAACAACACAAGTTCTGCCGATCTTGGTATCGTCCTGTTTGAGGCGCATTCGATCAATGACAAAGGGCAGATTATTGCAATGGGCGGCCCAGTGAGCTCGGTCGGACACGAGGAATGCGCGCCGGCGCCTCCGGCGACATTCTTACTCACACCGACTGTCACAAAATAAGATCACGCCCTTTAAACGCGTAGACCTTTACAGGAATTTCTATTAGGTTTGTGCACGCGGTTTCCGCGCCTCGGTCTAGTGCGCAATGTGAAAACGTTAAATCCAGTCCGTCACTGGATAGGCAGTCTTCCGCAGTCACACCAGATTGCCATTCTAGAAGCGGTTGAGTCGGGAAGCTTGCCTCAAATCCGCAGGGCATTGCGTTTGATCGAAGAGCTACCTCGGCGGGCCCGCGGTCGGTCTTTGAATGTCGAGATATTAAGCACGTTCAACTTGGAACCCCTCCTGCCCGTGTTGCAGTTTGCCCTTCACTGTATACCCAGCCAGGCGCGGGTAGAGCTGGGTCCACTCGACGACATCGAAGGGCATATCACGCGATCTTCAGCGGGGTCGCGCCGAGCCGATGCCCGGCTTGTAATCTGGCGGGTAGACGAGGTGCTTCCTGAAGTCTTGTATCCATTTTCGTGTGGTTTCCCGGAGCAGGTAATTGCTCGAGTTGATCAATTAATCGAGCGAGTAGATGGGGTTGTCTCCCTCCACCAAGGTTGTAGCCCTGGCGTGCCGCTATTCATTTCGACGCTTCCCGTCCCGGTGCACGCATCAAATGCGGTTCTGGCGGCGCAGCATTCCGGGGGATCGTTCGGCTCAATTGCGCGAGTTAACCGGCATATTTACGAGCTCGCGACCAGGAGTGATGGCGTGTACGTGCTGGACGTAGCGTCCTGGGCTGCGCACACAGGCAACTCCTACGCTGACGCTACGGTGGACTTCCTCGCCCGCCAGCCCTTGAGCGCCGAAGGGCAAGTCGGCTTTGCGTTCTTCATCGCACGTAATTTGCGGCCTCTCATTGTTTCTAGGCGCAAGGTGCTTGCACTGGATTTAGATAATACCCTTTGGGGAGGTGTGATCGGTGAAGATGGACTGGATGGTGTTATTCTTGGTCACGATTTCCCCGGTAATGTTTTCCTGCGAATCCAGCGTGAATTGCTCGAATTACGCCATCAAGGAGTGCTCCTTGTCATAGTCTCAAAGAACAATGAAGCAGACGCCCGGCAGGCATTCGAATGTTTGCCGGGCATGATTTTAAAATGGGACGATTTTGTTGTCCGCAAGATCAATTGGAACCACAAGTACGAAAATCTGCGGGATGCGGCGCGGGAACTTGGTTTGGGATTGGACAGCTTTGTCTTCATCGATGACTCGCATTACGAATGCGAACAGATGCGCCAGTTTTTGCCCGAAGTTCTTATTTTAAATGAAAGCCCAGACGCGCTGCAGCTGTTGCGCGCGATTTGGGAGACCGATGCTTTTGATTCTCTAGCTCTCACCGACGAAGACCGACGCCGGCATCAAGATTACGCAGTCCGAGAAGCCCGCAGCGTACAAGGACATCACGGTGATTTGCAATCGTTCCTGCGGTCTCTGGAAATGGAGGCAATGATCGAACCCGTACAATCTTCGAATTTGGAGCGTGTCGTGACGCTGGTGGGCAAAACGAACCAATTCAATCTAACCACGCGGCGTCATTCCCGAACACAGGTCCAAGCCATGCTGGAGTCACCTGGTACGATTGCGTTGGCACTGCGGTTGCGAGACAAGTTTGGCGATCAAGGTATTGTAGCAGTCCTGCTCGCACTTTGTGATAGCGATCAATCGACACTGAAAGTCGACAGTTTCCTCGTGAGTTGCCGAGCTTTGGGACGCGGCGTAGAAGACGCTTTATGGGCTGCGACTTTGAAGCGAGCGCATCAGCAAAAGGTAAAGAGGTTGGAGACGGAGTATATCGCGACGCCAAAAAATGCAATCGTCGCGGAACTCTATGATCGGCTTGGTCTGCAACGAGTCCGGCATGACAACGGGTCGATATATTATTGTTTGGAACCCGTGCCTGCGCCCGTATTCCCCCCATGGGTCAGGGTGGAACAATTAGCTTGATGAACGACAACTCATTACATCTTTTGTTAGTAGAATTTTTTGACCTGCCGATGAACACCAGCTCGCAAGATATAAAGCAGGAGTTGCTGGCAAACTGGGACTCGTTGGCCATGGTGCAGCTGATTACAGAGTTGGAGCGCAGGTTCTCTGTAGAGTTTGATCTCGAGGAAATTCATCGACTGCGAAGCTACGACGAAATAAAAGCCACTCTCGCGCGAAAAGGAATCATTGTTGAGCAGACCCCTTCCTCGCCGTAGACAACCCTTGCCGGCCAAGAACAAATGACAATACTGACATGACGATGGGAATCGTCAGCCGGCCAGACTCACACATCGATTCGCGGTGTCGCTGACGAATGTGTGATAGAAACGGCGGAGCAGCGCCGAGCAGGTACAGAGAGCGAATGAACGAAATTAACGCAGATGCAGTGCGGCAGTTTCTGCTGGCGAAATACTCGGATTTAATCCGCGCCACTGGAGCCGATCCTGCAAAGGTGTCGGACGATTTCGATCTGCTGCTGACTGGAGTGATTGATTCCTTCGGAATCCTTGAAATGATTAGCGCAATCGAAGAGGAGTTTGGAATCCAACTCGACATGGAGACGCTGGATGCAGAGAAGATAACAGTAGTGGGTCCGTTATCTCGATACGTCGCGGAAAACGGCACACGCGCTTGATAATTTACGGCCGTGATGGCTGCACCGATAACGTTAACGTACGTGGACCGGCCGGTTTTCGTTTATGAATTTCATTACAGGCTCGGTAGCGTTGCACGCGATCTGGAGACCATGAAGGCTGAGAACTTGCTCGCCGGCGAGGTCGAGACGTTACGTGCGATTGGGTACAACCAGAACTTCGGACTTGCTGACGACGAAACTTTGATGGATTTGGCCAGTGAACCACTACTCGCAGCATTGCGGATGGTCGGAGACACTGGTGCGCTTGTGTTCCAGCATTGCAATGCCGAAAGTGCCGTGCTGCCCTGCGAGCCGGGCGATGCGGTTGGCGCTTCGCGCAATCGCTATTTCCCAGGTGAACTAATGCGCGCAATCGGGTTGGATGATCTCCCGTATTTCTGTTCATTCGCAAGCGGCTGTGCAGGTTTTCTCTCCCTTCTTGTTACCGCCGGTGGGCTACGAGTGAGCGCGAACAATCAGCCGACGGGCTGCGTGATGGCGGACAGCAGGCCACCAAACATACCGTTCGATTTGCTACGCGAGCGAATACTAGGCACAGACCATAGTTCGACATTCATCGTCGGCCCAGATGAGCGTGGATATCAGTTGCTAGGGATCGATTACTACTCGACCACGCGCCGGTTAGTACCGCTCGTCGAGATAGTCAAGCGAACCGTGCAGATGATCCAGGAATTGGCGGCAACTCTCAGATTAAATCTCGGTGCGAGCGAGGTAGTGATCCATTACCCGAACATATTCCCAGATACATGGAAGATGGTTACGCGATACTTACGTCTGCCGCACCTCGAGTCTGTCATGGACGGGATAGCGGAGCGTGCTCATTGCGGAGCCACCGATTCGGTAATTACCCTTTCGAAGTTCCATGCTGGAAAACATGGCCGCATTCACATTGTAGTGAACTACGGGGTCGGACTCCACCTTGGCATATGCGTGCTTAGAGAGCAGGCAAATGGAAGTATCATCACTGAGTTGTGAAAGGGCAGACGCACGAGGCACCTCATTTGCGATGGAATTGATGAATGTCTGAGCCAGTCTTACTGGGGCTGAAAAACCGATTTCTCCAACTCCTCGCGCGAATCGCGCCTGGCGCGACTACTCTACGCGTTTGGCTGAATCGGTGGCGCGGGGTGCATATTGGTAACGAGGTTTGGATAGGTTATGACGCGGTGATAGAGACCTCACATCCCGAACTCGTCACAATTCGTGATCGCGCAACAATTCAACTCCGCGTTACGATCATTGCGCATTTTCGGGAACAGGTGAGCGGGGTAGTCGTTGAAGAAGATGCTACTGTCGGCCCCGGTGCAATTATTTTACCGAACGTAACCATCGGCCGTGGAGCTATCGTGGCCGCTGGCAGCGTCGTTACGAAGTCTGTTCCGCCTAAAACGATGGTTCAGGGTAATCCGGCGCAACCGATTGCTACCGTCGAGGTTCCTTTGAGGTTAAACGTTTCGTTGAAAGAGTTTGCAAAAGGTCTCAGGCCGATAACACCGCGATCAGAGCGGCCGACTATACCCTGAGGAAAGAAATCAAGCATCTGTGCGTCCTCACGCACGTGGAGGCGGGTGACACCGATCAATTGTCGCTCATGGCACAGAATGTCAGGAATATTGCACGGAGGTCAGCACCGAATCGCTGAACCTGAACAGCCGGTTTCGCTTTGAGCTTGAGGGCGTTTTCCTGGATGATGTAAGCATCGGCGATAGACTCCAGGATGTTGTGCGAATGGCTTTGTTCAAATCAGTCTGGTCGCAAATCTTTTCAGCACCGTCTGGCCATGATGCCTCGCCGACTTAATCGTCGAACTTCTTCAATTGGAAACTTGACTGGAATGCTGACATCTTGTGCCATGAGCGACAATTGATCGGCTGCAACTTTGAGCATTCACAGGGGCACGACTGAGAAATACCTTGGCGATGCTCTGTCCGACGTTGTAGCCTGGTCCACTTCTGAGCAATCAATGGGTGAATAGATTCAGATTTCTGATTTTAGGTTGTGCAGCTGGCGTAACATTATCGAGCCATGCTTGCACAATCGTGGAATTTGGTGCTGAAAATCTGCTTAACCCAGCCCAAAACACTCCCGAAATAATCTTTGAAGAACTTGAAGCATTTGCCGCGGGTCTCTTTTCGACCCGCCCTATTTTCACGGGTAGTGAGCCACACTTTGAAACGGATTTGAATCAACCAATCGACCTAGCGGGAGCTGGTTACGCCGTAGTCCACTACGCCGCGGGAAGTTCAGGTAATCCCATACTGAACAAAGGAGGATCTATCGTATTTTACTATCTACAGCCCGATTCGTGTTCATTCATATTCCCGCAGACTGGATTGGGCAATAACTTTTCCAATGGACCCATTACGTCGGTTACGCTGTTTTTTTCCGAAACAATCCCGGACACCGGAACGACCGTAATACTGTTCGCAGTTGCGCTCGGCATTATTGGGATGTTCCTTCGCTTCGCGAAGCAGCAACAGATAGCAAAGGCTGCGAAGGAATACGCCTTTGGGGAATCGCGCAAATCTACCGCGTTGGTGCGTATTGCTGACTCAAGATCCAGAGTGCGAGCGCAGTCCCCCTGAGTCTTATAACACTGACCCGAATTAAGTGATCGAAGCCTCTCCTGAAACGACTCGCGCGAAGGCGGTCTGGTTTTCTTAGTCCGAATTCTGTAGCAACATGGTCCCCCTGGTTGCCAAAGAGATGCGTTTGCGTGTTTTCTCGTGCGTTGGCCGCCCGAAGAATACAGATTTTCGAGGTTATCGGCCCATGGATTGCTAATTAGGCAGTTCCGATTATATCTCGGCTTCGCGCCTGAGCCATGATTCGTATTTAATGAAAATTGCCGTTCTCGGTCTTGGTTACGTTGGTTTGCCACTCGCGATTCAGTTTGCCCGTTCAGGCGCCACCGTGATCGCGCTTGATATCGATCAAAACAAAGTTGATCAGGTTAATCGCGGTCGCAGCTACATTAAGCACATTGCGGCCAAGACGATCAGCGAAGTCTTAAAGGCCAAGCGGCTGACCGCGTCAACGGACTTCAGTCAAATCAAGAAAGCTGATGCTGTTATTATATGTGTACCAACACCGTTGAGTAAGAATCGCGAACCGGACATCTCCTTTATTCTCGAAACCGGACGCAAGATTGCTCAGCATTTGCAAAAAGGCGCCCTGGTCGTCCTGGAGTCGACCACTTATCCTGGCACAACCGAAGAGGATTTGCGGCGCACCATCGAAGAGAATTCGAAATTGAAAGCAGGTGTTGACTTTCATCTTGCCTTTTCACCGGAGCGCGAAGATCCCGGGAATCCGCACAGCGTGGTGGCTACCATTCCCAAAATAGTTGGCGGTTTTACTCCCGTCTGCCTGAAAAGGGCGATGGAGTTGTACTCAATCGCGATCAAAAGATTGGTTCCGGTTTCATCTTGCCGAGTAGCAGAGGCAGCCAAGCTATTGGAGAACATCTTCCGTAGCGTCAACATAGCATTGGTTAACGAGCTTAAGATAGTTTACGGCGCGATGGGTATCGATATCTGGGAAGTGATTGAGGCGGCCAAAACCAAGCCGTTTGGATTCATGCCATTTTATCCTGGACCTGGGCTTGGCGGCCATTGCATTCCGATTGATCCCTTTTATTTAACATGGAAAGCACGCGAGTATGGACACAATACGCGATTCATTGAGCTGGCGGGCGAAATCAATACCTGGATGCCTGAATATGTCGTTCGTCGCGTAGCCGACGCCTTGAACGCTCACAGTAAAGCAGTCAGGGGCAGCCGAATTTTGATTTTGGGCATCGCCTATAAACCGAATGTGGATGATGAACGAGAATCGCCTAGCTACTTACTTATGAGCTCACTGGCGGATCGCGGCGCCGAAGTCGAATACTACGATCCCTATGTCCCAGTAATAAAACCGACTCGCGAACACTCGCGTTGGGCCGGAAAGAAGTCCGTTAAATGGAATCGGGCCAGCGTCCGCAGTTTCGACCTGGCGTTGATTGCGACAAATCACAGTTCGGTAAACTATCGTGAACTGGCGGATTGGGTGAATTGCATCGTCGATACTCGCAACGCCATGGCCGGAATTTCCTCGTCGAAAGCAAAAATCTGGAAAGCGTGAGCAAAATTTACATCCTGCAAAGAGGCTTAAGTCAAGTTAGCTGATGACAAAAGGAACATGAATCCCCCAGAAGTCGTTACTTCGGTGGCGGAGAACGGAATAGGACCTTCAAATGGAAGGGCAGCGATGAGCAAGCGTTTTGTGGGATGGTGCATTTACCTTGCGATCCTGTGCGGCGCATTCGCCGTGCCGTTGCTAAAGTTTGCAGGTTTTGCCGCCAACAGTGATGTGCATTCCTACGCCCTGCTTATTCCATTCGTCACCGCATATCTAATATACATCCGATGGAACCAGCTTTCGGATGAACTGAGCAGCGCTTGGGGTCCTGCGGCGCTGTTGATATTAGTGGGCGCGGGCGCGTTTTTTGCCGGCCACCATTTTACCGAGCTAAATCAGAACGACCACATGACCCTGGTCGCGCTCTCATTTGTTTGTTTTGCAATTACCGGCGTCTTTCTTTTTCTCGGCACGAAATGGGCGCTCTCGGCGATGTTTCCGCTTTTTTTTCTCGCCTTCATGATCCCATTGCCGGAGATGGTGGTTGATACTCTGGAAGAAGCCTCCAAACAGGCTTCCGCAGAAGTAGCCAGTTGGTTGTTTCTCATCACCGGTACTCCGTTTCTGCGAACCGAAACGATGTTTCAGCTTCCGGGAATTACTATTACGGTGGCCAAGGAATGCAGCGGTATACGATCCACTTTGGTGCTAATCATTACGAGCTTACTGGCAGCGAA
Organism: Verrucomicrobiota bacterium; assembly: GCA_046732175.1. Taxonomy (GTDB): domain Bacteria; phylum Verrucomicrobiota; class Verrucomicrobiia; order Chthoniobacterales; family UBA10450; genus AV69. The sequence continues at coordinate 17,204 of JBKPMO010000072.1, forward strand.
CATGTTCCTGCGAACGACGTGGCGACGAGCGCTACTAGTGGCAGCAGTGATTCCGTTAGGTCTTTTGCGGAATGCCGTGCGTATTTTGGTAATCTCGCTGCTTTGCGTGCACATTGGTCCGCACATGATCCACAGCGTGATTCATCGTCGCGGTGGTCCCTTCTTTTTTGTTCTGTCGCTGCTTCCGCTTTTCGCGATGCTATGGTGGTTCCGGCGGCGGGAAATCAAGCGACACTTCTCCGAGAAAACGGACACGCTTTGACGCTGTCAGGAAGCAGTAAAGCGTCGTGCACCGGCGAGCCTTGGCAAGTCTACCCAATAAGCGAGTGTTCGCTTTGTAATTTCCTCCTGCTGCACGTTCCTGGGTTCATGGTACGCGGCCGAGGTCACGTGCGTTCGCTCACTCGCGGTCAACAGCGACGTTGAATATCTGGCGTATATGAAAAACGCAGTGAAGTCTGGTAATTATAACGCAGTTTGCGTAATTAGGTCGGATACTTTTACGAAATGGCCAGGACCATTTTGTCGTATCTAATAGCCCATTCAGCAGGGACTTATCGCCAGACGTTTTCCTTGTCCCGTTTCCTGATGTCGGAATTCCTGACGATTTCGTCAGAATTGGAATTGCAGAGCTCGCCGCGATTTCAAAAAATTTCATGCGCTGTAACCCCGCGCTTATCAGACTGTTCAACGAATCCACGACCGCGCCGTGTTGCTGACAAAAGCGTAGTGGCAAGCGAACTGCTGTACTCGAGTTAGTTAAATCAATAACTAGAAACCGAAACAACTAGAACCGATCATGAAAGCATTAAAATATTTACTCACAATCGCCGCGTTAACCGGTGCCCTTGTTATTTCAGCCAAGGCAGACTTGATGTTTATCGAGCAAGTCGACTTTAACAACGGCCCTAACAGCCCCAGCGACAACCTCGCCCTTTTGAACTCCTTGGGCTTTGCCAACGGCTTTACCCTTTGCCTTGACACCGACGGCGGGGGCCAGGACCTTACGGTCGACGTTCACCCCGGCGAATTTCTCATCGTCCACTTCGGCGTAGGCCCGGGCGGGACCGGCTCAGGTGGAGGATTTAGTATCTACGAAGTTGTTAATGGGGAGACGAGCGTAACCGTGCCAGGAACGGGCGAAGGTCCATTCGGTCTCGGCGGAAGTTCCTCGATTAGAGGATTTTGCCCGCCCGGAGAAGTGCCTGACAGTGGCACAACCGTAATGTTGCTCGGCGGAGCCTTGGCAGGTCTGGGCTTAGTGCGACACTACCTGAAGAAATAATTTTTCATCACGTTCCTGCATCATGATACGCGGCGAGAGTCTCTCTCGCCGCGTTTTTCTTTGCGGTTTGACGACCCTTTAGCCAGGCGGCATAGCGGTGCTGTCGCGTATAGGTTGTCCAAGTGAACAGTTCCGGTCGGTGGGTAGTGTCGTTAGCAATCGAAGTGCGAACGGCTCGTTGCCGTGGGGGGACGGGCCCCCGCAGACACGCGGGAGCGAGACGAAGGCGCCGCTAATTTGTTTTGGGCGCCGACAGCGCGGCGCCCTCGAAGGCACTCGGACAAGAAAAGAACTCGCAAGTTCGCTTGCCAGTGGGCCATCTCTCGGATACTTAGTGCCCTATGAACGGATCGAGTTGCTCGACAGACACCGGAGTTTTACAACGGCCACGGACATTACTTCTCAAGCTGCGAGGTTTGAGTCGCGCAACGGCGTTCCTTAGCATTCTAACGTTGCTTACATTCGCTGAGGTCGGTTGTGAAACAGAGACGGGCGGCTCCTTGTCTGGCCAGGCCGAGGTTCCGAAGCACGTGATCCTGGCATCGGGCGACGTAGTAAAGCTTACATTCTCTTCTGCGCCGGAGCTCAATCAGTCACAAAGAGTCCGGACAGACGGTAAACTAAGTCTGCCATTGGTTGGCGAAGTGGATGCCAGCGGGAAAACGGTCGGACAGTTACAAGCAGAATTAATTCAGCTCTACAAATCGCAGCTCAAGACTCCAGAAGTTACCGTCAGTCTGGAATCCAGCGTAACCAGCGTTACAGTCTCCGGAGCGGTACATAAGCCTGGCAAATTAGCTTTCGAAAGGCCCACGACCGTTCTCCAAGCGGTTATGGAAGCGGGCGGACCAAGTGAGTTCGGAACGCTGAAACGCGTCCGTCTTATGCGCGTTGTGAATGGTGTGTACAAGAGCCAGGTAATGGATCTTCACGACCTAAGCAAAGAAGTGAAACCTTTTTACGTGCGCGACAACGACGTGATCTACGTGCCGCAATCCACGTTCTGAGGGCTTAGAGCGGTTCTTGAAATTTCGCGGGCGTTGGAAGTAAGGGGTTCGCCCTCAACCAAAGTGGCTTGCCTTTTTTTCTGCTGCGACTGGGGCAGGAATGAGGCTGTCTGACTACGTTTTTTAAGGATGCCCTCAAGCGTCTCACTTCCCTAGTGGAGGTGAAAAGACTCGCTGCTCGGGGGACTTTGTTTACAGTAGCTATGGTAGCAAGCCGAGGTTTCAGCGGCGCTTGCCCCTGATGAGCGGCGCGCTGGCGTGGTTTAGAATTATCATATACACCATAGGATATAGCTTAACTGGTCGGGATTATTTACAAGCCCGACGGGACATATATATTGACCTCTTTTCAAGGATGTTATGCAGAATTCTAGTGGCCCGACGACATTGCCACATGTCGGCAATGGTTACATATTTTCCATAATTGCCATTTGCAGTGAAACAAGCTGTAAATTTTAAGTGGCTCTCTCGTTGGAACTTGTACGAATGGCCTCCGTGTTGGCATCGCCTTTGCTAATAGATTGCTGTCTGTAATAACTATAATCAAGAATAAATCCACATATGAAAAATAGAATTCCTGTTCTCTTCGGCGCGGTTTGCGCGCTTGTCCTAGTGCTCGGCGCCGCCCCAAAGGCTTCAGCCCTTACCTTCGGTGATGGAAATGATCTGGGCACAGTCCATTTCGGTATTCCGTCGGGTGATCAAGACCGGACAAACTATGTTAATCACTTGGTTGGCATGACTCCCGGATCCACTGACTCGGCCCTCGGCCAAGACTTCACTCGCACGTTTAACTCCTGCGGTTCCTGCACACCGGTAAACGTGGCCGACATTACCAATGGTACCGGGACCGATGTTGATCTCGGAAGCGGGGGTTACCTCTATCTCTTTGCCAAGTATGATGGACCAAATGCAGGTTCTGAGGTTTGGTACATTGCAGGCCTGAGCGGAGTGATCACGATCCCTAGTGATGGGCTTCCCAGCGATCCGAAGCAGTATGGTCTTTCTGGATGGAGCATCTGGAAGGGCGGCGAAACCAACACTCCGGATAGCGGAACCGCAGCGGCTCTTTTGGGCTTGGGCTTGACCGGCCTAGCTGGTCTCCGCGCCCGCTTCGGACGGAAGTAAAATTGCGTTAGGTTAGTTCTCACTAAAGGCGCAGAGTGCGATACTCTGCGCCTTTTTGTGTTTTGTTGAGCGCGAGCTGCCGGACCATGACTACCGCACAAACGACCTCCACGACAATGGCGCGTTTATGACTCGTCGCGGGGCGAGGGATCTCGCAAACTGCCGATGGTTAGGCAAGGCGGTTTCGATTATTCTGCAAGCTTGGGGAAGGAGGCCCCTCGCTTGCGCTTTCGGCATGACGGATCTCGGAAGTGTATCTCTCCCTGTCTCTGATCACCCCTCGACCAACAGGGGATTTTGGGTTAGGATTGCAGGCTTAATCGGCTCGCTGGAGATGACTTCATTGCGCGATTCTCTGAACCATCGGCTGTGACCTCGGAATCGACTTTGGCCTTTATTGCAGCGGCGTTGAGTGCCGCTCTTGCTGTTGCCGCAATAGCGCGGAATCATCGTAGCGGGGCGGCATGGTGGTTCGCTCTGGGAATGTTGGGGCTGTCTCTGGACAGCGTGTCCACCGGAATCTGTCTGCCACTAACCGATCCGCAAAGACTCGCACGATGGCAGGAGTGGGCCCTCATCCTAAAAGCATTCCTGATTGCAATCTGGCTCGCTTTTGCCGTGACCTATTCGCGCGGTGACGCTGGCGAATCATTCCGCCGTTGGCGGCTTGCAATTGCAATCGCATGCCTCTTACCTGTCGCAGCCTTACTCGGATTTCAAGGCGATCTCATCGAAGTTGGGATGCGCACCGATGCGCCGCAACTTTGGATAAGCTTCCTTCCTGCCGGCAAAATCGTCAATGTCGCAATCCTGGTGGGCGCTGTTCTGGTACTGATGAATCTCGAGCGCACCTTTCGCGCTGCCGTCGGAACAATGCAGTGGCGAATCAAGTTTCTGATTCTCGGCCTGGCGGTGATTTTTGGGGCAAGGATTTACGCCCGCAGCCAGGCATTGGTTTTTTCTGGTCACAATAACTCCCTGGGTGAAGTTGAGTCGATTGGATTGCTGGTTGGTTGCGCACTTTTGGCTGTGGGTTACTTCCGGACCGGCTTACGCGAGATCGATGTTTATCCCTCGCGGGCCGTTCTCCATACCTCGATCACGGTGCTGCTGGCAGGGGGCTACCTGTTCGTCATTGGCGTGCTTGCACAAATTGTTGCGTATTATGGTGGGGCAAGCTCTTTCCAGTTCCAGGCCTTTCTTATCCTCGTCGCTATTGCGCTGCTCGGGGTGTTGCTGCTCTCGGAAAAAATTCGACAACGCATCAAGCAATTCGTCAGTCGTCATTTCAGTCGCCCACAATACGATTTTCGCAGGGTCTGGACTCAATTCACCCGATCAACATCCAGTGCGATTGACGATCCCAAGTTGTGCGCGGCGTCGGCCGCGTTGATCTCGGAAACGTTCAATGTTCTGTCGGTCGGAGTTTGGCTCTTCGATGACGAAAAACGCAAGCTTCGGCTGGAGGCTTCCACTTCCCGCGCCCGCGGCATTGAGGCCGATGAAATCATCGAATTTTCGGCTGAAGGCGAGGGCATCACCCGGATGCGAAAAGCCTTTGATTTGGAGAAAATCAAGGAGCCGTGGGGACAAACTTTACGGGAGGCAAGTAAGACTCAGTTTAGCGAAGGCGGAAATCGTGTGGTCGTTCCTCTGCTCGCGAGCGACCGGTATATTGGCCTGATTATCCTGGGGGATCGAGTTAATGGGGTTGCCTACACCGTGGAAGAACTCGAGTTGCTTGAATGCATTGGCGATCAGGTGGCTTCCAGCCTGCTGAACCTTCGACTAGCTGAAGAAATCATGCTGGGCAAGGAACTGGAAGCATTTCAAACCATCTCGACTTTTTTCGTGCACGACCTGAAGAATGCTGCGTCCACCCTTAAGTTGACGCTGCAAAATCTACCGAGGCATTTTGAGGATCCGGTATTTCGTCAGGATACGTTGCGCTCCATTGGGGGAACGACAGAGCGCATCAACCAGATTATTGAACGTTTGGGAGCGTTGGGAACCAAGCTTGAGCTGCGACCTTCTCCGGTTGACCTAAACCTGGTGGTTGAGCAAGCGATCGAGAATGTGAACGGAATGCCAGGGGTTGAATTCGCCAAAGAACTTGGGCCGTTGCCGAAGCTAATGGCGGATGGCGAACAACTCCGAAGCGTTGTCACTAATCTGCTCTTGAACGCGCGGGATGCTATAGGTGAGCGAGGACGCATCGAAGTCAGGACTGGGACTCAGAACGGATACGTCGCCCTTTCTGTTTCGGATGATGGCTGCGGAATGACAACATCGTTCTTGCGCGATTCCTTGTTCCGGCCATTCAAGACGACGAAAAAGAAAGGTTTGGGAATCGGAATGTTTCAAACTAAGATGATCATCGAAGCGCACCACGGTAGTATTCGGGTAAAGAGCGACGTGGGGAAGGGGACAACCTTTCAGGTGCTGCTGCCGCTTACCCCCGACGGATAATGAATCCAGTTCTACTGCTCGTTGACGACGACGACGCGATTCGCACCCAGATGAAATGGGCGCTGAGCGCGGACTACGAAATCGTTTCCGCGGAAGATCGCGGCGGTGCCATCGAAACATTCAAAAAGAAAAAGCCGGTGGTTACGCTTCTCGACCTCGGCCTGCCCCCGCGACCGAATGATCCCGATGAAGGTCTCGCCGCGCTCGCGCAATTAAAGGCTCTCGACGACATGGCGAAGGTCATTGTTATCTCCGGCCAGGGAGAAAAGAAAAACGCGATGGAAGCGGTGGCCGCCGGTGCCTACGACTTCTTGTGCAAACCGATAGATACGGACGAACTCAAGCTGTTATTGAAGCGGTGCATTTACGTGGCCGACCTGGAGCGGGAATATCGAAAGGCGAGGGAGAGCCAGCATGCGGCTGTTTTCGAAGACATGCTGGGAACGAGTCCGCAAATGCAGGGTGTCTTTTCCTTTATTCGCAAAGTCGCGACTACGACGGCACCGGTGCTTCTGCTGGGTGAAAGCGGCACGGGGAAGGAAATGGCCGCTCTTGCCATTCACAAGCGTGGTCCGCGCAAGGATGGGCCGTTTGTTCCAATTAACTGCAACGCCATTCCGGAGAGCCTGCTTGAGAGCGAACTGTTCGGCCACGAGAAAGGTTCCTTTACCGGCGCGACGATGCAACGAATGGGACTGGTCGAGACTGCCAAGGGTGGCACCTTGTTCCTCGACGAGATTGGAGAGCTGCCGCTTAGTGTTCAGGTTAAACTGCTGCGTTTTTTGCAGGAACAGCGCTTTCAACGAGTCGGCGGCCGACAGGAACTGATGAGCGACGCGCGGGTCGTCGCCGCGACTAATGTCGATCTCAAGGCAGGGATCACTCAGGGGTCATTTCGCGAAGATCTTTATTTTCGACTGGCGGTGCTGGTGATCAGTCTGCCGCCGCTGCGCGAGCGGGGCGACGATGCCATGCTGCTGGCGCAGGAGTTTTTGCAAAAGTACGGGGCGCAGAATGGCAAGGGTAACATTGCCTTTGTGCCGGAAGCGTTGCGCGCAATCAACCGTCATCCCTGGCCGGGGAATGTCCGGGAATTGCAAAACCGGATCAAGCGCGCAGTCATCATGGCGGATAGCAAACGAATTACAGAGAAAGATCTCGAGTTATCCTCGGGAATAGGATTTTCCTCTTCCACGACCTTAAAGGAAGCGAGGGAAAACGTAGAGCGGGAAATGGTGCAGCGCGCACTGAAGCGAAATCTCGGGCGGATTAGTTCGGCGGCAGCAGAGCTGGGAATAAGCCGACCTACCTTGTACGAGCTGATGGAAAGGCTCGGAATTTCGCGCGAATAACAATGAGAAGCCTCAAGTACTAACAAGAAATGGACACATCACGAAAACAATTTATTCGTTTAGCCGTAATCTCGGTGCTGGTGCTACTTAGCTGTAGTTGCACCCCGGAGATGAAGAAGACCCGTGCCTTGCAACAGGGGGAAAGCCACTTTAAAGCGGGAGAGTATGACGCCGCCAAGATCGAGTATCTCAAGGTCCTGAGGCTCGATACCGGGAATGCGGTGGCCTTTGCTCGCTGCGGTGCAATGTGGGCGGCCGAAGGGGTCCCCCTGCGGGCGGGACCGTTCCTGATGGAAGCGCGCAAACGCGCGCCCCAAGACCCGGACAATCGCTACAAGCTCGCGCTTGTCTATGTCCGAGTAAATCAGGCGCAGGAGGCTTTCAAGGAAGCGAGCGAGATTCTGAAACTGGCGCCCGACCACGGACCAGCTCTCGCCCTGCTCGCCGAGACCGCGGTCACTCCGGAGCAAGTCCAGTTTGCGGAACAGGAGGTGGAGAAATTCCCGCACCACGACAGCCCTTATTTCGAAGTCGCCAACGCGGCCCTAGCCATGCGCAAGGGAGATTTCGCCAAAGCTGAAGCTACTTTGAATCACGCCCTCGCCATCGATCCGAAATGCTTGGAGGCACATACCGCGATGGCAGTGGTGGCAATGGCCAAGAAAGATGACGCACGCGCCGAAGAAGAGTTAAAGGCCGCTGCAGAACTCAGCCCGGTTCGATCGCAGGACCGTCTGAGTTATGCCGAGTTCAAGATTCGCAAAGGAAATACCGAAGAAGCCAAGAAATATCTTCAGGATCTTACCGCACAGGCACGCGATTTCGTAGGCGCATGGGTTCTTCAAGCGAAGATCGCGCAGGCAGAGAAAAAGTACGATGAGGTAATAAAGTTATTGCAAGACGTTTTTAGTCGGGATCCCGATAACATCGAAGGTCGAATCATGCAGGCGCAGGCATTAATAGGCAAAGGGGATTTAAAACAGGGGACCGGAATACTGGAGAATGTTGACAAGACATATCCCAACAATGCCGGAGTTAAGTACCAGCTCGCGCTCGCCTACCTTCAGGCGAAGAATACTAATCAGGCGATGGCCGAGTTGGGCCAGGCGGTTAAGATCGCGCCTAAATACATCGAGGCTATCGTCCTGCTCGCTCAACTTCGTCTTCGCGCCGGCGACGCAAAATCTGTTATCGGGCCGCTGGAATCTGCACTGAAGCTCAGACCCGATCTCATTCAGGTAAAGACGCTCCTTGCCGATGCTTATCAGCAGGTGGGCCGATCGGACGACTCGACCGCGCTCTTTCGGGACCAGGTCCAGAAGACACCAGATAGTCCGCAAGCTTACGTCCTCCTGGGAGTGGTGCTGAGGCGACAAAACAAAAACGATGAAGCGCGCAAAGCTTTCGAGAAGACTCTTGAACTTGATCCCGGAAATGCCCTCGCGATCGATCAGCTGGCGGATCTTGATCTTCAGGCGAAAGATTTTGCTGCAGTACATCGAAGGGCGGATGCGGTCCTCCAAAAGCATCCGCAATCGGCTCCCGCCTATTACATTCACGGAAGAAGTTATGTGATGGAGAACAATTTTCCCGCGGCGGAGGATGCGCTGAAAAAAGCAATTGAACTCGACCCGAACCTGGCCGTCGTTTACAATCTTCTTGTCTCGATTTACGTCCAAACAAACCGGCTGCCCGAGGCGTTGAAGCAGCTAGATGCTGTCCTAGCGAAGAAACCGCAATATGCGCCGGCGCTTTTGACTTCGGGAATCATCTTTACGCAAATGGGCGATTTCGCCAAAGCACGCGACAGCTATGAGAAAGCTCTAGCGGTGGATCCAAACTTTATCCCAGCCCTAAATAATCTTGCCTACCTTTATAGCGAAAAGCTCTCGAATCTCGACCGGGCCGCTGAGCTTGCCCGTAAGGCGCATGAGTTAAATCCGGCCGAGCCGAGCATCATCGATACATATGGCTGGGTGCTATACCGACAGGGGAAATACCAGGAGGCGGCCGAATTGTTGGCGCAGAGCGCAGCTAAAGCGCCCGAGAACGGTGAGATTCAATTCCACCTTGGGATGGCGAACTACATGATGGGGCGATCGGATGAGGCTCGTGCAGCACTGGAAAAGGCCGTGGCGTCGCCACGTGATTTCGCAGGGAAGGATGAAGCGAAAAGCCGACTGAGTCTGCTTTCGCAAAGCGGTAGCACACCACTCGCCGACCTGGAAAAATTTGCGAAGGAGAAACCGAATGATCCTGTTGCCTTGATGCGACTGGCCGGGGCCTATTCCAAGGAAGGCTCCGCGCCTAAAGCAGGAGAAACCTATGAGCACGCTCTTCAGGCGAATCCGAAGTTGGTCGAGGCTGCGCTGGCATTAGCGCAATTGAATGCCGGCCCGCTTAAGAACAATGCCAAGGCACTGGAGTATGCGAAAAAGGCGCGCGACCTGGCGCCAACCGATCCACATGTGACCGCGACGTTGGGGCACGTCGCTTTTCAGGCGGGCAATTCTTCGTGGGCTTACAGTCTGCTGCAGGAAAGCAGCCGCGCTCTGTCCGATGATCCCGCGGTAGCGCGAGACTTGGCTTGGGCGGCGTACGCTACTGGCAAAACTAACGAGGCTCAGGAAGCGATGCGACGCGTGGCAAATGGCGCCCCAGGCGCGGACCGTACTGACGCCGCCCTCTTTCTGTCGATGACCGCTCTCGATTCCAGCGACCCAGTCCCCGCGAACGCTGAGAATGAGGTGACGAAGGCGCTAGCAGCAAAGCCTGATTATACACCCGCATTGATGGCGAAAGCAGCAATCCGTCTGCAAAAAGGTGATACCACTGAAGCTGGCACCATCTACAACACCGTCCTTCAGAAATGGCCAGATTTTGCTCCCGCGCAAAAACGTCTCGCTACCATTTACGCAAACGATGCCAGCACTGCGAACAAAGGTTACGAACTCGCAAATAAAGCGCGTCGCGCAATGCCGGACGATCCTGAGCTCGCCAGGACACTGGGTGTTTTAAGCTTCCAGCGCAAAGAATATTCCCGGGCGATCCAGCTGCTGCAACAAAGTGAAAGCAAGAAGCCGCTGGATGGGAAATCGCTGTTTGCCCTGGGGATGGCGCACTTTCAATTGGGGCACAAGTCGGACGCGAAAAAAGAGCTGGATCGGGCGCTGGCGGCTGGAATTCCAGATGATTTGACGAAACAAGCGAAAGACACGATTGCAACGCTGGAGAAGCCAGCAAAGGGGTAAGGAAGTCTCCGAGTGCGCGTCGGATTGTTTAATAAACGTGGTTAAGGATCATATGCTACTTATTATCAATGACTTCGGAATTACGCGTTCGACATTGGATTGTAAGGCGTCGGCAGTATTTACACTTTCCCCCGTATCCGCGAAATGGTTCGAAGCCCATTCGCAATGTAAGCGGCTTATGTTTAGGACGTTAAATTCTGCATCAAAATGTTGGCACAGCCTGTGCTATTAATCCAACCGTGGATGAACCACGGAAAGGAAGTATAGGGAATATGAAACTTATTAAACCTCTTTTAGCAGGCCTGGCCGCGATCGTAGTTGCCTCGGGCCTTGCCGTCTCAGCACACGCAACACAGATTACTGGAACGATCGGCTTTACTAGTGCTTCGGGCTCAACCGGCGGGTCTGTCGCTGCGGCCGGCGGCGGCAATTTCACGATTAATTTTAACAATCCAATGCAGGTGAATTTTGGCACCGATGATTACTTGGGCACCGTCGGATCGTCGGTGAATTTCGCCTCGTTTACCTTCAATGGCACCACCGGGGCTCTGCTTGCCCCCAATATTCCGGAGTGGACTTTCACGATCGGCGCGACAACTTATTCGTTCGATCTTCTTAGTACGTCAGGTGCGTTCCATTCGGGAACTCCGAATGCGCTGGCATTGATGGGTGAGGGAACGGCACATATTACTGGCTTTGAGGACACCTTCGCAACGTTTTCCCTTCAAGGCACTGGCACGGGATTTACATTCACGATTCTGCAGGCCTCCAACACGGCAGTACCGGTCGTTCCTGACAGCGGTTCAGCCGTTGCCCTGCTGGGATTTGGCTTGATCGCACTAGAAGGTTTGCGCAGAAAGCTCGCGACAGCTTAAGTTAGACACGATTACACAATAAAGCGGGTAGGGCACTGACCTTACTCGCTTTTTTGATCGACTCCTGCGGCGGTCAAAGCCAGATAGATAATTGAAGGGTATTGAGTGAGGGATAAAGGGTTTGCTCGATGTCAGAACGGTTGCTCCTGCAGATACGCCAGGAAGGAGACGCCCGAAGTTACCTTGACGATCGGTTTCCCTTAAAAAGTCTCTTAACGCTTTTTCTAAATTTGAGGTAAAATAGTTCTAGACGAAGGATGGTTTCTCTTTTCTGCAGTCGGCAGTCGCGAAATTAAATTTATGAAGAACCTGAGTGTCGCATTGTCGTTTCTGGCTGCTATTTTCTTAGCTATTGGACCGTCTGATTTACTAGCGAGTCCCGGCGATTTATACAGTGGCCAGTTAAGCAAGAAGGAAATCGACAAGTTTACGCCTGCAGGCGCTAAGACGTTATTTGTCAGCGGGTTTTTCGCCGACGCCCTGGCCTTTGATAGCAAGGGCAACTTATTTGTCGCCGATACCGAGCGCGGAAAGATTGTAAAAGTAACGCCGGGGGGTGTTGCCACGGATTTCGCTACGATCGGCAATCCGATGGGTCTCGCCTTTGATGCCGCGGGCAACCTATTTGTCAGCGATGCAAGCACGGGATCGATCATCAAGCTTACCCCCACCGGCGCCAGCAGCACGTTCAAGGCGGGTTTCAATGGACCGTTTGGCCTGGCATTCGACCGCAGCGGTAACCTGTTCGTCTCCGAGACGAACACGACGAACATGGGGAGGATATTAAAGCTGACCCCCCAGGGGGCGCAAACGACGTTCGCCGGTGGATTAAGCTCCCCCGAGGGGTTGGCGTTCGATAGCGCCGGCAACCTTTACGAGGTCGACTTCAGTAGCGGCAACATCTTCAAATTTACGTCCACTGGGGTAAAATCGACTTTCACGATGGGTTTACTTGGTCCCAGAAACCTTGCCATTGATCAAAATAACAACGTTTTCGTCGCGCTTTTCCCTACGCAAGAAATTTTCAAGTTTACCCCCAACGGCACAAAGACGAACCCGGCGTTCGCGTCTAGCGTAAATGCGGGGGGACTCGCTTTCGAGCCGCCCACGGCCCAACTGTTAAACATCTCCACCCGCGCATCGGTCCAGACTGGTGAACGCGTCACGATTGCCGGTTTCATCATCACCGGAACTGATCCAAAGCAAGTCGTCATTCGCGGACTGGGCCCCAGCCTCCCGCAGGCTCAAATCTCACTCCCGCTGCTGCAAGATCCAACTCTTGACCTGCACCATGGGGCACCCTCGATCGTATTTAACAACGATTGGCAAACGGCGGCGAACTCCAATCAAATCCCGGTCGGTCTTCGCCCGACCGACCCGCGTGAATCGGCCATTCTCACCACCCTGCAACCGGGCGGCTACACTGTCATCATGGCCGGGAACAATGCGACAACAGGGATCGGTCAGGTGGAAGTGTACGACATCACGAGCAGCGTCTTTTCCGAGCTCGCAAACATTTCAACTCGAGCGTTTGTGGGCACGGGTGACGCAGTAACGATCGGCGGTTTCATCACCCGCGGGGGCAATGACAGTACTCAGGTGGTCATCCGTGGCCTCGGCCCGTCCCTGCCCGTGCCCGGCCCATTGCCCAATCCCACCCTGGCTATATTTAACACCAACGGCCAACAGATCGCTGCTAACGACAACTGGCGCAGCTCGCAGCAGGCTGAGATCATTGCCACCGGCCTCGCCCCGACGAACGATCTGGAATCCGCCATTCGTGTTACGCTCTCCCCCGCTGGGCTCTATACCGCCATTCTTCAAGGAGTCAACGGCGGCACGGGGATCGGGCTCGTTGAAGTTTACAATGTGAAATAGCGGCGGCTAACTGAATTCGAAATCGCGTCCGTCTGCACGCAAGCAAATACGTTGCTGGAGTTGAAAAAATCGCGCTCCTTAGTAGGAATTGGGAGAAACGAGGTGCGCGATGTCGAAATCTCAACCGCAAATACTTCCGACCGATCGGTCGTTTTGGTTTTGCCTGCGTGCTCAGACAAAGCGCGAGCATTTCGCCGCTGTTGCTCTGCGCAAGCAGCATGGAATCGTATGTTTTGCACCGCGTCTGCGCATGCGGAAATTGACACGAAGAGGCCCGGTCTGGTTTGTGGAGGCAATGTTTCCCGGTTATTTCTTTGCGCAGTTCGACTACGTCACTGAACGGCGCCGTGTCGAACATGCATCCGGCGTCCGTGGTCTGGTTCAGTTTGGGGACCGATTGGCGACAATCGACGCCACCATCATCGACGCCTTGCGCCAGCGGATGGAGGCTGACGAACTGGTCACGCTCGATCCGGAACTCAAAGTCGGCCAGGAGGTCCAAATTGCACATGGGCCATTACGCGGGATTGAGGTCCTCGTAACCCAAGTGCTTCCCGCTTCGGAGCGGGTCCGGGTATTACTGGAATTCCTAGGACGCTCCCTGCCCATAGAATTGCCGAAGGGAACCTTGATTCAACCTCGTTCGTCCGTCGTTTCCTCTTTAAACTAGGAACCAAGCTGGCTCGAAGTCTGGGTAACGTCCCAGCGGTGAACGGTGCGGCTTAGCGGGCTTGGACCAAAGCTTCGGACAACTGAGTGCCGCTGCGCTGCTTCGGGGTCCTGTGAACCACTTGCAGGCCACGCTCAGTTTCGTAAGCCTCTGGCGCTCTGAGGGCGAGGGATGCCAATGTCACCGCAGAGCCGAGGGTAATTGCGCCGCTGATGATAATGAAAAACATGATACGTATAGGAGCATAAGCAATGCCGCGCGCGTCGTTTCTCGCGGTCGTTTTTTCTGTTACTCATGGTGCTGGCGTTCGATACAAGTGTTTGATAAACAGAAGCTTACAAGTTGCAGGCAAATAACCCTTGTCGGATGCGAATCTTAACGCTGGTTCCGAACAAATCGCACAGAAAATCCCTGTGCCAGACGACTGAATCACATCACCTGCATAGCCAGGCCCTCCTCTTTAGAGCGGTTTAAGCCGAAAAGGGCACGCGTACGTTTCCGACCCGGCGTCGCCCTGGACGCCGAATGCCCGCGACTGCGGGATCGGAATGATAGACCCCCTGGGCCCCGAAGTGACCACGTCTTGACTTAAATGCGTAGCGTTGCAGGGCTTCGTTACGAGCGTGGCTCCAGCGGTAGGATTCGAACCTACGACCAATCGGTTAACAGCCGACCGCTCTACCACTGAGCTACGCTGGAAATAATTTCCGACACAATCGCGCCGTAATTTGCGCATCGGCCCTTAGGCAGCAAGCGATGTTTTGCCACCGTGATTCATTTCTCTTGCGCGAAATTCGTGTCCGTCGCATACTCCTTTTTAGATCGCGGGGTGGAGCAGCCTGGTAGCTCGTCAGGCTCATAACCTGAAGGCCGCGGGTTCAAATCCCGCCCCCGCAACCAAGTCGCCCGCGACGTGATTTGGCAATTTTTCCGAGCGCCGTCATTGTTCGATTATGGTTGGAAAGATCCTCGTCGGCACCGCCAGCTGGTCGGATCCGGGGTTCGTCGAGTTTTGGTATCCACAAAAGATGCGCCCGACCGATCGCCTCGGCTGGTATGCGCAGCATTTCAACATGGTCGAAGTGAATTCCACCTTTTATTCCGTACCAGATCCAAAATTGGTGCGTCGATGGTGTGACACGACGCCGCAGAATTTTGTTTTTAACATCAAATTGCACCAACTACTCTCATATCATTCGACCCCGGCGAAGCTTCTTCCACCGGCGCTGCAAAGAAAACTGCGATTGGAAAAGAACGCAAAAGTCGCGCTTACTGAAGAAACAATGGACGAGATTGTACGTGCGTTTGCGCCTTCGTTGGAAATTCTTTGTCGGACCGACAAACTCGGTGTCTTGTTGCTGCAATTGTCGCCCGCATTTTCGCCACGGAAACATGATTTACATGAGCTCGAAGCTGTTCTGCAATTGACCGGCAACTTTCGTGTTGCGGTTGAGTTTCGAAACCGCAACTGGGTAGAAGGTGAGCAACTTGAGAAAACCCTCGCTTTTATCCGGGAGAGACACGCAATTTTCGTGAATGTCGATGCGCCGCCTGAAAAGCATTTCACGATTATGCCGAGTGGGCTAGATGCAATTACGAATTCGGATGTCGCCTATCTTCGGCTGCACGGACGCGATTCACGCGCCTATATCACCGGTAAAACGGTAGCCGCGCGATTCAATTACGATTACTCCGACACAGAGATCGACGAGGTCGCAGAACGGAGCGAGCGATTGGCTGGGAGAGCGAAGGAAGTGCACGTCATTTTTAACAACAACGCGCGCGATTACGCGCCGCACGCAGCGTTGCGCTTGCGGAAGGCGTTGGGTCAGTTGGTTACGCCGCCTCCGCGGACGGCGGAATTGTTTTGAGTTAGGATACGTGGTGGAAGCACTGCCACCGCCCGCTGGGCCACCATCATCTGCGGGACCGCCATTACCCGGGCCACTGGCTCGCCTGAAGCGTTGGCTGGCAGCGCATCACATGACATTGATGACGATCGCGGACACGCCGCATTCGATCGCGCTCGGTTCAGCCATCGGAATTTTTTTTGGCTTCACCCCGCTCTGGAGCATGAAAACTCTGCTTTCGATCGGGGTAGCGTGGATATGCAAATGCAACAAAATTGCGGCAGCGATCGCAGTGACCTTGCACGATGTAATTTTGCCGTTAATGCCGGCGATCTATTTCTGGCAGTACCGGATTGGCATGCGCGTCCTGCACGGCCGGCCCGAGCAGCGTGCTGCGTTTCACCGGCTCTCCTTTCATGATTTTATGACGTGGCCGGGCTTCGTCCGAGTCGGTTGGCCTTTATTATTGGGCTCGCTGTTTCTTGCCATTCCTAGCGCCATCGCGACCTACTCCATTATGCGGCTGCTTGTGAGCCGGGCCCGAAGCGAAGGTCCGCCTGTCCGCACCAAATAAGATCCCTCAGGTCCAGGCTCGGCTCGGGTGGCATTTATGAAGTTGGGCTTCGCATTTTCACCAACGTGCGGCACGATAGTTGCAGCACGGAAGCCACGCAGCTGTCCGCGCTTGGGGAAAGAGCAGACGGTCGCGCCAAAAATTATGAAACCTTTTATCGCTATTGCTTCCAGCTTGCTGCTCTGTTCTTGCGCAGACATGTACGTCACTAAAAGCCAGGTCGGCGGAGCCGGCGCAGGTGCTCCTACGGACACGAAAGATTTCGGATCGCACGTCCGCATGATTACCGCCAATTGCGGGGTAGGCGCCTACGGACCCCATTACATTTATATTCGGCCGTTCTGCGTCGATACCGCGAAGTTTACCGGTGACCAGGCGCAAACAGATGGCGAAATGCCTATTCGCAAGGCGCTCGCGGCGGTCGAGTTTGCCGAAGATCTAAAGGAGCAGCTGGAAAAAATTGCGCCTGCCCGGATCCTCCGACCACATGAGACACCGCGTACCGGATGGCTCGTTGATGGCGAATTTGATGTGATCGATGGCGGTAGTCCGGTCGGACGGTGGTTTTTGGGGGGGCATTTCGGCACCGGCCAATCCCTTCTCACACTCCATGTCCGCGTGACCGATGTTAAGAGCGGTGTGGTGGTCTACGAGTTTGACATGTATGGCGGGAGCGAGCTTCAGGGCAGAGCGGGAACCGTTCGTGCGAGCGGACTTGGACGGGCTATCCATTTCGATCTGCAAAATGCGGCCGAACGGATCTATCTGACACTAAGCACCAATCCGTATCGCTACGGTGCACGTGCGAATGTCAGTCTTCCGGAATAGTTGCCGCACTGCCGTTCGGGTTTCGCATTGTAATTCCATTTGTGCTGATTAAGGTGCTGCCGGGTTTTTCCGGCGTGGGTTCTCCTGCTAAAATTTTTGCTGCCGCCGCGATTGCGGTTTGCGCAAGTTCCGTTGCGATGCGGTCGATGTTGGCCGCACCGTTGCCGCCATCCTATCTGGTGGTGGACTCGCAGACCCGGTATGTTTTGATCGAGCAGAACGCTCGTGAAAAACGACAGGTCGCGAGTTTAACCAAAATCGCAACGGCCTGTGTGGTCCTCGATTGGGCGGAAAAAAAAGCGGGCGATCTGAACCAGCTCGCCACCATCAGTGAGGCTGCCTTTGTGGGGGTGGAGAAAAACGAGATCGGCTGGCAGATCGGCGACGTCGCCTCCTTGCGCGATCTGCTGTATGCCGCCTTGGTCCAGTCGGACAATCTCGCGGCTAATGCCCTTGCCAATCGTGTTGGAGAAACGCTTGGGGCAATCACGCCCGCCGCTTCCAACACAAAAGTTACGCCGACGACCGCGTTTGTTGCCCAAATGAAC
Source organism: Verrucomicrobiota bacterium (assembly GCA_046732175.1). Taxonomy (GTDB): domain Bacteria; phylum Verrucomicrobiota; class Verrucomicrobiia; order Chthoniobacterales; family UBA10450; genus AV69. The sequence goes on from JBKPMO010000072.1 coordinate 34,919, forward strand.
GCCCTGGCAAAACAACTCGGGATGGATCGGACGCGTTTCGTTAATCCCAGCGGCTTCGATTACAAGGAGCGGCCGATGCCATACTCCACTGCGGTCGATCTCGCGCGACTGACTCGCTACGCGATGAACAAGGCGAGCTTTCGCTTTTACGTTTCACAACGAGAACGCGAGATTTCTTTCAATCGCGGCGGCAAGCAGCTGCATGCTCTCCAGAAAACCACCAATGATTTGCTCGGGACGAACGGCATCGATGGGGTCAAAACCGGGCAAACCGGCCATGCCGGTGAATGTCTGATCCTCTCGGCCAATCGGCCATCTGAGGTGATCAAGAACGGCGAGAATAGCGCGACAATTTTTCCCCGGCATCTGATCGTGGTGATTCTTGGCAGCAACGATCGTTTTGGGGATGGCGAACGTCTTGTCCGGCAAGGCTGGCAACTCTACGATCAATGGGCCGCTTCCGGTAGACTGGTCGATCCGAAAAAGATGCTGTAACTTTCCGCGAGTGAAAACGCGGATTGGTATTCTCACCAGTGGCGGGGACTGCCCGGGCCTTAACGCCGTCCTGCGCGGCGCTGCCTTGGCCGCCGACAAGCTTGGCTGGGAAATGCTAGGCTTTCGCGACGGCTTTGAGGGATTACTTCCACCGGGCGATTTCACGATTCTCGACCGCAAGTGCACCGAAAATATCATGGCGCTCGGAGGCACTCTTATCGGAACAACGAATCGAGGTCATTTCGTTGCCAAGATCGGGGCCGGCGACCGTGCGGTTGTCGCGGCCGAAGTAGTCGAGCAGGCGCGCAAGGTTTTGAACGAAAATCGCGTTGACGCGCTGATCATCGTTGGTGGCGATGGCTCCATGACGACCGCCTTGCAATTGCAGGAGGCTGGGATCAACTGCGTCGGTGTTCCGAAAACAATCGACAACGATCTGGAAGCAACGGCGATGACGTTCGGTTTTGACTCGGCTGTGGCCGCGGTGATGGACGCGCTTGATCGCCTGCACACTACGGCGACTAGTCATAAACGCGCGATTGTTGTGGAGGTGATGGGACGACATGCCGGCTGGATCGCGTTGCACGGCGGGCTCGCAGGCGGCGCCGACGTTATCTTGATTCCGGAGATTCCGTTCGATTTCGATAAGGTGGCCGACTCGATTCGGGCGCGTGATGCTGCCGGCGACTTAAGCGCGCTGGTTGTTGTCGCGGAAGGCGCTCGTCCCAGAGATGGGCAGCAGGTGAAGCGCGACATCAAAGACGGCGAGTTCCGGCTCGGTGGAATTGGCGACATTGTGGCGCGGGAAATCGCGGCGCGCACCGGAAAAGAAACGCGCGCCTGTGTTCTTGGTCACCTTCAGCGCGGCGGTGCTCCGACCACACTTGATCGCATCCTCGGCACGCGGTTCGGGGTAAAGTCAGTGCAACTAATCAACGAAGGTCATTTCGGGTCGATGGTCAGCTATCAAAACTATCAGGTCCGCCACGTTCCCATCGCCGATGCTGTAAATCGCTTGCGGTTGGTGCCGCCGAATGGTGAAATGGTCCAAACCGCGCGCGACGTCGAAATCTCCTTTGGCGATTGAAAGTGCGGACTTTACGCAAAGATGTCTGACGTCGAACTCGAAATTGGTCACGTTCTCTTTGTCGACATCGTCGGTTACACCAAGCTTCTCATTCACGAGCAGCTGGAGCATTTGGAAAAGCTCCGCGACATTGCGCGCGAGACCCAGACATTTCGCGCGGCGCAACGGGAAGGGAAGTTGATGCGCTTGCCGACGGGCGACGGCGGCGCGCTCGTATTCCGCACGAGTCCCGAAGAACCGGCGAAATGCGCGGTCGAGATTGCGCGCGAAATGAAGAAGCATCCGGAGCTGCAGGTGCGGATGGGAATTCATAGCGGTCCGGTGAAGGGGGTGACCGACTTGAGCGAACAGGGCAACATCGCCGGCGCCGGAATCAACATTGCACAACGGGTGATGGATTGCGGCGACGCCGGTCACATTCTGGTGTCGAAACGCGTGGCGGACGATCTCGAGCAATACGCGCAGTGGCGGCCGCTGCTGCACGATCTCGGCACGTGCGAAGTGAAGCACGGCGTCTCGCTTGCCCTCTTCAACCTCTACTCGGACGAATTCGGCAATCCGGAGACACCGAAAAAATTCGCGCAAGATCGACAAGTTCGGGCCGCCGGGGTCGACATCGAGAGGCCGGCTGCGCCAAAAAAGTCGATCGCTGTGTTGCCCTTCGAAAATTTAAGCGATGACAAAGCGAATGCTTATTTCGCCGACGGCATTCAGGAAGAAGTCCTTACACGTTTGTCGCGTATCGCGGATCTAAAAGTGATTTCGCGGACTTCGACCCAGCGTTTCAAGAGCGCAAGTGCTCATCTGCCGGACATCGCGAAGCAGCTCGGAGTCGCCAACATTCTGGAAGGCAGCGTGCGCAAGGCCGGCGACAAAGTGCGCGTGCACGTGCAATTGATCGACGCCGAGAATGACACGCATCTCTGGGCCGAACGGTACGATCGAGAACTGACCGACATCTTCGAAGTCGAAAGCGACATCGCCGCGAACATCGCGGACACGTTGCAGGCGAAATTGACCGGGGCGGAGCGACGCGCGATCGCCGCTCGCCCGACGCAGAATACGGAAGCACACGACCTGTATTTAAAAGGTAAGCATCAGTGGCGAAACTTCTACGCGCCGGGATACGAGCGCGTGCGCGAGTATTTCGAACAAGCGATTGCGCTCGATGCGTCATTTGCACCGGCTTATACAGGATTGAGCCTGTATTACTCCTGGGCGGCGGCGAACGCGCTTTTCCCGCCCGACGTCTGGCCACTCGCGGAAGAATACGTGCGCAAATCGCTTAACCTCGATGACACGTGGCCTGAAACCTACAACTCAATCGCCGCGGTCGAGATTTACTACAAACGGAACTGGGCTGCGGCTGAGCGCGCTTTTCATCGCGGGATGGAATTAGACCCAAATTTTGCTGACCTCCACTCGCATTATGGGATGTGCCTGGCGTATCTCGGCCGATTCGACGAAGCGATCGCGCAAACAGAGCGCTCCCTGCAACTCGATCCATTTTATCCAGGCACCAACGTGCATTACGGGACGCTTCTCTTTTTCAGCCGCCAGTACGATCGCGCCGCCGCACAACTGGCGAAGACACTCGATCTTTATCCTGACAATGCGGCGGCGCATGAGTGTTTCGGAAATGTTTGCGCGCAAAAGGGAATGAAGCACGAAGCAGTCACGCAATGGTGCGCGGCGTTGAACCTGACCGGTCGGAATGAAGATGCACGCGTGCTTGAACAAGTTTTCGCGACGAGCGGTTTTGATGCGGCCGTGCGCACGGTAGCGGAGCGTGAACTGGAGCAACTCGATGCCAGACACGCTTACGGCAATTACGTTCCGCCGGCGCATTATGTTTTCGCGCATGTACGGCGCGGCAATATGGAGGACGCTTTCGCCTTGCTGCCAAAGATGGCGGAAGAGCCCGACTGGTTTGCCCTGCAAATGCGCGTGAATCCGATCCTGGACCCGCTCCGCAATGATCCGCGCTTTGAGAAGATTGCCGGCTCCGTCGTGCTGAAGTAGCCGGCACATCCTTGCAGCGGGCCGTTCCCGATCTTATATTTTGATTCGATCAATTAACGGAAGGACTCCCATGCCAAGCACCATTGCTGCCCCAAAGGAAACGCCCGCTGCCGAGAGGGATTTTCTGCCGTTGCAAGGCACTGATTACATTGAGTTTTACGTCGGCAACGCCAAGCAGGCCGCGCATTTTTATAAGACCGTTTTTGGCTTCCAAAGCCTGGCCTATTGCGGTCCCGAGACCGGCACAAAAGAGAAGGCAAGCTATGCCATTCGTCAGAACAAACTTACCTTTGTCTTAACGACACCGCTGCGATCCGGTAACGCGATCGCCGATCACATCGCCAAGCACGGTGACGGGGTGAAGGCCATCGCCTTGAAGGTGGAAGACGCGACCTCAGCCTGGGAGGAAACAACCAGCCGTGGGGGCAAGAGTTTTCTCGAGCCGATGACTTTAACCGACGGCGATGGGCAGTTGGTGATGAGTGGAATTCATACTTATGGCGACACCGTTCACCTCTTCATTGAACGGCAAAACTATCATGGCGTTTTCATGCCCGGTTTTCGCCCATGGGAATCGACCTACAATCCGCCGCAGACGGGTCTCCTCTATGTTGACCACTGTGTCGGGAATGTGGGGTGGAACCAGATGAACCCCTGGGTCAAGTTCTATGAAGAGGTGATGGGCTTTCGCAACATTTTGAGCTTCGACGACAAGGATATCTCAACCGAATACTCGGCTCTGATGAGCAAGGTCATGAGTAACGGTAATGGTTATGTGAAGTTTCCAATTAACGAACCGGCCGAAGGGAAGAAGAAATCGCAGGTAGAGGAATACCTCGACTTCTACGATGGCGAAGGCGTCCAGCACGTCGCAATTGCCACCAACGATATAGTTAAGACTGTGACCGAATTGCAGAAGCGCGGTCTGGAATTTTTACATATCCCGCCCACCTACTATGAGACCGTTTTGGATAGGGTAGGGCACATCGACGAAGATCTCGAGCCCCTGCAAAGGCTCGGAATTCTAGTTGATCGAGACGACGAAGGTTACTTACTTCAAATATTTACCAAGCCGGTGGAAGATCGGCCAACCTTGTTTTTCGAAATTATTCAGCGCAAAGGCGCGAAGAGCTTCGGCAAGGGTAATTTCAAGGCCTTGTTCGAAGCGTTGGAACGCGAACAGGAGGCGCGAGGAAATCTATAACCGGGAACTTACAATTTGTCCCGACTTAAGGAGGATTAGGCATGCCATATTATCAGAAGCTCGGAGAAATTCCGAGAAAACATCACATCTGGTTTCACCGCAACGGTGCGGGCCCCGGTTATAACAACGAAGGCATCTATTACGAGCACGTTGTCACCACCGAAGGCTTCAACGAAGCCTTCTCTATTATGTATCACCTGCGACCGCCCACTCGCGTGCGCCATGTCAAGCTACTCAAATGCGAAGAGCTGAAGAAAGCTGCTGACAGTCCGCTTCGCCATCATCATCTGCGCACCGCGAACCTGCCGCGTCGCGGCGATCTCTATAGTGGCCGCGTTCCGATTCTTTTTAATCAAGACATGACCGCGTGGCGCTGCCGTCCCGAGAAGGAGTACGGACAGTTTCAGTATTATAAGAACGGCGGCGCCGACGAAATCATTTTCGTCTTCAAAGGCGGCGGGACAATCGAGTCCGTTTTTGGTCAACAGCGATATCGTGCTGAAGATTACATCGTTGTCCCGCGCGGGATCACTTACCGTCTCGAGCCCGATAACGTGCAAGAAGAAGATTATCTTATTCTGGAATCGTCCGGCCCGGTCCGAATTCCGAAACGCTATTTGAACAGCGAAGGCCAAATCAAAATGGGGTCACCTTATTCGGAACGCGATTTTCATGGTCCCGCGGAAATGAATACGATCGACAAGGAAGAAGATACCGAGATCCTGGTGAAGGACGGACCGCGGCTGACGTGCGTAACGATGGCGCATCATCCGTTCGACGTCGTCGGCTGGGATGGCTACGTTTATCCGTTTACCTTCAATGCGCAAGACTTCGAGCCGATCACCGGCACCGTCCACCAGCCACCGCCCATCCATCAGACGTTTGAGATTCGCGGTTATGTTGTCTGCACGTTCGCGCCACGCCTGCTCGATACCCATCCGGAAGCGGTTAAAATTCCGTGGGTCCACGATAATGTCGAAGCGGATGAGGTATTGTTTTACGTGCGTGGTAATTTCGGATCGCGCCGCGGGATCGAGCCTGCTTCGATCACGCTGCATCCGCGCGGAATCCCGCACGGACCGCACCCTGGGACTATCATGGCCAGTAAGAATGCGCAGCGCACAGAAGAGTTGGCGGTCATGTTCGACACGCAACACACCTTGGAGCTGACTGAAGCTGCCGTTGCGCTTGACGACGAGAAGTATCCCTTGAGCTGGCTCGATTAAGGTGAGTCCATCACAGAACGGCGAAACAGAACTGGAAGCGGCCGAGCGCCGGATTCGAAGTCTACCGAAATGCGGCGCAGCCAAGCGCGCGGGCATGGAGGATACTTTCCGAAATTTGCTCGAAGCGATCGGAGAGGATCCGGAGCGCGAAGGATTACGGCGAACGCCTTTACGCGCGGCGCTTGCCTTCGAATTTCTCACCAACGGATATCGTCAGAACCTCGATGAAATTGTTAACGGCGCGATCTTCAGCTCGGAAGCGAGCGAGATCATTCTGGTGAAGGACATCGAACTTTACTCGATGTGCGAACATCATTTGTTGCCATTCATCGGCCGCGCGCACGTGGCATATATTCCGAATGGAAAAGTCATCGGCCTTTCCAAAATCGCGCGTATTGTCGATGTTTTCGCGCGGCGGCTGCAAATTCAGGAGCAGCTCACAGTTCAAA
>JBKPMO010000073.1:0-56619 GCA_046732175.1 Verrucomicrobiota bacterium
CAGCATTTCGTAATGTTGCAGTAGCCGATCCCGTGGGCTTCGCGCAATTCTTCGACTCGATCTTCGGTATCGAGCGGATGCATCTCCAGCGCGGCCGCGTAAATCAAAAAGCGCGGCCCGATAAAGCGATCGTGCATCTGGTGGTCGCGCAAGACGTGGCAGACATCCTGGCAAAGGAAACACTCGATGCACTTCCGGAATTCCTGAACCCGGTCGATATCCTCTTGTTGCATCCGCCAGGTCCCATCGGGCGCGTCTGGCGGACGCGGCCTAAACGGTTTGATTTTTTTCTTCACTTGAAAATTCCACGACACATCGGTGATCAAATCTTTTAACACCGGAAACGCCTTTATCGGCTCAATCGTGATTGGTCGATCCAGCGGCAGATCGCTCATGCGCGTCATGCACATGAGTTTGGGCATGCCGTTTACTTCCGCCGAACAGGAGCCGCATTTCCCCGCCTTACAATTCCAGCGGCAGGCCAGATCCGTCGCCTGGGTACGCTGAATATCATGCACCGCATCGAGCACGACCATGCCTTCGGAGATTTCGGTGGTGTACTCCCGAAACGCACCACCGTTGGCATCGCCTCGCCAGATTTTGAAAGTTGCTGTCATAACGGGACTATTGCCGGGTAGCGCACGCGTCTCGCGTCTAATCGCCAGTCCGGCCCGGACCGATGGCGCCCTCGCCATCGCGGACTTTTCTGAAAAGATTGTTTCGGCGAGACGCGTGTGCTACCCAATCCTTTGCAGCGACATCGCACTCTCACTTCATCTCCTCAATAATATGCTTCAAATAATCTGGCATTTCTGCCAGCGGCTCCAGTCGAACTTGCATCGACCCATCCGCTGCTTGTGAAATGATCGTATTTACCTTCGAGAACTTCGCATCCTTCTCCGGATAATCTTCGCGGAATTGCGCGCCGCGGCTTTCCTTTCGTTCCAGCGCCGCACGAGTTATCGCTTCCGAAACGGTCAGCAGGTTTTTCAAATCGAGTGCGGTGTGCCAGCCGGGGTTGAACTCGCGATTCCCGCTTACGCCAACCCGGCTCGCCCGTTCCCATAATTTTCTCAAATGCTCGAGCTGCGACTTCATCTCAGCTTCGGTCCGCACAATGCCGACATTATCTTGCATTGTCTCCTGCAGATCGCGTTGCAAGGTATAGGGATTTTCGCCTCCGCGCTGCTCAAATGGCAGCAATGCTTCACGAACAACGTTTTCAATTTCACTGGTATTGATCGCGCCGTGTTGACTTTCTTTCGCGAAGTTGGCCGCAAATTCGCCGGCGCGTTTTCCGAAAACCAAAAGATCAGACAACGAATTCCCGCCCAATCGATTGGCACCGTTAATTCCGGCGGCACATTCACCCGCCGCAAACAATCCAGACACGCACGACATTTGTGTGTCGGAATCAACGCGAATCCCACCCATCACATAATGCGTCGTTGGGCCGACTTCCATCGGCTGTTTCGTGATATCGATGTCGGCGAGTTGCTTGAACTGGTGGTACATGCTCGGCAATTTCTTTTTGATGTGCTCGGCCGCGTTCGGAATTTTTTTCTCAATCCATGCGATGTCGAGGAAGACACCGCCGTGCGGACTCCCCCTGCCCTCCTTGATCTCGCGAACGATGCAACGCGCAATGTGATCGCGCGTCAGTAATTCCGGAGGCCGCCGCGCATTCTTGTCGCCCTGACAATAACGCCAGCCCTCTTCCTCGTTGTCCGCGGTCTGGGCCCGATAGTTTTCCGGGATGGCGTCGAACATGAAGCGGCGACCTTCCTTATTAGTAAGAATTCCGCCTTCACCGCGAACGCCCTCAGTCACGAGAATGCCGCATACGCTCGGCGGCCAGACCATTCCGGTCGGATGAAATTGAACGAACTCCATATCGATCAGCTCCGCTCCCGCGTGATAAGCGAGCGCATGGCCATCACCGGTATATTCCCAGCTGTTGCTGGTAATTTTGTAGGCACGTCCGATTCCACCCGTAGCTAACACGATTGCTTTTGCTCGAAAAACCAAGAAGCGGCCGCGCTCCCGATCGTAACCGAACGCGCCTACTATTCGTCCGTCCTGTTTCAGCAAAGTGAGAATGGTCCGCTCCATGTGCACATCGATCCCCTTATGCACGCCGTGATCCTGCAACGTTCGAATCATTTCCAAGCCCGTGCGATCACCCACATGTGCCAGTCGCGGATATTTGTGGCCGCCAAAATTGCGCTGGAGGATGCGGCCATCTTTGGTGCGATCGAAGACTGCGCCCCAGGCTTCGAGCTCGCGCACCCGGTCCGGGGCTTCCTTGGCATGCAATTCGGCCATCCGCCAATTATTGACGTACTGGCCACCGCGCATGGTATCGGCGAAGTGCACTTTCCAATTGTCACGGTCATCGACATTGGCTAGTGCCGCTGCAATTCCACCCTCGGCCATCACGGTGTGCGCTTTGCCGAGAAGTGATTTGCAAATCAGGCCGACTGACACTCCAGCGCCAGAAGCCTCGATCGCTGCGCGTAACCCCGCACCGCCGGCACCGATTACAAGGACATCGTGTTCAAAAGTTTCGTACTCAACCATTTGACTCAGGAAAACGTTAGAGAGTTAAGTCGTTGAAACGGAGAGGCACGCTCAGAAAACGTGTTTGCTTCAACGCATCTCGCTTCATCGCTTAAACGAGCCGCAAATCATGCCAGACACCCATCGAGCAAAGGCGCACGTAAAGATCGCTGAAGCCGACCCAAAACAGACTCATCCACGCCCACAGCATATGGGGACGATTGAAACAGGTGACGCAGCGATACGCCTGGTAACAGACCGGTGCGCGCGAAAGTTGATCGCGAAATCCGCCGATTAAATGCCGGAGCGAATGACAACCAAAGGTGTAGCCGCCGAGGAGAAAGACGTTGATGGCGAGCACGATCGTTCCGACGCCGATTCCAAATGACTCATGCCCGGTTGCCGGATTGCTAAACCAGAGCGCCTTCCAAACGTCGATCGCCAGGATCACGATGAAGGCGATCGCAAGATAAAGGAAATAGCGGTGGACGTTTTGCATGATGAGGGGAAAAGAACGCTCACCCAAATAAGTTGTTCGAGGTTCGCCCACGGTGCAGGCCGGAGGATCGGCCCAAAAGGCCTTATAGTAGGCACCTCTATAATAATAGCAGGTAAGCCTGAACCCGCCGGGTGCCCACAGGATCAGGAGTGCGGGCGAAAATAACAGCCATCCTGGCCACCAGCCCGGCTTTGGCCCGAACCAGCTGTGGGGGGAGTCGCCAAAAATCTCCGGCGAATAGAACGGTGAGATGTAATTCCCGAAGAAATAATGCGTTCCCTGAAAGGCAGCCCAGGTTGAGTAAACGATGAACACACTTAGCCCAAGAAAGACCAGGAGCGGTTGCCGCCACCAGATGTCGGGCCGCATGGTTTGGCCGAATGAACGTTGGGGCAATTCAGTAGTAGCGTAAGACACTGCGTGTTGATAATGACACCAAGCGGCGCCTTCACGCAAATCCAGCGCAGCGAGAAAAAACGATGACGAACTTGATTGAACGCTAAATTAAAAAAGACAACTTATTGGCTTCGTGACTGCCTTCACCGCGTTTTATCGCTCTTCCATCGGTAAAAAAATGATCGTCGCCCTAACCGGCGTCATTCTAATGCTCTTTGTCATCGGGCATCTCCTTGGAAATCTGCAGATTTTTCTCGGACCGCGTTGGGTCAATGATTATGCGCAGCATCTGCGCGACCTCGGCCTACTCCTTTGGCTGGTGCGTGTCACGTTACTGATCGCGGTTTTCCTTCACATTTATTTCACGGTCAGCCTCGCAATGGAGAACCGCCGGGCCCGTCCTCAACGCTACCAAAAACGCGATTACATCAAGGCCAGCTACGCCTCACGCCACATGGTTGTGAGCGGGCTCGTCGTTCTCGCCTTTATTGTCTTTCATCTGCTGCATTTCACGGCGCGGAAATTTAATGCCCGGTTTCCGCTGCTGAAGAACGATCCGCTGAATCATTATGACGTTTACTCGATGATGGTTTACGGATTCCAAAACGTTTACGTCTCGGTCTTTTATATCATCGGCCTGTTTTTACTTACCCTGCATCTCACCCACGGCGCTTCCAGCTTTTTCCAATCGCTGGGATTGAATGATAAGAAATTGACCCCGCAGTTGGCGTTTGGCGCACGCGTTTTCGCCTGGCTTCTTTTCATTGGTTACACGGCCATCCCTGTCGCGGTCCTGCTCGGGTTCATCCAACCGGCGCAAAAGCTATGATCGGGAAACTCGAGAGCAAAATTCCGCCTGGTCCGCTCGAAAACAAATGGCGGAACCATAAGAACAATTCGCGTCTCGTTAGCCCGAACAATCGCCGTAAGTTTGAGATTATTGTGGTCGGCTCGGGCCTCGCCGGTGGATCGGCCGCGGCCACCCTTGGCGAACTCGGATATCGGGTGAAATGTTTTTGCTACCAGGATTCGCCACGTCGCGCCCATTCCATTGCCGCACAGGGCGGAATCAATGCCGCCAAAAATTATCAAAACGACGGCGACAGCATTTTCCGACTCTTTTACGACACCATCAAGGGCGGCGATTTCCGCTCACGCGAACCCAATGTTTACCGTCTGGCTGAGGTCAGTAATCTGATCATCGATCAATGCACCGAGCAGGGCGTGCCATTTGCCCGCGAGTATAGCGGCCTCCTTGCCAATCGCTCTTTCGGCGGCGCACAAGTTTCACGGACGTTTTACGCGCGCGGACAAACTGGTCAGCAACTCCTGCTCGGCGCTTATCAGGCGCTATGCCGTCAGATGGCACTCGGCACCGTCAAAATGTTTCCACAAACGGAAATGCTTGATCTCGTTCTGGTCGACGGCCATGCCAAGGGGATCGTCACCCGCAATCTTTGCACGGGCGAGATCAATGTGTTCGCCGGCGATGCCGTTGTTCTCGCGACCGGCGGGTACGGCAACGTTTTCTTTCTTTCGACCAACGCGCGCGGTTGCAATGTCACCGCCACTTATCGCGCCTACAAACGGGGTGCACTCTTCGGTAATCCCTGTTTCACTCAGATTCATCCCACCTGCATTCCCGTTACCGGTCAGCATCAATCGAAACTGACGTTGATGTCCGAATCGTTGCGTAACGACGGACGCGTCTGGGTGCCGAAAAGGACCGATGATTGCGCCAAATCACCAGATCAAATTGCCGATACCGATCGCGATTATTACCTCGAACGAAAATATCCGAGCTTCGGAAATCTGGCACCACGCGACATTGCTTCACGCGCGGCCAAGGAGGTGTGCGACGAAGGTCGGGGTGTCGGCCCCGCTGGCCGCGGTGTTTATCTTGATTTTGCCGATGCCATATCGCGTCTGGGCGAAGACACCATTCGCGAGCGTTACGGAAATCTTTTCGACATCTACGAAAAAATTACGGCTGAGGACGCCTACAAAACGCCGATGCGAATTTATCCCGCAGTCCATTACACCATGGGAGGATTGTGGGTGGACTACAACTTGATGAGCAATGTTCCCGGTCTGCATGTGATTGGAGAAGCGAACTTTTCCGATCACGGCGCGAACCGACTTGGCGCCAGTGCGCTGATGCAAGGGCTCGCGGACGGCTACTTTGTTTTGCCCTACACTCTGCCCAATTATCTCGCGGGTCAGATCGGCAAACGGCCTTCGACTGATCACGAAGAATTCAAGCGCGTCGAATCCGAGGTTCGCGCGCGCGTGAAAAAATTATTGGACGTGAATGGCGACCGCACCCTCACGTCATTCCATCGTGAGCTGGGGCTGCTCCTTTGGGATAAATGCGGCATGTCGCGAAACGCGAGTGGCTTGCGAGAAGCGCTCGAGAAAATTCCGGAGCTGCGCGAGGAGTTTTGGAAAAGCGTTCGTGTTCCCGGCGAAGGGGAAAGCTACAATCAATCGCTCGAACGCGCGGGGCGCATCGCTGATTTTCTCGAGTTCGCTGAGCTCATGTGCATTGATGCGCTCGAGCGCGACGAATCATGCGGCGGACATTTCCGGGAAGAACACCAAACTTCCGATGGCGAAGCCCAGCGCGATGACGAAAATTTCGCTGCTGTGTTCGCGTGGGAATTTCAGGGAAACGGGAACATCCTTCGCCCGATGCTGCATCGCGAACCGCTCCATTTCGAGGCCGTGCATTTATCGCAGAGGAGCTACAAATGAAACGCTGCTTCCGTCATCCCGAGCGAAAACGCCCGTCCGGTTCGGACCGAGGGATCCCGCGGCGAAACCTTAAAGGTACCGCAACGGAATTCTTCGAATCCGCTTCGCTGCGCTCAGAATGACCCGGTTTTGATATGAACTTCCTCTTGCGCATCTGGCGGCAAAAAGATCGGAAATCGAAAGGCAAACTTGTCGAGTACAAAGCCACTAATATTTCGCCGGATACTTCGTTTCTGGAGATGCTCGATATCGTTAACGACGAGCTGACGGAACGTGGCGAAGCGCCGATTGCGTTCGACTCCGATTGTCGGGAAGGAATTTGCGGCACCTGCGCTCTAACGATTAATGGACAAGCGCACGGCCCAAAGCATCCTGCCGCGGCCTGCCAGCTTTACATGCGCTCATTCAGCGAGGGCGAAACCATTACGATCGAGCCGTTTCGCGCCAAACCTTTTCCTTTGGTGCGTGACCTGGTCATCGACCGCAGCGCGCTCGATCGCATTGTGCAGGCCGGTGGTTTCATCGCCGCCCGCGCCGGATCTGCCCCGGAGGCGAACTCAATTCCGGTGCCAAAACATAATGCCGATCTGGCGATGGAAGCAGCCGCATGTATTGGTTGCGGGGCGTGCGCGGCGGCGTGTCCAAACGCTTCGGCCATGCTTTTCACCGCAGCGAAAGTTTCGCATCTGGCATTTCTCCCGCAGGGCGCACCCGAACGGATCTCGCGCGCACTGAAAATGGTGCGCCAGATGGACGCGGAAGGTTTCGGTAATTGCACCAACACCTACGAGTGCGAAGCCGTTTGCCCGGCAGAAATTAGCGCCAGTTTCATCGCGAACCTCAATCGCGAGTATGCCCGCGCGCTTCTGCAACGAAGCGTCGGCGAGTAATTTCCTCCGGAATAGCGCACGCGTTTCTTCTGGGGAGCGCGGGCTACTAGCCCGCATTTGCCGGCAACATCACTTCATGCACAATTCTGATTGGTTTTCCAGGTGGTCTCGGCAAGCTGCCGAGACCCGCAGGCTAGCAGCCTGCGCTCCCCCGGAATCAGATTGTCTCGCACACACACGTCCACAGATTGGAGTCCAGCTCACCCTTTGCGCGCGCCGCGATGGCATTGGGATCTGTATTCGGACGCATGACTGCGAAAATTGTCGACCCGGATCCCGACATCAACGCAGCGCCTACTTCAGATTGTTGGCGGAGCCACGATTTCATCTGCGCAAGGAAAACAAATTTCTCGAAAACCGGGCGCTCGAGATCATTGGCAAAGATGATGCCTGCAAATTCTTGTGGCTCATAGATTGTGCTCGCGAGCTCGCGCGTGGACTGCCAGCACGAATAGGCCCACGCACTCGGCACGCCGAACTCCGGCTTCAGCAGCACTAAATTTAATGATGCCGATAACGGTGTCGGCATGACGATCTCCCCTCGCCCACTGCACGTTGCCACTCTTTCGTTCAGGAAAAATGGAACGTCAGAACCCAGTTTCGCCGCCAGTCTGGTCAATGTTTCGTTGGAAAGCTGGGCGTCGAAAAACCGATTGAGCCCGCGCAACGTTGCAGCGGCATCGCTGCTACCGCCGCCAAGACCAGCACCGTAGGGAATTTTTTTCCGAAGCGTAAGCCTGACTTTGGGTTCGCGATCCGTTTCGACAAAAAAGCCGCGTGCGGCACGCACTACCAGGTTGTCATCGTCGGCAAGACCCGGTTGGTCACAATAAAATTGCAGTCGATCTGCGGGCTCGATCCCAAGCGAATCGTGGAGCGCGAGAGGTGCAATTAATGTTTCGATCTCATGAAACTCATCCTCACGCCGGCGCAGCACCCGCAGAAAAAGATTCACCTTCGCGTGCGCCATTTCTTCCATACCTTGCAATCTGTTCACCAATTAGCCGAAATTGACGAGATGAAACCGCGCGACCGCCTGATCATTGCATTGGACGTCGGTACTCGCGCGGAAGCCATTTCTTTGGCGCTGACCCTCGCTCCATTCGGGGCCTGGATGAAAATTGGATTACAACTTTTCACGGCTGAAGGATCGGATTTAGTGCGCGCGATTCGCGAAACGGGCGCGAAAGTCTTCCTCGATTTGAAGTTGCACGATATTCCGAACACGGTTGCACGAGCGGTCGAATCAGCTGCCGGGTTGGACGTGCAAATGCTAACGCTTCATCTCTGCGGCGGAAGCGACATGATCCGCACCGCCGTTTCCGTTGCGCCAGATACTCTCCTGCTCCTGGGAGTAACGGTGTTGACCAGCGCGAACAGTGAAACCCTGCGTGAAATCGGAATTACCGATGACGTTTCGCAACAGGTTGTACGACTGGCGAAAGTCGGAGTGGATTGTGGGATCAGCGGCGTTGTCGCTAGTGCGCGGGAGATTGGAGCATTACGAAAAGCAATTGATCGAAACGTGAAACTGGTCATTCCTGGAATTCGCCCCCCTGGAAGCGAAGAACATGATCAGAAACGCACCATGACACCTGCTGAAGCCGTCGCTGCTGGCGCAGACTATCTTGTGGTCGGGCGACCGATCACAGCCGCGCCTGATCCCATCGCTGCGGCAAAGCAAATTCTTGAAGAAATCGCATCCGCTCTTTGATGAACTGATTGTCATTGACGACCCGACGCGCCGCCCCGGGCCACTCAATATGGCGATCGACGAGGTCCTCCTAAGCAGGGGGCGATCGGCGATTCTGCGATTTTATCGGTGGAACAAACCGGCGATTTCGTTCGGCTATTTCGTTACCTTTGCCGAAGCATGCGCCGCGGCAGGCGATCGCCTGATGGTTCGTCGCTGGACCGGCGGAGGAATCGTACCGCATGGGGCGGACCTGACGTACTCGATAATCATTCCGGCAAGTGACCCGGTTTTCATGGAATCGTCGAAGTCGATCTACGAAAAAGTCCATCGCGCCTTGTCTTGTGCGCTAATGACAGAGATTGAAAAGGGAGAACTCGTGCCTGTAGCGGCGCTCTATCAGCACCGAAACGAAACAGACTCGACGGTCATAGACCGCCGCTACAATGATTGTTTCGCGAGTCCCGTGCACGCGGACGTAATGGTCGATGGTCGCAAAGTCGCGGGAGCGGCACAGCGCAAAACACGGCGCGGTTTGCTCCATCAGGGAAGCATTCAGCGCGAAAACTTAGACGGGAAGTTTCGATGTGTTTTCGGAAAATTATTAGCCAAATCGCTTATTACCAATAGCATCGAAATGGACATCATTAGGACGGCTGAAGAACTAGCTATCGCGAAATATGCGACGGACGCATGGTTGCGCCGCCGTTGATTGTCTTCTTCCACAAGGTAGCGGCGATCTCCAAAACCGCCGTTTCTTTGGTCGGTCTCGCAGTCGCGGAAGAAACAACGGGTCCTTGTCTCTTGGCCCGAAGGCGTTCCCTTAAAACGTGGGTTTTTTAAATCGCACGGGCACCGGCTGCTTCATCGGGATTCGGAGAAATCGTCTTGCAGCTTTGACATTAAAAACCGGTCTTCTATTCTGAAGCGGTGGAAGTTTCACTGCGCTCGACCGCGGCACCGCTGAAAATTAGTCCTCTGACGCGAGTCGCGTCACTGGTGCAACCGCATTTGGATGAAGTGTCGCAGCGCATCGCCCGGCAGACCGAAGCGTTCGATCCGGCGATCGAGGGTTACATCAGTTACGCGCTGGATAGTGGCGGCAAACGGCTGCGCCCCCTGATTGCGCTTCTGGCTGGCGTCGCAACGGGCGGGGTTACAAACGAACACTTGGACCTGGCAGTGATTGTCGAGCTGATCCATCTGGCTACGCTGATCCACGACGACATCATTGACGACGCCGAACGTCGCCGAAGCCAGCCGACGGTAAATGCGCGCTGGGGAAACACCTTGAGCGTACTGCTAGGCGATTCGCTCTTCGCCCACGCGCTCGATCTTTCGACCCAATTCGATGACGCCGATGTCAGCCGCGCGATTGCGCGGGCGACGCGCGACGTCTGCTCAGGCGAAATTATTCAAACACAACGGCGGTTCGATTTGCATCTCGCGATCGAGGAGTACTTCCGGATCATTGAACTAAAAACCGCGACTTTGTTTGCCGTGGCCGCTGAACTTGGCGCCCGGCTCAATACTGCGCCCAGTTCTCAGGTCGAAGCGCTGGCAAATTTCGGACGGCACCTGGGAGCAGCTTACCAGATTTACGATGATTGCGTCGATCTAGCCGGATGCGAGAAGGCAACCGGAAAAACGCTCGGCACCGATTTGCGCAAAGGCAAAATGACACTGCCGATGTTGCAACTACTGCGTCAGGCTTCGGCAATCGACAAGGAACGCTACTGCCAGTTGATTCTCGAAGGCGATTACGCCTCGGTCAGCCTCCTTTTGAAAACGAGTGCGACCGCCGCAATGGACGAATCGTTGGCGAGCGGAATGACACGTTTGCAACAGGCTCGAGCTCAACTGGACGACCTGCCGGAATCGCCCGCCATGGAATCGCTTCAGCTTTTCGCAGACACCGTTGGGCTGATGTTACAATCGCTTCGCGCGCAGGTAGCGTAACGAAGAAGCCACATGGCGGCGATCAAGATTCGCGAGCTGCCGGAGGAAGATCGTCCGCGTGAGAAACTGTTGAAGCACGGAGCCGATGGTCTAACGAATCGTGAACTGATCGCGATTTTGTTGCGCACCGGCGTCCCGGGCAAGAACGCGGTCGAGGTCGGCGGTGAGATTCTGGAAAAGTACAGAACCTTGAGCGGCCTTTCGCGAATTTCCGCCCGCGAATTGAAGAACATTCGTGGTGTTGGCCTAGCCAAAGCGGTGCAACTCGCCGCGGCATTCAAGCTCGCCGACAGAATGGCGAAAGAGAAACTCGTGCGCGAAAAGATCGATTCGCCCGAATTGGTTAACGAATTTTTCGGCGCCGAAATGCGCGCCCTGCAAAAGGAATCGCTGCGCGTGCTTCTACTCGATACCCGATATCGATTAATCGACACGCAGGAAATTTCATTGGGCAGCGTGAATGAAAGCATCGCGCATCCGCGCGAAGTGTTTCGCCCGGCGCTGCTCGCCTCTGCCTACGCCATCATTGTTGTGCACAACCATCCGTCAGGCGATCCCACTCCAAGCAGCACCGATCACAGCTTGACACGACGACTGGCCGAGGCGGCCGAGCTACTGCAAATCAAACTGCTCGACCACGTCATCATTGGTTCGCCGGCTGACGGCCGGGCGCCCTACTTCAGTTTTAAGGAAGCAGGTGTGCTCTGATGATCCACCTCACCGCCATCATTGGCTCGGGCGCGAAGATTGGCACGAATGTCGCAATCGGCCCACACAGCATTATCGGTGGTGCAGTTAGCATCGGCGACGAATCGATTATCGGCGCCAATGTGGTCATCGAAGGCGAGGTCACCGTCGGTCCTGAAAACCGGATTGCACACGGGACAATGATCGGCGGCGAACCGCAGGACCTTAGTTTTTCACCGACAACACCAAGCGGGGTTGAAATCGGCGCGAAAAACGTGATCCGTGAACACTGTACAATTCATCGCGGAACGGCCGAAGGTAGCGCCACCAGAATCGGTGACGAAAATTTTCTCATGGCCGGCGCGCACGTAGGACACAATTGCGACATCGGGAACAAAGTCATCATCGCGAATAACTGTTTGCTGGGTGGGTATGTTTCCGTTGCTGATGGCGCATTTCTTGGCGGCGGTTGTGTCTTTCACCAATTCATGCGGGTAGGACGCTTTGCCATCACACAGGGCCTATCCGCTTTCAGCAAGGACATCCCGCCTTTTCTCATCGCGGCCGAACGCAATTATGTTTTTGGGTTGAACACAGTCGGCCTTCGCCGCGGTGGATTTACTTCCGCGCAACGCGCGGAGATCAAATGCGCTTTCAAACTGCTATATCTAAGCGGGCTGAACACGCGACAGGCACTGGAGAAGTCAAAAGAGAAGGAATGGACTGATCTCGGCCGTGAATTTTTCCAGTTTATTGCCGATGCCATCGGCAAGCGTGCTATCTGTCCGCTTAAGCGTAGTGGAGCATCGGAGGAATTGTAGGTGCTTCGCCTGCCACGCTTAAGCAGGTAGGGCGGGCACCGGAACCGCCCGCGGGCGATTGGGGTCAATCGTCCCTACCTAGATTTCCACCGGTCCCTCCCATTCAGAGCGACAGAGCGCCGTGGCTACAGTGCCAGCAGCGCAAGCATGCGACCGGTCCGCCCCTTCTCAGCGCGATAAGAATAGTAATGCTCCAGGTCACAGGCGGTGCAGACACCGCTGTCGTGGATCTCTTTGATACCGGCATTACGACATTGGCGGACAATTTCCGCAGCGAAATCAATTTCGTAATGCGGCGGTCGAATGCATGGGCTCAACTGCGCAATTAGATCACGAGGCTCAATCCCAAACCGTTGCCGCATCTGCTCGATCGCTTTCCCGGCGATTCCCAGGACAGTTCCTTTCTTGCCCGAATGAACCAAGCCAATTGCCCTGGCATTTTGGTCAACCAAATAGACCGCGCAACAATCGGCCACGTAAACACCGAGGCAAACATCCCGCTGACTCGTAATCAACCCATCACAACCTTCGAAGCACTTGTCGCCGGCCGGCGCAGAATCGACCACCGCGATTTTGTCGCCGTGAACCTGGCGTGCGGTGACAAATTTTCGATCAATCAACCCGAGAGCGCGTCTCGCGTCGCAATGCACCTGATCGAGATTTTCCAGCACAGTTGCTTTGTCATGCGACAGTTCGATTCCTGGAATCCGCCGGACGAAGCCTTGGCGGCAGCCAAGCCGTTCCAGAGCCGGAAATATTTCGATCGGAAGCTCGTTATTTTCCAAGCGAGCTATCAACTCTCGTCTTTGTCTGGATGACCGTCTTGGGAGCGCAGTCGCCGGTGAGCGAAAGCGGACTGGGTTTCGGAGCCGGGGTAGGCTTCGGGTCGGTGCGCAATTTGGCACGCGTCGTCGGCTCGTCGACACAAACCGAATACTTCACCTCCGTAGCGGTAGCCCGGTCGAATTCAGCAACCGCACTGTTATAGGTGTATAGAGCCTGTAACCGGTTGGATTGTGCCGTCGTTAATTGCGTGCGCGCGTCGAGGACTTCCAGCTGAGTGCCGGCTCCCGCATCTAGCCGCGCGGAAGCAAGGCGCAGCGCTTCATCTGCCTGCTCCACGCTTTTTTCGGTGGCTTTAACGAGTTCCCGACCTTGAAGGATGTTGGCGAATGCTTGTTGGACCTCAAGTTCCACCTGTCGGACGTCGTCATCCAGAGTGATCTTCGATTCTTCCAGGATGGCCTGCGCCTGCTTTACTTGGCCGAAAGTGGCACCCCAATCCCAAATCGCCCAGGTGCCGGTTGCACCAAAAATATAGCCGCTCCGTGCCGCTCGGATATTGTCGGTTAACGGCGAGCTGAGGAACTCCGTACCGGCGGTCGCATTGATCTGGGGATAATATCCAGATCGAGCTACACCCACCTGTGAATTGTTCGAAAGTACAATCGCCTTCTGCTGTTTGAGGAAAGGCCGGTTCTCTTTGGCCAAGGCAATCGCCTGTGTGACCGGCATCTCACGCGGCACATAGAGCAGTTCGCCAACCGCCTCGAGCGGCGGACGGTCTCCGCGCCTCGGGTCGAAATCGAGACCCAGCGTCTTGGCGAGCTGGAGTTGGGAGATCGTGTAATTATTCCGAGCGGTAATAAGCTGCGGAAGCTGGTTCGAGAGCGCAACTTGAGCTTGCAAGACATTGAAACGCGGCACGGTTCCCGCCTCGAATCGGTTCTGCTGATCCTGTAGCTGGCTCTGAAGGAGGCGGACTGATTCCTCCTGGACGCCGATAAGTGCCCGATCGAGAAGGACCAAATAAAACTGCTGGCGTACCGTGGCGACAACCTGATCAATCGCATTGCGAAACCCGTAATAGCTGCTGTCGCGTTGAAAACTGGCTGAGCTAATTTGCCCCGGCACGCGGCCGCCCGAAAAGATCACCTGATGGGCCTCGATTGCCAAAGAATAACTGCGTTCCGCCTCTACCAAGTTGACGGCCTGGCCAGCAGTTTCTCCTCCACCCAGGGTGGATGGAGCATTGATGTGCGTCAGATGCGGGTCCAAATCCTGGAACCGTGCGTCCGCAATAATCTGCGGCATCGCCGCCGCCCGCAATTGAATGAAGAGACCTTTCGTCCGCTCGATCTCCTGCCGTGCGCGCAGGATATCGGGATTCTGTTGCAACGCGGTCAGAATCGCTTCGTTCAGCGTGAAGCGTCGCGCCGCGGTCGTACGCCCGTTGACCGTCCGTTCTCCCCCATTTGCCTGCGCGACGAGAAGAACAACTACACCTAGCACGATGCGGTTAAGGCGATTCATTCGGATGTGCTCTTAGAACAGATTTCCCGTCAGGAAAAGCGCGAATTTAGCAAAGGCGCGGAACTTGGCTAACACTCCCAGCGATTATCGGAAGAATGTTTTGCCTGACAGAAATCATAAATTTTTGTGTAAATTTGCAGCCACGCTTTGTTTTCAGCCGGGGTTAGATGCGCCATCAACTTCATCAGATTGGCCATCATCTCTTCGCGAATCCGTCGCACTAATGCTGAACCTTTGGAAGTGATACAAACCATTACTTTTCGTCGATCCTGCGCACCGCAAGCCCGCGTCACGTAACCGAGATTCTCAAGCCGCGCCACCAGTCCGCTCGCCGCCGCTGTCGTGTGTCCCATTTTTTGTGCGATTGCAGACATCGTTAGCACTTCCTTTTGGTCGAGTGCAGCGAGAAGGAAATACTGAGAGAAAGAAACGTTACCGGGAGCCAGTTCTTTGCAAAGATGCATGAGAAAGCAACGCTGCATCTCCATGATAATGTGGGAAAGCCGTTCCGCGTCAGCTCTAAATTGTGTAGGTTCGGCCAGCGTCGCTTCCAATTTCACCGCGCTAAAACTAAGGGGTGAGACCAAGGTGTCAACGGCTGGCATGGCATTTAATCCAGTAACAAGACTTCGACCTCGCTGCTGGCGCCCAACTTCTCCTGCGGTTTAACGCGAAGTAGAGCATTGGCACGAGCGAGGCCAAAGAGCGCATGTGATTCCTGGCGACCAACCACTTTGAATTGGCCATCCTTCAACTCCCCGCGGAAATAATGCGGCCGTGTTTCGTCACCGGAAATTTCATGGCCAAGCCGGACCAGAGCCCGAGGCAAACCAATTTTGGTTGCTCCCATCATCTGCAACAAAACAGGACGCACAAAAATGAGGAAGGTCACGAACGTTGAAACCGGATTTCCGGGAAGTCCGAAAATCCGACATTGGTCGCGTTTACCAAACAAAAAAGGTTTTCCCGGCTTCACCGCTACGCGCCAGAGATCAATCTCGGCACCGATCTCCTGCAGCGCTTCGCGGACGAAATCGCGCTCACCGACAGAAACACCGCCGCTGATGATAGCAGCGTCGTATTGCGTCGCATCTCGCAAGGCTTCGCAAAGGGTATCGAAGTTATCGAGACAATGTCTTCGCATGCTTAATGTCGCACCTACTCTGACTACGAGTCCTGCCAGCATCACACCGTTGCTCTCGAAAATTTGACCGGCAGCCAGTTTTTTCCCCGGTGCAACCAACTCATCACCAGTTGTCACGATTGCCACTTGCGCACGCTTGCCCACTGTGATCGATCGAATTCCTTGTGACGCAAGTAATGCCAGCGTCGTCGGACGCAATCTATCGCCACGCTTTATGATTTGTTGTCCAATGGCGAGATCCGCACCCGCTTGGCGCACAAAATCACCCTCAGAAATTTGTTTGGTACGGACGAGAACAAAATCGCCTTCGCGCTGCGTTTCTTCCTGCATCACCACGGTATCGGCCCCTTTTGGCATCGGCGCGCCCGTGAAAATCCGGACCGCCTCGCCCGCTGACAGGGAAAGATTTTTCGAGACACCGGCTGGCTGTTCGCCAACAATTTTCAGTCGCGTGTCTTTTGTCGCGGACTCCGCCACGACCGCGTAGCCATCCATCGCCGAATTGTCGAATGGCGGAAGAGGAATCGTCGCGAACAGATCAGCCGCCGCAAAACGATCAAGCGCATCATCTAAAAAAACCTCCGTCGGCTGGGACGACGAAACCGCTGACAAGATTTTCTTCAGCGCGTCTTCCTCAGTGACCATTATTAAGCAATCCCGAGTGTAGAGGCGCTTATGTCAAGCGCCTGTTCATGGGTTCGGCGCCGACACAAGTGCCGCTACAACTACAATTCGCCGGTTGGCAACTGTTAATTACCCGCCATATTCCCTGCCACCAGTGCCCGTCCGGCTCGGACTTTTGGTGAGGTGGCTGAGTGGTCGAAAGCAGCGCTTTGCTAAAGCGCCGTACCCCAAAAGGGTACCGAGGGTTCGAATCCCTCCCTCACCGATTCTCTCGTGAATCGACCGGCTAAAGCTGATTACATAACGGATTTGCATAACAAATCCGCCGAGATTTACCGACACTTGGAGATGTTCAAATAAACGCCACATTGGTGTCGATTGCTCCCCGCTGTGGCGCGATTTTAGCTGCGCGAAAAGCGGTTGTGAGGGTCGAAGGACGCAGTAGCTTGTATGGGGCCGTTCTAGCCGCAGCTTTGTTGTTATCCGCCGGACTTCAGAAGGCAGCGGCTGCAACCACATTGGCGTTGAGCTGGCAGGCCAGCCCTTCAAGCCCAAATATCGATGGCTATCGAGTTTATTATGGAACAAGCTCCGGAAACTATAGCCAGCATGTGGATGTCCCCGGCACGGTAACGATGGCAACGGTCGCAAAGGCTGCCGCTGGGAGCACGTACTACTATACCGTAGTCGCCTACAAAGGAAGTCAGGAGAGCGTCCGTTCTAACGAGGTCAAGAGCACTACTCTGGCAGCTTCATCAACGCCAACGCCAACACCAACCCCAACACCCAAGCCATCGCCTACTCCAACTCCCACTCCGACCCCAACACCCAAGCCATCGCCTACTCCTACTCCGACCCCAACGCCAAAGCCATCGCCTACTCCAACTCCCACTCCGACCCCAACACCCAAGCCATCGCCTACTCCTACCCCAACGCCGCAGCCGATCGTGACGCCAGCCCCCTCGCCTACGCCGACACCGACAGCTACACCGGTAATGACGCCAGCTCCGTCCCCAACGCCCACCCCGACGCCGAAGCCGACTCCAACGCCAACTCCAACGCCTCCTCCTCCTCCTCCTTCTCCCACTCCCACGCCAACGCTAACCCCTGCTCCAACACCAGACGCAACGGCTACGCCGACACCGACGCCAAGGAAAGTACGTGGAAAGGGCCATCACCGGCGCCCTTCGCCCACGCCAACCCCCTGATCACCTCGTCCGCTGCCACGCCACGGCCAATCCTCGTTACGTTCTTATTAGGGGCAGATTAGATGTTGGATGTTGGGCGTTTGGCGTTCAACTTTCTATGTTGTCGTTTGACGGCGGTAAGCCCCCTCCTTGGACGCGACTAGGCTTTTAGATCGTTATTACTTCATCAAAAAATTACAAACGAGCCTGCGAAGTCTGGATTCAGGCCTGAATGTGCAATAACCTGATCGATTACAGCAATGGACGAGCAAGACGATAAGGAGATCGCCAGCAAGAAGCAGCGGGACAAGATGCTCAGACTTGTCACGAAGGGCTTTTACAACGAGCTCATGAATTACGGCGTCGGCAAGGCAGAGGTCATCAGGGTCGCTTCGCACCTGCTCGACAATCTTCTGGCCAAGGAAAAAAGGCCGGCTGAGGACACGCCATATTATAACGGAATGTTTGCCCTCGCGTCGGTGCACGACGAATGGGCCAGCCGGAAACAACTCGCCATCGAGTCTGTCACGCTTCGTCCGCTGCAAATCAAGATCATCACCAAGCTGGTCGGCTGGTTGAAGGATCCGGCCGTACGGGAAAGCTTCGTGCCGGCATTTCCCGAAAACAATCGCGAGCTGAAAGAGTATTTTAATCAACCGTCCCGCGAATATTTCAGCATCGAGTACAACGGTCATCCGGTTGGAATCGTCGGCGGCGAGAATATCGACCCAACGACGGGCAAACTAGAAATGAAAAAGCTGGTTGGCGAATCGAGCCTCCAGGGCAAAGGCATCGGAAAGCGAGCGACGTTCGCCTTTCTTTACTACGCTTTCATGATCCGGAACATGAACAAGGTTTACATTCACTCGCGCGACATCAACATGCGCAATATCAATCTCAACAGCGGATTCGGTTTCGAACTCGAAGGTGTTTTCGTGGATGAGGCAACGGTTGGCAACAAACGGCAGGATGTCGTCCGGATGGCGTTGTTCAAATCGCCTTGGCTGCAGATTTTTTCCGACTGCGCCGCAGTGCAACCAAAGGAGGTACAACAACACTCGATTTAACGACCACTGTTTTGCTGCTTCTGTTGACTCATGCAAGCTGAACTCGAGCGCATCAAGAACTTCGTTGACGGGAAATTCGTCGAGCCCATTGGCGGCAAATATCTCGATAACATTGAACCGGCGACCGGAAAACCGTACTCGCAAGTGCCCGATAGTGATGTGCGTGATGTCGAGATTGCCGTGACCGCGGCAGAAAAAGTTTTCCCCGAATGGTCGCGCAGCCCTGTAGCAGAGCGATCAAAAATTCTCTTGCGCATCGCCGATTTGATTGAGCGCGATCTGGAGAAGCTCGCGCGTGCTGAATCGATCGACACCGGCAAACCCCTGTCGCTTGCCCGCACGCTCGACATTCCGCGCGCCGCCAGCAATTTTCGGTTTTTTGCTACCGCAATTCTTCATACCGAATCGGAAGCGCACGTCACCGACAACGTCGCGTTTAACTACACGCTACGTCAGCCACGCGGCATCGCGGGATTAATTTCGCCCTGGAACCTGCCGCTTTATTTGCTGAGCTGGAAAATCGCGCCCGCTATTGCCGTCGGAAACACCGCCATCGCAAAGCCGAGCGAACTCACGCCGATGACGGCGTTTTTGCTTTGCGAAATCGCACGCGAAGCCGCCCTGCCGAATGGCGTTCTCAATATTGTACATGGTACTGGACCGAATGCCGGCGCGCCAATCACGGCGCATCCTAAAGTCACCACCATATCGTTCACTGGCGGCACGGTTACCGGAAAGAAGGTCGCGGAAGCGTGCGCGCCCTTATTTAAAAAGATTTCACTCGAGCTCGGCGGAAAAAATCCAAACATCGTCTTCGCCGATGCCGATCTCGACGCCGCCATCGCCGGCAGTGTCCGCTCCTCCTTTGCAAACCAGGGCCAGGTCTGCTTGTGTGGCTCCCGAGTCTTCGTCGAACGATCGGCCTACGACGATTTTGTTAGTCGCTTCCTGGCGAAAACGTCGAAACTAAAAGGTGGGGATCCACTCGACGACCAGACAGAACAGGGTGCGATCGTGAGCAAAACCCAGCTCGATAAAGTAAAGTTTTATGTCGATCTCGCGCAGAAAGAGGGAGGCCAGATCGCGCTCGGCGGCAAGGCCCCAGAATCGATCAACGATCGATGTCGTGATGGATACTTTTTCAAACCAACAGTGATCACCGGATTGCCGGTTTCCTGTCGAACGAACCGCGAGGAAATCTTCGGCCCGGTCGTTACCATCACACCCTTTGACAACGAAGAAGAAGTGATCGGTTATGCTAACGATTGCGAGTACGGCCTGGCGTCAAGCGTCTGGACGCAGAATCTCAATCGCGCTCATCGCGTCGCCGAAAGAATTAACACCGGCACAGTCTGGGTAAATTGCTGGCTCGTGCGAGACCTGCGCGTCCCCTTCGGCGGAATGAAACAAAGCGGTGTTGGCCGCGAAGGCGGCGAAGAAGCGCTTCGATTTTTCACCGAGCCAAAGAACATTTGTATCGCGAAATAATCCTGCTCGTGCTCATGCTCGATTGACTGCAAAAATTGCTGGAATAGAGGGCCGACCTCGGCAAGAGCGTTGGCGTCGCAGAGGCTCCGCCCTCCAGGCAGGCAATGCGAGAGATCGGTATGATCCGAGCTACTTCGGATTTTCCCCTTCCAAGTGCGCCTTCATGAATTCAATTGCGCTCCGAATTATCTCCCGTGATCTGTCGTCATCATTCTGGTTGTCGAAACTGTGAACACCCTGCGGGTGATTCATCAGGGTTAGAGCGACATTTGCCGAGAGCGCCCTGACAACGAAACGATCGATAGAGTCAAGCATCGTCGGAACCTCATCGTGCCCGGCGCGGGCAAGGAACATCGGTGGAATCTTGCTCGCATCCGTTCCCAGATACGTAATGGGAGAAAAAGATTTTACTGTCCCCGGCTTTTCCGTCTTCGCGTAATCGGATTGCTGGATGTCCATGAAGCTGTAAAACCCGACCAGGCAGCGGACGAATGGCATATCACCATGTAGGGCCAGAGTTAGCAGCGGACCACCAGCCGAATACGCACTCAAACAAATGCGATCTTTGTCGACGTGATATTTGTCGGCATTCGAGCGCACATAACTAATGGCATCACGAACATCCGCGGCGGCTTTTTCCAAAGACGGATTCGGATACTCGAGTCGATGGGTGAAAGTTACACCAACAAGTCCTGATGCTGCGATCAAACGGCCCCACGTTGTGTAAATGCCCCAGTCTTTTGGCGTGTAATCTGTTTTCGCTCCACCGTGAAGAAAAATAACCACCGGTCGCTTCGCGCTTTCCGCAAGGTCCGGCGGAATATAAATGTCCATTAACACATTCGGGTCATCACTTTTGGTGTACTTCAAATTTTCGATGACCTTGACCTTGTCCATTCCCGGGACTTTCAGGACGAGAGGCATCATCACCTTCTTTGCCATCGCCCGGACGTTGGCAGGCGGACTGTTTTGCGCGACCGACGTGCCAGCAATAACCGCGAACACGATTGCTGCAAAGACGTGTATTCTCATAGGATTTTCTGGCGCCGACAGCGGGACGCCCTCGAGCTTGTCACTCGTCACGAGTTACTTGTCACCTTTCTTCGTCAGTCTCTTTTCGTGATCGAGCAACCATTTCTTCCGCCACAGGCCGCCGCCGTAACCGCAAAGCGAGCCATCCGCTCGGATGACGCGATGGCAAGGAATGATGATGCACATCATGTTTTCGCCATTGGCGCGACCGACGGCGCGACGCATCTCGACGTCGCCCAGTTTTTTCGCCATCCAGGAATACGAACGCGTTTCGCCGATCGGGATTGATCGCAACAATTCCCAGGCGCGCAGTTGAAACGGCGAACCAACCGGCGCCAGAGGAACATTAAATTCAAGATTCTTTCCTGAAAAATAATCGGCCAACTGTGGACGAACCGCGTCGAGATGTTTGTGCTCGCCAGGCACGACATTTGTCCGCAGCCGTTTTCGTAAGATTGACAACTCGCGTTCCATTGCACGTCGATCAACGAACTCGAGGAAGCGAAGTCCTTCGTCATCTGCAATGGCGAGCATTGCACCGAGCGGTGTTTCGATGCGCTCGGCGAAAAGCCCCCCCTGCGTTTTTGCCGCCGTTGGCGTTTCACCGAAAATTCGAGTGAACGCATCGCGAAAACCGCTCTCCGATTCGAAGCCGCTGCCATTTCGCACCTCGTCCACGCGCTCGCCCTTCTGTACACCGCGCAATGCGAGACCCATTCGGCGGGCGCGATGATAAGCCTGGAATGTCATTCCATAATGACGCTTGAATTGTCGTCTTGCCGTCGAGGGATCGATCGACATCGCGACAAGTTCCTTATCGGTGATACGGCCGTCCGGCGCGCGATCCACTTCCTCACGTAACCGGGCAATGAGTTTCGGCGGCGCTTGATCCGGATCCATTGGATGACACCGCAAACACGGGCGATAACCGCTGTGCAGGGCTTCACTTGGCGTCGCGAAAAAATCGACGTTGGCGCGCTCCGGCTTTTTTGCGATGCAGGTTGGGCGACAAAAAATTCCCGTTGTTCGCACCCCGGCATAAAAGATTCCTTCAAAACTCGAATCTCGATTAACCAGGGCGCGATACATCGTATCTGGTGGCGGGAGAAGGTCAGGCATTTTCATTGGCGTTGAATTCGAAACGTGTAACAGCCTCGAGTTACGCTCCGAGCGTCCACGAAAACAGTCTCGGGTTTCTCTAGCAGTTTTTCAATAACGGCTTCCGGTTCGCTGCCGTCTACAACTACGGCATCGATCATATCGTAATTTGAATTGTAAGCACGCATCACCCGGCCTCGGCGGAGATCCGACGGGAACTCATCGGTCGTCGAATATCGCTCGCACGGTTGTTCGTGCACGAAAATCGGTCCGATTTCAGAGTAAGGATGACCCGCTGGAATCGATGTGTACGGAAAAAGGATCACACGCTCACTTGGCTTGGCAAATCGGAGACAATGCCGACACGGATACCCTTCTAGTGAGTCCGCAACGACGACTCTGTGATCCGGAGTGCCGTTCGCCGCCGCACGTCGGGCCGCTTCAGCGACCTCGGTCGAGAGAGGAACGATCCGAAAAGTTGGTGTTTTCATGTTCGAAGCTTAATGGCCGCGTCTATTTCCGCATCGACGGAATTCAGGCATTGAATTCTGCGCTAGAGGCGATTCTGCTGTAGAGGCGGCCGTGTCGGCCGCCAAGTGAAAGAGCGATCGCAGGCGACCCGCCCTCGTCAGCCTTCGGCGTGGGGGGCACGCCTGCCACTACGAGGATGGGACGATAACAGCCGCAACAAATCCGTGTGCATCCGCCAAATCCGTGGTTAAGAGTTTCAAGCAATGAGCGGAATACGAGTATTAGCTGGAACACGGAAAGGCGCATTCATCCTGACTTCGGATGCGAAGCGCAAAAATTGGAAAGTGGACGGGCCACATTTTGCCGGATGGGAAATTTATCACATGAAAGGATCACCGGCGGATCCGAATCGGATTTATGCATCGCAAACCAGCGCGTGGTTCGGGCAAATCATTCAGCGTTCGAACGACGGCGGCAAAACTTGGGACACGCCGGGTGGCGGACCGACGACGAACCCGCAGGGAATGCCGATGGGCGAGAGCAACAAATTCGTTTACGACGGCGTGCCAGGCACACATCAATGGTACGACGGGACACAGCATCCCTGGGAATTCAAGCGCGTCTGGCACTTGGAACCGGCGCTCAAGAATCCCAATCACGTTTATGCCGGCGTAGAAGACGCCGCTCTTTTTGAATCCAAAGATGGCGGCGGAACATGGAAGGAGTTGTCTGGGCTCCGCAAACACGATACCGGCCCAAAGTGGCAGCCGGGCGCGGGCGGAATGTGTTTGCACACGATTCTTATTGACCCGAAGAATGAAAACCGAATGTTCGTCGCGATTTCCGCGGCGGGCGCATTCCGGACGGATGATGGCGGCAAAAGTTGGAAACCGATCAACAAGGGTTTGCACTCACAATACATTCCAGATCCGAGCGCGGAAGTCGGTCATTGCGTTCATCGAATTGCCCTGCATCCATCGAAGCCGAATACCTTATTCATGCAAAAGCATTGGGACGTAATGAGGAGTGACGACGCCGGCGAGTCATGGAAGGAAGTGAGCGGAAATCTACCAAGCGATTTCGGGTTTCCGATCGATGTTCACGCGCACGACCCGGAAACGATTTTTGTCGTTCCGATCAAGAGCGACTCCGAGCATTTCCCGCCCGATGGCAAACTGCGCGTTTATCGCAGCCGCACCGGCGGCAAGGAATGGGAAGAACTGACGAAAGGCCTCCCGCAAAAAGATTGCTACGTAAACGTCCTGCGCGATGCCATGTCGGTCGATTCGCTCGACCCGTGTGGAATTTATTTCGGCACAACCGGCGGACAGGTTTATGCATCGGCAGATTCCGGCAACACATGGAAATCGATTGTGCGTGATCTTCCGGCCGTCCTATCGGTCGAAGTGCAGACGCTTCCATAATCGTGCACTGACTTGGGGACATAGTAAGTCAATTCGTGAACGTCGCTCGCGAAGGAAGGAAGTACTTGCGTTGGGCGCCGAGATTCAACTGGACGAGCGAATCGCCAAGGCAGCGAGATTGTTCGCAGTAGACAGTACGCATCTAAAGGACTCGCGAATTGCGATGTTCTTTCTCATTGCATACGCGATTAGCTGGGCTGCTTGGATTACGCTCTTCGCCCGGCACTTCTCTCCTCTCGCGGGGCCTGGACGCTGGCTCTATTTGACAGCTGTGCTCGCGCCTCACGGATCGGCGCTCGTGAGCACAGCGGTGGAAGGTGGACGCGCTGAGCTAGGAGCATTTACCGCCGGATTACGCGCCAAGTACCATTTCGATGGGCAATCCTCGCGATCTGCGTTCCGCCCATCATCTACCTGGTGCGTGACGCGATCTCTCTGGGCTTTCATTTGGCCCACGATTCGTTTTTTCATCACCCACCGCGAACCATCGCAGCGCTCCTGCTCGGCCAGCTAACCGTCGTTCTCGGCGAGGAACCAGGATGGCGTGGCTTTGCCCTACCGCGATTGGTGGGACGGTTGGGACCGATCGTGGGAACGCTGGCCCTCGGTTTCGCGTGGGCGCTTTGGCACCTGCCGCTCTTTATCATCAGCGGAACGCCGCAATATGGGACTGGGTTCATACCGTTCGCTCTCGAGTTGATAGCGTGGTCGATGGTGATGACACTAATCATGATGCGCACGCGGGGCAGCGTAGTTTCGGCAATGCTCTTCCATGCATCCGGGAACGTCTGTGCGTTCACGATGTGGGAGCCCGATGCGCGGCTATTCGCGCTGGGACCCTGGATCATAGCAGCTAGTATCGCCGCATGGCGGATGCAGTCGGAGCCGAGCTGTGAGCCTTTGACTGCTCGCATACGTTGAGGCATTGGTGAAACGTGCAGCCATGATTCGCGTCGTTCTTCCACATCACCTCCGCACGCTGGCACGCGTGACCGACGAGGTGCAGGTCGATCTTAATGGCGGGGCAACGGTGAAATCCGTGATTGATGCAATGGAAGCGAAATATCCTGCATTGCGCGGCACTATCCGCGACCACGACACGTTAAAGCGTCGTTCCCTCGTTCGTTTCTTCGCCTGCGGTGAAGACATTTCGCATGAGTCGCCGGACGCTCCATTGCCGGATGCGATAGCCAACGGAACGGAGCCATTTTTTATTATGGGCGCGATCGCCGGCGGTTAGTGTGGCCGTGATGGTGACCAGTTCCGGAATCGAAACCGCAGAGTTGTGTTGAAAGTCGCGGCCTTGGCATTGCTGCTTATGCTAGTGCGGATCGCAACCGCTGCAGACGAGACAGCAGCCCTTGCGCACGAAACAGTTGTCGTTCCCAGCGGCACGCTTCGGCTGAAGGCATTCCTTTGGCGACCGAGAGGTACCGATCTTTTTCCTGTCGTCTTATTCAATCACGGTTCCGGTAGCTTCGATGCCGCACATACAGGTCCGTTTACGATGACCGAGGCAGCCGAAAAACTCGGCCCGATATTTGTTAAGCATGGATACGCCTTTCTTTATCTTTTTCGCCGCGGTCAGGGGCTATCCGCAGATCAAGGTCCTTTCATGCAAGATGTTTTGCAGAGCGAGGAGGCGGCCAGGGGAAAGGAAGCGCGGCAGCATTTGCAGTTCGTTCTGGTGACCACGGATCATCTCGATGACGTCATCGCTGGTTTGACATTCTTAAAGAACCTCCCCTCAATCGATTCACACCGGATCGCGATGGCCGGACACTCTTTTGGCGGACAGCTTACTTTACTTGCGGCCGAGCGAGACAGCAGCGTGCGAGCCGCGGTCACTTTCGGCGCGTCGGCCGCATCTTGGAAAAACTCGTCCGAACTCCGCGAGCGCTTATTGGCTGCCGTGCGCAAGACGAATAGCCCCATCATGCTCGTCCATGCAGCGAACGACTACTCGACCATTCCCGGCAAAATCATGGCTGAGGAACTCGATAAGCTGGGCAGGTCGCATCTCCTGAGAATTTATCCGCCAGTGGGCAAAACCTCGGACGATGGACACAATTTTGTCTATATAGCGGTCGATCAATGGGAAAGTGACGTCTTCAAATTCCTTAGTCGAAGCTTGAAATGATCGAAAGCGACGAGACAATCCTCTAATAAACAACAAGAAAATTCTATGTGCCGAAATATTAAAACACTTCACAATTTTTCGCCGCCAGCCACGAAAGACGAGATCCGGGCGTCCTCTCTTCAGTTCGTTCGAAAACTGAGCGGCTTTACGAAACCCTCCAAAGCAAATGAAGAAGCTTTCCATCGCGCCGTAGACAAAGTAACCGCGGCCGCGCACGAGTTATTAGATTCGCTGATCACAAACGCCCCGCCTCGTAATCGCGAGATAGAAGCGATGAAGGCCCGGGAACGCTCGATGAAACGCTTTCGACCATCGCCGCCTCCGGCTGTTGCAGGACATAACCACCATTGACCCAATGCCAACATCATTCACCGGCGGCTGCGCCTGCGGCGCGATTCGTTACGAATGTAATGCCGAGCCGATCGTGATGTTCAATTGTCATTGTCGCGATTGCCAGCGCGCAAGCGGCGGCCCCTACACCGCAGTCGTCTACGTACCGGCCAACGCCTTCCAGATCACAAAAGGTGCGCCGCATTACTACGACACCCCGAGTGAAGCGATGGGTCACAACAAGCGCGCCTTTTGCCCGGAGTGTGGTTCTCGACTTTTCGGCGGCATCAGTTCAGAAGGACAAGGCATCACCGCCTCGAGCCTGGATGATCCGAACTTATTCAAGCCGCAGTTCGAAATTTTTACATCGGACGCGCAGCCATGGGATCACATGGATCCGAAGCTGTCTAAGTTTGAAAAGTACGCCCCGCAAAGGAGTTGATTGCTGAGAGACTCAATTCTCTCGCTGTTGGAAAGCCATGTTCATTTGCGTGATCCACGTTAAAAGAAGGACTCATGGCTGAATCATTCGAGCGCTCGCGTTTTCCCGAAGTTCTTTCTCCGGCTCAAGCTAACGACAAGTTCGCCGCGCATCTTCGTGGATTCGGCCCGATCGGAATCCTCGCCATTCTCATCATCCTGGGCGGCAATTTCATCATGCCTCCGCTGAGCGCGATTTTGGTCCTGATCTGGGTGAAAATTTCAGACACGGCATGGCGCGAGATTGGTTATGTGCGACCGCGCAGCTGGAGCCAGACAGTTGCGACCGGAATTGTGTTTGGCATCGCCCTGAAGGTTATGATGAAAGCGATGGTGATGCCGCTCTTTGGCGCGCCACCGATTAATCAGGCGTATCACTTCGTTACCGGCAATCCGGCCGTGATTCCGGTGATGATTTACACAATGATTGTTATCGCCGGTTTCGGCGAGGAAACTTTCTACCGCGGGTGGATGTTCGAACGGCTCGCCAAATTGTTCGGACAAAGCGTGTGGGCAAAAATCACGATCGTTCTCATCACTTCGATTTTGTTCGCGTCCGTTCACTATCCCGAGCAAGGAATTCCGGGGGCCGAACAAGCATTTATGACCGGATTGATATTCGGCTCGATCTTTGCCGTAAGCGGACAGATTTTCACGTTAATGATCGCGCACGCCGCATTCGATTTGACCGCGCTTTGGATGATCTATTACGGCCTTGAAACGCGGATTGCGCATCTCATTTTCAAATAGAGAACAACGCAGCGACTGCTTCTGCGATTGAATTCATGAACGGAAGCCCGAAAGTTCGCGCGCAACTCCCCAAAACATGAGCACTCCGATGAAGTGGTGGCGATGGCCAACTCTGGCTGCGTTTCTCATTACCACCTTCCCCCTCAGTGGCGAGGAACCGATTCCAAGGCTCAGTTACGAAGCGGTCCCGGACTTCTTTCAATTACCATCGGCCGAACATTTCGTAGAGGTCGCTGGTGTGGCGGTAAACTCCAAGGGCCACATCTACGTGTTTCATCGCGGCAAACATCCGTTGATGGAGTTTGATGCTTCAGGGAAATTCATTCGCAGCATCGCCGATGATCTCTTTGTCACGGCCCACACGGTGCGGGTGGACGCCGACGATAATATTTGGGACGACGGATGTCGGTTCCCATCTGGTTCTGAAGCTCAGTCCGGAAGGCCGAGTTTTGTTGTCGTTAGGCCGAATGCGAACGCC
Source organism: Verrucomicrobiota bacterium (assembly GCA_046732175.1). GTDB lineage: Bacteria > Verrucomicrobiota > Verrucomicrobiia > Chthoniobacterales > UBA10450 > AV69. Next base: position 28,285 of record JBKPMO010000073.1, read on the forward strand.
GGGCGACGATGTTCTTCACTTCAATCAGCCGACCGACATCGCCTTCGATCGCGAGGGAAATTTCTATGTCGCTGATGGCGAAGGCAATTCACGCGTCTTGAAATTCAACAAATACGGTAACGTGTTACTCGGGTGGGGAATGAAAGGTGGCGGGCCGGGGCAGTTTGATCTTCCACACTCGATTGCGATCGATGGCGATTTGGTTTACGTGGGTGACCGCGAAAACGGGCGGATCCAAATTTTCGACTTGAACGGCCGCTACCTGCGCGAATGGAAGGTCGGTCATCCGTATGGGCTTTTCGTCACGCCCGACCATTTCATTTACATGTCCGATGCAATTGCTGGCCGAATCCTGAAAATTGACCGCGACGGCAAAGTGCTTGGCACCCTGGACGGACCAGCTCCGGATAAAGGACGACATTTCGATCCCCATTCGCTGGCAGTCGATAAAGATAACTCCATTTTTACGGCCGAAGTTATGCCCTGGCGGGCCCAGAAATTTCGCCTGAAATGAGCGAAAATGTTCAAAGTAAACGGGCACCGGAACCGGTAGGTGCCTTTCCGCACGCCAAACGCGTTGGCAATTTTCTTTTTCTCTCCGGGATCGGGCCACGGGTCCGTGGCAGCAAAGAAATTCCCGGTGTCACTCTCGATGCGGATGGCAACATTTTGAGTTACGACATCGAAAAACAATGCCGCGCGGTTTTTGAAAATGTTCGACTAGTGCTCGAAGACGCGGGCGCAAGGTGGAACGACATTGTCGATGTCACCGTCTTTCTGACCAACATGAAAAAGGATTTTCCGATCTACAACAAACTCTACGCCGAACATTTCGCTGGCGATGGCAAACCGAATCCGACCCGCACAACGATCGAAATCACCGCTTTGCCCACACCAATCGCGATCGAGCTTAAAGTGATCGCGACGGTGAAGTAACAATCGTCCTCTACGCCAATCCGGTTCGGACCTGCCGCCGAAACCTGTCGCGCGCAGCGCGCGCTTATCTTTCATTCGGTGTTGGACGTTCGGCACCTGCTCGCGAATACTTTCGGAGTTTAACGTTGGACGTTTTGAAACAATGCCATTCCATATCATTGCGGCAGACCACACCGGTATTACCGTTTCGAATCTTGAGCGCTCGCTCGCCTTCTGGCGCGATGTCCTTGGGTTCGAGCTTTCGCATCGTCCCCATCAAACTGGCAAGCTGGCCAGCGAAATTACCGGTGTAGCTGGCGCTGAGATTTCAATCGCCGTCCTCAAAGGCTACGGCCACAAAATTGAATTGCTCGAATACACCGCCCCCGCAGAGCGAAAACGGATCGATCTCAGACCATGCGACGTCGGATCAGTTCATGTCGCATTCACGGTCGAGAAACTTGAAGCGATCCTAAATACAATCGCGGCCTCCGGTTGGAAACCAGCGGGAAACCCGCAAACGATCACAGCGGGTCCTAACACCGGAAAACGCGTTGTTTACGTCCGCGATCCGGACGGCACAACCATCGAATTTATGGAGATGCCCGAAGCACGTCGATAGTTGAGAGCTGAGAGGTCAGAACCCGTTAGTGCTCAGGGTTGGTCGTCCCATAAGTCGGGATCGCGCTGCGGGCGACCTGCTTGTAAACGATGCCGCCTTTCATCACGAAAGTGACACGCCGTACCGCAGTGATGTCTTTGAGAGGATCGCCGTCGAGCGTGATGATGTCGGCCTCATAGCCAGGCGCGATGGAGCCGATACGATCGCCCAAACGCATCGCTTCTGCGGCAAGCGACTGTGCTGAAATCATTGCGCGCATCGGTTCTACGCCAGCATCGCGCACCCGATCGATGAACTCTTCGGCATTGCGGCCGTGCGCGCCCGCCACTGCGTCCGTACCGAACACGACTTTCAGGCCGGGAGTCTTCACGGCGCGACGAACAATGTCGTGATCGAGCGATAACGCGCGTTCCATCGCGGCAAAACCCTCTTCGGTGTAACCGAGCGTTCCGAGGAACCGTTGCTTGTTGGCGAGATAATTCTCGATTACGAGACCAGCTTGCGGATCGAAGTATGTGCCGTGTTCAGCCATCAGTTTTAGAGAATCGTCGTCCGCCAGTGTGCCGTGCTCGATCTCGGTGCAACCGGCGAGTGTGGCTACGCGCACCGCATCTTTGTAAGCATGGACGAGTGTGCGTATGCCTTGTTTGTTCGCCTCGTCACAAGCAGCGTTGAGTTGGTCTTGTGAGAGAGTCATGCCCCCACCCTGACGGATTGAGGCTGAGGCAAAAATTTTAATCAGATCTGCCCCGGCTGCCTTCTGCTTGCGCACAAATGCGCGAATCTCATCCGGCGTTCCAGTCTCCTCGCCTTTTCCTTCGAGTGGCTCAATGGCGGTCAGAATACGTGGTCCCGGCATTTCGCCCTTCGCGATCGCGTCGCGCAACGGGACGTCTGTCGGCGAGCCAACGCTCTGCACCGTCGTAAAGCCCGCCATCAGGGTCCGCCAGGCGTTCGACGCTGCTTGGTAGGCGGCGAATTGCGTCGTCTCGTCAGCACCCGCGTTCTTACCGTTCTCGCCGAAACTCCAGGTGATGTGAACATGTGAGTCGATCCAGCCGGGCATCACTGTGAAGGCGCGCAGGTCGTAATCCACCGGCATCGCCTTGGGATCGAGTGCAACAATCTTTGATCCTTCAACCACGATGCGCGTGTCGCGCAGAACCTTGCCGCGGCGGTCAAACAACGTTTTCGCCGCAATAACAATCCGTTTTTTCTGCGGCGACCCTATTGCGGGATTATTTTCTGCCACCGCGCAGATAACTGTAAAAATCGAGAGACAGATAATGATGCTGGGCAATCGCATGGCGGCTACAGATTTATCGCTAGTCTCAAATCATTAACGCCATGTCGAGCGCGATTATTGCGCCGTTCATATTGTCTCCACCGGAAATTATTCTAACAGCAGGAACACTTTGCGGCGAGGACGTCGCAAGTGCGAGCCGGACGGGCGATTGCACGTGAGGCGCGTGCCGGAGTGGCGTTTGCGTGCGCTGCCCAAAATGCTGCGTTAAGATCGGTTATGCAGTTTTCTGCTGACGAAGACTTCGCCAAGGAGCTCGATGTCCAAGATCCGCTTCGATCTTTTCGCGAGCGGTTCCATCTACCGCTTGGCAAAAATGGAAAACCGCTGATCTATTTCGCCGGCAACTCGCTAGGTTTGATGCCGAAGTCGGCCAAGCAAATCGTCGAGCAGGAACTACATGATTGGGCAACGCTCGGCGTCGCCGCTCACTTAGAAGGAAAGACGCCGTGGTATTCGTATCACGAGACATTACGCGAGCCGGCAGCACGACTGGTTGGGGCAAAGCCCAACGAGGTCATTTGTATGAACAGCTTGACGGTCAACCTCCACCTCATGATGGCGACTTTCTATCGCCCGACCAAATCGCGTTTCAAAATCCTGATGGAGGATCCGGCGTTCCCCTCTGATACCTACGCTGTCAAAACTCAGATTCTCCATCACGAATTGGATCCGAAGGAGGCACTCATATTGGCGAGTCCGCGCAAACGCGAACTGACGGCGCGAACCGAAGGAATTCTCGATTTAATGGAAAAGCACGCAGCCGAGCTGGCGGTCGTGCTGATCGGCGGGGTGAATTTTTTCACGGGGCAATTATTCGACATTCCGACAATCACGGCGGCGGCGCAGAAGCATGGAATCGCGGTGGGCGTCGATCTTGCCCATGCCATCGGCAATGTCCCGCTTTCGCTGCATGATTGGAATGTCGATTTCGCGATTTGGTGTTCCTACAAATATTTGAACGCCGGTCCCGGGGCGGTGGCGGGCGCTTTTGTACACGAGCGGCATGCTACCAATACTGATTTGCCACGTCTGGCGGGTTGGTTTGGCAACGATCCCAATACCCGTTTCCGCATGCAGCTCGAGCCCGAGTTTATTCCCGTTCCGTCCGCCGATGGCTGGCAAGTCAGTAACCCACCGATCCTGGCGATGGCGCCGCTCCGCGCTTCGCTCGCCATTTTCGATGAAGCCGGCGGGATGAAGCCGCTGCGAGAGAAATCGATCCGGTTAACGAGCTATCTCCAATTCTTGTTAGAGTCAGTGCTGGACCGGCAGTCTGAGCCGCATAGGCAACTGAAGAAGGGCTATACGGTTATCACTCCAAGAAGAGAAACTGAACGTGGCTGCCAACTCTCAATTCTGGTGCATGAGCACGGCAAGGAAGTATTTGGCAAACTTGAAGCTGCCGGTATGACATGCGACTTCCGCGAACCCAACGTGATCCGTGTCGCGCCCACGCCACTCTACAATACCTTTCACGAAGTCTGGCGTTTCGCGAAAATTCTTGTGCAAGAAGGCAGCTAGTAGGGAGTGAGGTTCATCGACTCCGCCGGTTGAAAAAGCCAAAACGATCGTTCCGCGTAGTAATGCATGAGCTTTTTGTTTTCGACCGCTCCCAGATCCCTAGCCCAGATCACTGGAGCGGCATCGATATCCGCCGGGTTATAAATCCATGCTCGATACGAATTGGAGTCACCCGTGAAACGCACAAATATTACGTGCTGCCCAGGATGCTTCTCCAGTAACTCTTTCTCGACGTTTTCTTTTTGTCCCGACTTCGCGTGGAATTGATCCACCGTACGGTGTGTCGTAATCGCCTTTCCCTCAGATGCAATCATTAGCGCCAGCACCGCAACCGGCATCGCGCTCACGAGAAAACGCCCCGCCTCGCGGCCATGGTACTTCCAATGACGCAGATACCGTAATGATTGTGCCGCAAGTAACAGTAGCACTGCGGTAAACGGCGCCCCGTAGTGCGGATACCACCAAACCTCGATCAGCGATGCTGCTCCGATTATCAGCACCAGCGTTGCTGCAAATCGTGTTCTCTTAGAACGCCAAAGAGCTGGCGCAAACGCCGCCAGCGGAAATAGCCAAATCAGGTTGCCGTAGTAGATTCGCAGTAGAACGAGCCAATCCAAAGGGCGATCGGCCAGTAGGCCCCAGCTTCGCACTCGGTGATATGTTTCACGCATCCTCGGTTCAAGATCGAAATGTCGCCGCGGTGTCTTGGAAATCGGCATGATGGAAAAGGGCGGCACTGTCTCATATTGCTGGTAATACTCTTGGTAAGGTAAACGCAGCGGATGCCCGGTGACGCGGTAATTGTCATATGCAAGCCAGGAAGCACCGGTAACTCCGATGAACACGATTGGTAACCACACGCGGGGAGTTCGGTTTGCCATCCCCAGGGCGATAAGCGCCGGAATCAGTAATAATAGCCCCTCGAATGGGCGCGCCAGGACAAGGATCACCGCTCCAATTCCAAAATGCCAGGCATAACGCGGCTGCTTCCCCCGCGTGAGACGGGCCCATGCGCCGATTACTAATGCGCCTCCGATTGCGGCCACCGCGCCTCCCCAGTAGCTGTTCATCCAGTAACTGAAGAGACATAGAGGTAGTCCGATGACAGAGCCGAAGAGCGCCCAGCCCGGCGGCAACCAACCTTGCAGCGCCCAGCAAAGTGCCGCCGCCAGCACGCCCGCACTCAGCCAAACCCCGAACCACGGATGCCCGAAGACGACTTGCCCCGCTGCCATCGCCAGTGCCGGCCCCGGCGGAAAACGCGATGCGTAAGTCGGCTGCTGGAGGACATAAGGGCTTTCAAAAAACTGCCAAAGCGGGTGCGCCGGGTTGGCCAGACGACCATGCGAAAACGTATCACCTTGAAGCAGATAGCTAAACTCATCATACACGGATGGGCCGGGAACCGGCCAGGCCGAAAGAAGAACAGCGCGAACCAACAAAACCAGGACGCCCAGTCCGACCCAACACAAGGTGCGATGGCGCGCAAGATTCCCAAGTCCGCATTCAAACGCCCGCCACCGATCGTGCAATCGAGCGGGTGCGACCATGGCAAGCGCGGCAAAAAATCCAATGAGGACGGCGCAGTTAACCAGTTCGCGGCTGTGCATGTCGCAAAAAGGCTTTTATTTTATCACTAACGATGCGCATTGACGACTCGCATTCGTACGTGCCGATGAGTACGTCTCGTGCTTGGGAGTTACTCTAACAAAACAAACAATTAAGTTGATTCTGCTGAAGTGAATTAATGGAAGGCGAACACAAGACTCAGACGATCGAAGTGTCAGTAGTCATTCCCTGCCTGAATGAGGAGGAAACCCTTGCAGGCTGCATTGAGAAAGCTCAGCAAGCTCTGCGGGAACATCATATCGCAGGCGAAGTTGTGCTGGCAGACAATGGCAGCACTGACTCGTCTCGCAGTATCGCAGAGAAACACGGAGCGCGCGTCATCCTAGTCAACGAACCGGGCTACGGAAATGCGTTAATGGGAGGAATTGCGGCAGCGCGCTGCCGATTCGTAATCATCGGAGATGCCGATGCCAGTTATGATTTCCTTGAGATCCCGAAGATCGTTGAAAAATTGCGGGCTGGCTTCGATTTAGTCCAAGGTTGCAGACTTCCAGCCGGCGGCGGTTCGATTCGACCCGGGGCCATGCCGTTTCTGCACCGGTGGATCGGGAACCCGTTCTTTTCGTTCCTTGTTCGCAAATGGTTCCGGGCTCCGGTGAACGACGTTTATTGTGGCCTGCGCGGCTTTAGCAAAGCCATGTACCGGCGACTCGATCAGCGGTGCACCGGAATGGAGTTTGCCACCGAGATGATTATCAAAGCCAGTCTGCTCGGCGAAAAAATTACCGAGGTCCCGATTACGCTTCATCCCGACGGACGCACCTCACACGCGCCGCACTTGAAAACGTTTCGTGATGGTTGGCGCACGTTCCGATATTTTCTAATGTGCAGCCCGCGTTGGTTGTTCGTGGCTCCCAGTGTGATTTTCATAGCGTTCGGTCTGCTTGGCTATCTGCTAGCGATGCCCGGCCTAAGCATCGGGCGCGGTAGCTTCGACGCTCACACCCTTCTGTTCGCCAGCCTGGCGATCTTGTGCGGCTATCAATGCATTCTCTTTGCTGTTTTCGCCAAAACCTTTGCTGTTACCGAAGGTTTCCTCCCGCCAGATCGGCATTTGGAACGCTTTTTTGAGTTGGTGAATTTGGAACGTGGCCTGGTCGTAGCAGGACTCGCGCTGCTTGCAGGCAGCGCGTTACTCCTGGCTGCAATTCGCCAATGGTGGCTGACGGGGTTCGGCCATTTGGACTACGCCTACACCATGCGCTTCGTCGTTCCCGGGGCCACGCTTGTCGCGCTCGGCTTTCAAACCGTCTTCTCCAGTTTTTTCGTCAGCATTCTCGGAATGCGCCGAAAGTAACTGGCAAAAACAAGCTCACATAAAATCGCCGGGCCTGTTGAAGTTTCGAAGGCAATTTTCTTCATTCTTAGACACGCTAACGAGACGTAGTTTGCCGGCGGCAATCAGTCTCTTCGCCAGTAATTGAAGCGAAAAGTCGGACCCGGAAAGAGCCGCAATCAGATCGCCATTGGCAGCTTTCGGGTAGATCGCAGCCAATGGCTCAGCGCGATCACCGATCATCGGAACGACACCGTGAGAAGGTTTGAGGACGTCGCAAAGCGAACGCAAAAAATTTTCGGTCATCAACGGCATGTCGATGGCAAGAGCAAGCAAATGATCTGTTCGAATTCGCGGGAGAGTTGCCGCGAGCCCGCTTAACGGACCCCGCGAAGGCGTCTGGTCTGGAACGAAATGCACGTCGGCCGGCCGCCACACCGGATCGCTCCGGGCTGAAAGGAAGATTTCTCTCGGCCGCAATTTCCGCAACAAATCGAGTTGAATTTCCCAGAGCGCTCTTCCGCGGAAGGTCAATGTCGCCTTATCCTGCCCCATCCGGCGCGATTCGCCGCCGGCGACCAACACGGCGCTGATATTCATTCGACCCGCTCTGCAATCTGCGCGGTCGAATGCAACGTGCCATCTGTCAAAATGCGAGCACGCAGGCCGCCCCGACCTTTGAGAAATTCTTTGGCTCCCGGGGCAATCGCGCGATTCATCCAGTCGCAGGGACGGCTCTCCTCCGTCCCGTAAAAACGAATGCCTTGTACCTCGAAATCCCGGCCGATGAATTCGTTAAGATCGACGTTGCGGGTAAAGACATTTCGCCGCACGGCGCTGGGAACGATCCCTTCCACTTCTAATGCGCCGCACAGTTCATCGAAAACCTCGAGCGAGAAAAACGTGATCTGTCCCTTGTAGTCTTCTCTGAAATCAAAGTAGCGGTCGCCATGAAGCCCACGGCCCGCTACGCATTCAACCGTCGGCAACTCGATCATCGGGAAGTCATCGGGCTCAAGTCCATGGTGCCCGACAAAATTGTGCCCACGTGAAATGTAAATGTGACAGATCTCCACCAGCGCCATAATAACATTACCACCAAACCAGTGAAAGAAGACGGAATCGGGTCGGGTCAGATTATTCGGCGACAGCGGGATGGCACCCTGCAGTATCACCGCGACGATCTCACCATTGAAGAACCCCTCGAGATTCGGATCGGCCGCAAGCCCATCGCCACCACGATGCGGACACCCGGACACGACGAAGAATTGGCGGCCGGCTTTCTCGTTTCCGAGGGAATTATTCGAACGCCCGATCAGATCGCCAACTTTTCGCGTCCCGTTGGCGCACGAAACCGGGACAACATCATAATCATCACCCTGGCCGATGCCACAAAGGTTAAACTCAACTCTGTCCAACGCTTCGGGACCATTTCATCGAGTTGCGGTATTTGCGGCAAGGAAAGCATCGGTGCGATCCGTCAAGATTTCCCGGTAATTGAATCGGTAAAGGACATTCGCATCGACGTTGAAACATTGCTTTTACTACCGTCGCTATTACGCGAGGGACAAAGCGACTTCGCCAGGACTGGAGGCATTCACGCAGCTGGCGTTTTCGGATTGGATGGAAGATCACGGTTCGTGAGGGAGGACATTGGCCGGCATAATGCCGTCGACAAGGTAATCGGACGCGCTTTTCTTAATCGCGAACTGCCGCTAACACGTTGCATACTTCTCGTTAGCGGCCGCGCGTCTTTTGAAATTGTGCAGAAAGCGCTTTCTGCCGGGATTCCGATCGTTGCTTCGGTTTCAGCCCCCTCCACCCTGGCGATGGAGTTCGCGCGTGAATGCAATCAAACCTTGGTTTGTTTTCTTCGGCCGCCCTCGTTTAACATTTACTCGCACACTGAACGCATTATCCTCGAATAATTTCTGCAGCGGCGGTCTGTGACCGTCGATTTTCCTTAGATCCGGCGCTGATAGAGCCCCGCTAGAGACGCGCTTCTCGCCGAATTTGATCTACCGCTTCCGCAGTATCAGTCGACGGTGAAATGCTTATCACAACGCTCTTGCTCGTCGGCGTATTACTCCGATCAGCCGAGCTATTGACGGAGACTAGGATATTGGCTTCGGGAAAATAGGTCGCCGTGCAACCCCGCGCGATCTTAAACGGCGCAACCATGAAATGCCGCGCGACTCGTTTCTCACTACGGTAATAACTGGTCAGATCGACCAGTTGTCCCTGCTGCAAGCCCGCGCTTTTCACGTCATCTTTATTCATAAAAATGACACGGCGTCCATTATAAACACCGCGATAGCGATCGCTCAGGCCGTAAATCGTAGTGTTAAACTGGTCGTGGCTGCGAACCGTCGTCATCAAATATCGCCCGGGCCCAAGTTCACGCCGCGGTAAGTCTGAAACGATGAATTTCGCTTTGCCCTCCTTGTTCTTGAATTCGCGTTTGTCACGCGCGGCATTCGGCAGATAGAAAACATCGACGCGAATTCGCCTGTTGAAATCTTCGAACCCGGGAACAACACGCTCGATGCGATCGCGAATGCGATCGTAATCCGCGATCAAACCATCCCAGTCAACGGTCGTGCGCGTTCCCAAGGTAGCCTTAGCCAGCCCGGCGATAATCCACGGTTCGCTCCGCAGATATTTGCTCGCGGGCTCGGCATGCCCGCGCGATGGATTGATGATACCCATCGAGTCTTCGACCGTAACGAACTGCTCACCAGATTCCTGGCGATCAATCTCGGATCGGCCCAAACAAGGAAGAATCAGGGCTACCTCGCCGGTGATTAAATGCGAGCGATTTAGTTTCGTAGAGACGTGTGCCGTCAGGCGGCAACTCTGCAAGGCTCGAGCTGTGTATTCGGTATCGGGTGAAGCGATCAAAAAATTCCCACCCATTCCAAAGAAGAAACGAATTTTGCCGTTCTGCATTTGCTTGATCGTTTCGACCGTGTCGCATCCACGTTCTTGGGGCGGCGCAAATTGAAACTCGCGGCCAAGTTTTTCCCGAAACGAATCGTTCATCCGCTCCCAGATGCCCATGGTGCGATCCCCTTGCACATTGGAATGGCCACGTATCGGACACGGGCCTGCGCCAGGCCGGCCGATGTGACCGCCTAGCAGGAGAAAATTCATCACTTCCTGAATGGTAGCAACCGCGTTTTTGTGCTGGGTCAGTCCCATCGCCCAGCAACAGATGATGCGTTTGCATCGCATCGCGATTCGAGCGGCTTGCCGAATTTGATCGCGGGTCAATCCGCTTCCCTCGATAATGTCGTCCCAGGCAGTTGCGCGTAAATTCTCAACGAAAGCATCGAAGCCCACGGTGTATCGTTCGATAAACTCGCGGTCAAACACAGAGCCCGCCTTGCTCTCCTCCTCTGCGAGCATCTCTTTCATGATTCCGCGCATCGCCGCCAGGTCTCCGTTAATGCGCACGGGCAGCCAAAGATCACTCAACGGCGTCCCTTTGTTGAACAGCATCTTAGCCGCGTAGGTTAACGGATTTCGGTACTCCTGCGGATTCGGGTTAACCACTGCCATCAATCCCGGCTCCGGCATTGGATTGATCGCAACAATGGTGGCGGCATTCTTTTTCGCCCGCTCCAACGTGGTCATCATCCGTGGATGATTCGTTCCCGGATTTTGCCCAAGAATGAAAATGCCGTCGGCCTGCTCAAAGTCTTCCACCTTTACACAGCCCTTGCCGATGCCGATGCTTTCGCTCAATGCCACGCCACTTGATTCATGGCACATGTTCGAGCAATCAGGCAGATTGTTAGTCCCAAATTGTCTAACGAAAAGTTGGTAGAGAAACGCGGCTTCGTTACTCGTTCGCCCGCTGGTATAGAAAGCCGCGGCATTTGGCGTTTCCAGCCCATTTAGTTCCCGAGCCATCAGCGCGAAAGCTTCGTCCCATTTTATCGCTTCGTAATGAGTCGCACCCGCCTGCTTGACCATGGGATGGACCAGACGCCCTTGCAGTTCCAACCAGTGGTCCGTTCGCGCCTGCAGATCCGCAATCGAATGCTCACGAAAGAAATCAGGCGTGATCTTTTTCCGCGTTGCCTCGCTCGTTAATGCTTTGACGCCGTTTTCGCAGAATTCAAACATATGCGGATCGACATCCGGGCTCGGCCAGGCACAGCTCTGACAAGCGAAACCGTCCTTCTGATTGATCTTAAACCAATCGCGAAGGCCGCGAGTGAACCCACTCTCGCGAAATGTGAATTTCAAACTTTCGGTGACCGCTCGTACCCCCGCCGCCACACGATCTGGGGCGCGCAATTTTGCCGCGCCAATCTCTTCCGGTGGCTCAGAACCGGGGATAGAATTCTTATGTCCTTGCATTTCCTCTTTTAGAACCGTGCGCCCCAGAATGAGATGACGCAAGACGCGATATCATTTTGGATTCCGCGCATACACTCTGTCATCCCGAGCGCAAGCGAGGGACCTCGCCAATGGTCGTTGACCACCCAAGCCGAATCGGCTTTCCACCCTGTAATCGTGAGATCCCTCATCGTCTGCGCGACTCGGGATGACGCACGACGAACGCGCGAACCTAAATTGGAGTACGACGTTGAATGCGTATTCGACAATCCTTAACTGCGCGATGATGCCCCCGAAGGGAGGCAACTTCTCCGCCAATGGCCCGGGATCGAACTAGTCATCCGCCTGGCGACGGTTAAATCAGCAAAGCAATTGCCGAACGCAAGTGATCAGTCCTTGAATCGCGAAAGGTTTCACTAGGTACTTGACGTCGTGCTTGGTTAAGAAAAGCGCGATTCTTGCATCGGTGGCGAACCCGGTGATGAAAATGAAGCGATCGGCCAGTGAGGGGCGTAGTTCCTTTGCTTGAAGATAAAACTCATCCCCGCGCAGGCGGGGCATTTTCAAATCGCAGATGACGGCATCGTACTCATGCGCCTTGACCTTTAGGAGCGCCGCTCTGCCGTCGAAGGCGACATCGACCAAAAAATTCTCGTCCGCCAGGATCCATTGCAAAGCCGAGGCAAGTTGCTGATCATCATCGACCACCAGAATGGCTTTCAGCTGGAGACTATTGGCATGAGGCTCAAGTCCTTGGGAATGTGACTCGGATTTCATTATGATGCTCGCTTGGGGGAGCAGTCACGGTGCCAAATGTCGGGCCGGAAGTCAGAGATCGACTGTCAGCACCAGGAAAAAGCCGTGATATCCCGGTCATCCCCGGGTAAGGATTTTGAACCATGCCCGGGAAATTTGTCCTTATTGGCAGTGGCCTCGCCGGTGGGTTACTGGCGGCTTATCTTGGCCGGCACGGCTACGAGGTCGAGCTTTACGAGCGACGCGGTGATCCGCGCGAGGGAAATATCATTGGGGGACGCTCGATCAATCTCGCGCTTTCGACTCGCGGAATTTACGCGCTCGAACAACTCGGCATTGCCGATGAAGTACTCCGTCATGCCATTCCCATGCGCGGCCGTATGATCCATGACAAATCCGGCGACCTTCATTTCTCACCTTACGACCGCGATCCAAACAAATTCATCAACTCCATTGGTCGCGCCGCGCTTAACACCACCGTTATCGAAGCGGCGCAGCGCTATCCGAATGTTCGCGTCCATTTCAACCATCGCTGCATCGAAATCGATCTCGAACAAGCGATTGCATATCTTGAGATAGCTTCGGTAGAGGCGGCCGTGATCGCCACACCGAAGCCAAGCGAGGGCGGGTCGGCCGCACCACCGCACAAAATCGTTAGAGCCTATGGCGATGCCGTTATCGGTGTGGACGGCGCCTTCTCCGCCGTTCGCCAGTCAATGCAGAAAAAAATTTCGGGTTTCACTTACGATGAAAGCTACCTCGCCCACGGTTACAAGGAGCTCACTATTCCGCCTCGGGCCGATGGTTCGTGGCAAATGGAGAGGAACGCGCTCCACATCTGGCCACGCAAAAGTTTCATGATGATTGCGCTGCCGAATCCGGATGGCTCGTTCACTTGCACGCTTTTTTGGGAATTCGAAGGGCCGCGCAGCTTCGCCACCACGAAGACGGATGACGCAATTCGCCGTTTCTTCGCGGAAGAATTTCCCGATGCCGTACCGCTCATGCCTTCACTGCTGGAGGATTTCAAAACTAATCCAACCGGTTCGCTCGTGACAATCCGTTGCGCACCTTGGCTCTATAAGGACAAGGTTGCGCTAGTCGGCGATGCCGCCCATGCGGTGGTACCGTTCTACGGTCAAGGAATGAATGCTGCCTTCGAAGATTGCGTCGTACTGGATAAATGCCTGGCACAATTTCCACAGAATCGGGACCGCGCGTTCGCTGAATATTTCAGCCGTCGCAAAGAGAACACAGACGCGCTCGCAGATCTCGCAATCGAAAATTTTATCGAGATGCGCGACAAAACCGCGTCGCGAGTTTTCCGCGCGAAGAAGAAGCTCGATCATTTTCTCGAAGGTTTGCTACCCGGCATTTACCTGCCCCTCTATGCCATGGTCACCTTCTCCCGGATGCCCTATGCCGCCGCCGCCCGCCGCGCGCGTCTGCAGAATCGAATCGTCTACGGAACATTGGCATTTGTCATCGCCCTCATCGTCGCCCTCGCCTTCGTGCTGAATTAAGAACGATCCGCCAGTCCGATTTGTCGTCCCGTCTTGGTAAACGGCAGAAGCGTGTGAGTCAGTTTAAACTTGATGGCTTAAAGCCATCGAGTTTTGCCTTTCTTAGATTCACCGCTGCGTTTTTGCAGTTAGCTGTTAAATGCTTAGAATCGGCAGCGATGAGCACGGACCTGGCACAACTGGCCTGTGATCGATATGAAATCGCGGACGCGCTGCATCGCTACGCGTTCGGTCTCGACCATGGCGATGCCGATTCGCTGGCATCGGCGTTCGCGGAAGATTGCATCTTCGATTTCGGACCTGCAGGAAAAAAGCTGCAACTGGACTTTCCCAAACTGACGGGCCGTCAAGCCATCGTGGATGCACTCATTCCCTTGCTGGGCCCACTCGACACGAGTCACACAGTCAGCAATCTGCAAATCGAGATTAGTGATGAGTCGGCGACGTTGTATGCCTATGTCATGTCGCAGCATTTCATGCCGCGGCAAGGTTCACGCCGCGGATCGGAGAATGCTCTTTTGATGAATCGCTACGATTGCGAATTGATGCGCGACGGACAGAAATGGCGCTTCAAGCGCGTAACGATTGATAACGCGTGGGCACAAGGAAATCCGGAAATCCTTAACGCCTTCGCGATTCAGCGGGCCCTGGCCGCGAAAGCGAAGCGTCCGAAATAACGTGAAAATCGCCCAGCCGGAGCTGTCTTTGTGTTTGGTGCGGGTGTAAGAAGTCAATCAACCATCAACTTATTATGAGCGATACATACGTTCCGTTAATCAGTTCCGGCGTGGCCGGACCACTTGGTGTGCTGCATCTGCCGCGGATGTGGCAGAAAGTCTCACTGGAAGCCGCGGGTAAACTTGCTCCCGGCTATCCCGGCATCGGCCGAGGTTTTGACGCCATAACTTGCGCCAACCTTGGCCTTCAGGAACAGGCGGTCAAAGATTACATCAGACAAAACAAACCGACCTATCCGGAGTTCGAAGCCTTTGTGAAGAAAAACGCGAAGTCGTTGAACTCACAGGCAATCGAGAAACATAATGCCGGCGTGCGCGGTTATAATCACGACGACGAGACGAGAAAGGAAATCCTGGGCAATTGCCGGTTGGCGGATGACGCTTCCGCTCCGAAGGACGCGGTAAACTTGAACAATCTCGACGATTGGTACGAGTTCCACAAAGCGGTGCTGCGGTAGTTACCGGCAACATCAGCAGTTGTAGAGGTGCTTGTGCCAAGCACCTGAATCATAATAGAGGCGCCCGCTGCGGCGAGCGCGTCCAACTTCAGTGCAGGCGATACGCCTGTCTCTACAGTCTCCACTTGACAGTCTAGTGGAAAGATTGAACGGTTCCTCACCAAGACTGTCTAGGTCAAGCAACCCTTATGGCAAAAGAGAAACCGGACCTGGTTTACGGGACACTGGACATGTTGATTTTGAAAGCGCTCCAACACGGTGCGCGACATGGCCTCGCCATCGCCGATCGCATCCAGCAAATGTCGCAGGACATTTTGCGCGTAGAACAGGGTTCACTTTATCCCGCCCTCTATCGACTAGAGGCCCAAGGTTGGATCAGGGCCGCCTGGGGCGTGTCTGAAAACAATCGTAAGGCGCGCTATTACGAATTAACCACCGCCGGACGAAAACAATTGGCAGCGGAAAAGGACCACTGGTCGCGGATTACAAAGGGAATCAATCTCGTCCTTTCAGGAACCTGAATCGGTTATGCCGCAAGTTCGAGCCTGGTTTTCTCGCTTATTCGGTCTTGTTCGAAAAAACCGCCGTGAGGCAGAGATGGCCGAGGAAATGCAACAACATCTCGATCTCCTGGTTGAGCGAAATGTCGCCGCAAGGATGTCTGCCGTCGATGCGCGCTGTGCGGCGCTCCGACAATTCGGCGGCGTCGAACAAATCAAAGAAACGGCGCGTGAACAACGCATCTGGAGGTGGGCGGACGAATTTGTTCAGGATGTCCGATTCGGCGCGCGCATGTTGGTCCGTACTCCGGGCTTTTCTTTGCTCGCAATTCTTTGTTTGATGCTCGGCATCGGCACGAACGCCGCCGTTCTTAGTTGGATTGAAGGAATTTTGATTCGCCCCTATCCGCTGGTCGCGCACCAAGAGCGCATGTTCGCGCTGAACGCGACTACGCGGGGCGTCACTGGATTTACCGGACTCTCGTATCCCGAATTCCTCGATTACGAAAAAAATTCCACGCTTTTCGAGTCGTTCATCGTCGATCGGATCATGGGGACAACGCTTAGCGTGGGGGATCGCGCTGAACGCGCGTCCGGCGGAATCGTCTCGGCGAATTATTTCGACGCGCTCGGTGTCAAACCAATACTCGGACGCGGATTTAGGCCAGACGAGGGAATCGGCCGCAACGCACATCCGGTAACAGTAATCAGTTATCACACGTGGAAAGATCGATATAATTTTGATCCGAACATCATTGGCCGAACGCAATATCTCAATGGCGTTCAGCACACGATCATTGGCGTCGCGCCGGAGAAATTTCACGGCACTTTTAGGTTATTCGTTCAGTTTTTGGGTGCCGACGTCAATGCAGGAGACGTTCGACACGACTGGTTACAAATTGGAAAATCGCGGCGCGCGCTGGATTGAAGGTTACGCATTTTTGAAACCCGGCGTGACGCGACAACAAGCGGAAGCCGAGCTGAAATCGATCTCGCAGCGACTGGAAAAAGATTTTCCGGAAACAAATCGTGGTCACAGCCTGTCGTTGCTCCCGCTGTGGAAAACACCATTCAATCAGGCGGGCGACATGTCCTCGACACTCGCCGTTACGCTGGCGGTTGCGTTTTTTGTTCTGTTGATCGCGTGTGCCAATGTCAGCAATCTTTTGCTCGCGCGTTCACTTTTGCGCCGGCACGAGATGACAATGCGCCTTGCACTGGGAGCCGGGCGACGGCGTTTGATCAAACAGCTTTTCACCGAAAGCCTGCTGTTCTCAATGATCGCGGCGACCGGCGGAATTGCAGTCGCATATTGGTGTCGCAACGTGCTGGTGCTCGCGTTCCCCTCGCCCGCGGCGGGAATCGTAGTTGAGCTTCCAGGCCAAATTGACTGGCGCGTGCTGGTGGTCAGCGCCGCGATTTGCATTGGATCGACAATCGTCTTCGCGTTGACGCCGGCGATCCAGGCGAGCCATATCGATCTTTCCGGCGCGCTCAAAACTGAGGGCGGTGGCGTTCTTAGCGGAAGCAGTCGATCGCGGCTTCGTTCTGCGCTGGTGCTTGTCCAGGTCTCGCTCAGTTTCGTTTTGCTGGCCGCTACCGGGTTGCTCTTGCAAAGTTTGCGTCGAATGGAGAATGCCAGCCCCGGCTTCTCCACAGATGTGATTGTGTCCGGCGCCGATTTGTTCTCGGCTGGATACAATCTGGAACGTGCGAAGTCTTTTCACATTCAATTACTCGATCGCGTCCGCGAAATTCCCGCTGTGGAATCGGCGACTCTGGCGCGGTTAATCCCCTTTAGTTACGGAGTCTTCTCTTCCGCGCGGTTGGAGTTTGAGGGCTATCAACCCGCGCCTGACGAGCAACTCGACTTGTCCTATCTCGAAGTCGCAGAGGATTACTTTAAGACCTTGAGCATTCTGATTGTGGCGGGGCGCGAATTCCAACGCACAGACGACGAGAACGCACCGCCCGTCGCTGTCATCAACGAAACGATGGCCGCGAAGTATTGGCCGGGAAAGGATCCGCTCGGGCAGCGATTGAAGCTGAAGGATCGTTGGTTACAGATTGTCGGAATGGCCAGGAACGTGAACTACGAGAACAAGCTCGAGCCAGCGAGGTCATTCTTTTATGTGCCGGCGCGACAGAACTTCTTTGTCAGCAATAACCTCCTCATCCGCACGCGCGAGACTCGCGGCGCCATCAGGAACGCGCTCGCGCGCGAAGTGCATGCCCTCGATGCCAATCTTGCGCCCACGTCTCCGTTCCGAGTGCAAGAACAAGTAGACAGGAAAGGTTACACCCAGCGGCTCGCCGCAACATTGGTCGCAATTTTCGGCGCGATGGCGCTGTTTCTCGCCGCGATCGGACTCTACGCGGTGATGTCGTTTTCGGTTTCGCAGCGCAGACGCGAGCTCGGCGTTCGAATGGCCCTTGGCGCCGCCGCTGGGGATGTTTTGCGATTGGTGATCTCGCGTGGACTCCGACTGACGATCGCCGGAATTGTCGTCGGCGCGATTGCTGCGTTTTTTCTCACGCGCTTGATGGGCAATCTCCTTTACAAAGTGAGCCCTCGCGATCCAATCGCATACGGCTTTGCTCTATTGGTCCTGCTCGGAGTGGCACTGCTCGCCTGTTTTCTACCGGCCCGTCGCGCGACACGAGTCGATCCCGTGCGGGCATTGCGAGTTTGATATTCTAGTCTGCGTCGACAGACTGGCTATATCGTCTCAGATCATGTATGGGACCGATTCTCGGATCGGTGCGGACACATCAATTAGTATTTGAACGTCTGATCGAATTGCGGCCATTCTCGGCACGAGTCGGAACCATGGTCGGCAAAACTGAATTGATCCTCATTTGTCTCGTCGCCGTCGCCTTGCTGGCGATCGTGGCCCGTAAAATACGAACCCCCTATCCAATCCTGCTGACCATCGGTGGTGTGGTCCTCGCGCTTGTTCCCGGTCTTCCGGCAATTCAGCTCGATCCGCAGCTGGTCTTTAATTTATTTCTTCCGCCTCTGATCTATCCGGCCGCGGTCTACACCTCTTGGAGAGATTTCCGGGCGAACCTTCGCTCGATTCTCTCCCTGGCGACGATTTTGGTTTTGCTAACCATGACGGCGACCGCTTACGTGCTTCACTCTCTGGCCGGATTGCCTTTGGCAGTGGGTTTTGTTTTCGGTGCGCTCATCTCGCCGCCGGACGCAGTGGCCGCGCTGGCGGTCACTCAAAATTTGCGCGTGCCGCGCAAAATCATTGTCATTCTCGAAGGAGAGAGCCTGGTCAACGATGCCACTTCGTTCATCTCCTTTCGGTTCGCCGTGGCCGCTGTGATGACCGGGACGTTTTCATTGGGCCAGGCAAGCTTGCGATTTCTTTTGGTGGCCGCGGGCGGCCTCGGTGTCGGTCTCGCGGTGGGTTGGCTGGCGACGCAAGTGCAAAAGCGTCTGGACGATCCACCGGTCCAAACCATGTTTTCATTGCTCACTCCGTACGTGGCCTATTTCGGCGGCGAGAAGTTACATGTCTCCGGCATTCTCGCCGTCGTGATTGCGGGAATGTTCTACGGCTGGCGTGCTCCACGTGTCTTGAGCGGAAGAATGCGACTCCAGGCAGTGCCTGTTTGGGACATGGTCTTGTTCGGCCTGAACGGAATTCTTTTCATGCTCATTGGACTTCAACTGCCCCAGACCGTTCACGCACTCCCCCCCGGTTCTGCGTTCCAAGTCGCGAAGCTCGCAGTATCGGTCCTTTCAATGATCGTACTCGTGCGTTTTGTCTGGATGTTCGGCACCGCCTATTTACCGCGCCTCTTTACGCGTCACAAAAAGCGCGATCGATGGCAACACACCGCGTTGATTGCATGGACTGGATTGCGGGGCGCCGACTCACTCGCGGGCGCGCTGGCGATACCATTTGTTTTGCCAAACGGAGGACCATTCCCTGGTCGCGATCTCATTCTCTTGCTAACCTTCTGCGTCATTTTCGGAACACTTGTTCTCCAGGGACTCACGCTCGCGCCCATCGCGCGTTGGCTTGGAGTTGTGGATGATCACGTTACAGAAAGAGAAGAGAGACTTGCACGTTTGAAAGCCAACGAAGCAGCGCTGGCACGTCTCGAGGCAATGGAATCGCTGAAACAAGCCAGGCCCAACACGATTGAACGGCTTCGTGCCGAGTACGTAGACCGGATCCAGCAATTGCGCAGTGAAGCAGCGCAAGAGAAACGCGTCCGCCGATTGTTCTCGCCCGACTTTGAGGAATTGGCTCGTCAAGCGTTGGAAACAGAACGCGAAACCGTGCTCGGACTTCGCAACCAAGAGACCATCAGCGACCAAGCCTTTCGCCGAATCCAACGCGACATCGATCTGGCCGAAGCTCGGCTTCAGCGGCCCGCCTGAGGATTTCAGAGCCGAAAACGATCTGGTCCCCGCCGCGCGGGTTTAACCCGGCTAACGCTCAGAAGTTGTGGGTTGATTCGTACGCGTTAAAATCATTCTGCTCAACAATGCACAAGCAGGCGACACGAACGCTTCGAAAACCAACGAAACCCTTGGTTGGCGCGAAGTCGTTGCCGCAAAAGTATTTTGTTTCGACGGAAATTTTTGCTCAGGAACAGGAGGAGATTTTTTCGAAGAATTGGTTGCTGGTTGGTCATCAAAGCCAGATCGCGAAGCCGGGAGACTTTTTCGTAGCAACGGTCGCTACCGAGAGCTTGATTGTAATCAGAGATCAGCAGAGTCAGGTCAGAGCTTTTTACAATGTCTGCCGCCATCGTGGGAGCCGACTGAAGGAGGAAGCGTGTGGCCATTCGTCCGCAATTCAGTGCCCATACCATGCTTGGACTTACGCACTGGATGGGCGGTTGATTGGCGCCCCGCACATGGATGACGTGCCGGGATTCGAGAAGGGCGATTATTCGTTGTCTCCGGTGAATCTCGCGCTCTGGGAGGGATTCATTTTCGTGAATTTGGAAAAAGATCCGGAGCCGCTAGAGAAATGCTTAGCGCCGTTGAACCGCAAATTTTCGCATTGGAACATGTCGATCCTGCAACCGGAGAAACGAATCGAATACGAGGTGCACGCGAACTGGAAATTGATGTTTGAAAATTATTCGGAGTGCTATCACTGCCCGGGCGTACATCCGCAGTTGCAAAAGATCTCGCCCTACGATTCGGCCGAGAACGATCTGCGCGAGGGTCCGTTTCTCGGCGGATTTATGAAAATGAATCCCGGCAAGAGCCTGACCATG
Source organism: Verrucomicrobiota bacterium (assembly GCA_046732175.1). GTDB lineage: Bacteria > Verrucomicrobiota > Verrucomicrobiia > Chthoniobacterales > UBA10450 > AV69. The sequence continues at coordinate 49,128 of JBKPMO010000073.1, forward strand.
AGCGGAAATGCGTGCGCGGCATTCGTTGGAAAGATTGAGGACCTGCAGCAGGTATTTTATTACTCGATTTTTCCCAACATGCTGCTGAGCCTGCACCCGGAGTACGTCATGGTGCATCAACTTTGGCCACAGTCGCCGGAGCGGACGCTCATTGTGTGCGACTGGTTTTTTCATCCGGATGCTTTTCGGCACGAGAAGTTCAATCCTGACGATGCGATCGAATTCTGGGACACGACGAATCGACAGGACTGGCACGTCTGCGAGTTGAGTCAGCAAGGGATCGCGTCGCGGGCGTATCAGCCGGGGCCTTTCTCATCGCGAGAAAGTATTCCTGCAGCTTGGGATAGGTATTATCTGCAAGTCATGGAGTGACACGGTTGTAGCGGCTGAAATCACGGTGCCTCTCGCCGTGAGGCTTCAGGGACGAAACCAAATCAGGTTTGTGAGACAAATGGCGCCCGCGATCAGAATCGCGAGCAGCATTTTCAGGGTAAACGTCATGCCCAAAGTAGAGGAAAGAAATGGCGAAAACTCATGTAAATCGTTGAAACGTTAATGTGTTGAAGCGAGCGTGAGCCGATGCCGCCGCTGACCTATGCGAGTTATCTCGATCTGGAGAAACTACTCACGCTCCAGAAACCGCGCTCAAGCCCACCGGAGCATGACGAGATGCTGTTCATCATCATCCATCAGACCTACGAGCTCTGGTTCAAGCAATTGCTGCACGAATTTGAAAAAATTAAACGCAATTTTTCAGCAGGCGATCTTTTCGGAGCCATTCATTCCTTCAAGCGCACCCGCACAATCATGAAAACCCTGGTGGCGCAGGTCGATATTCTTGAAACGATGACACCCTCGTCGTTCTCCAGTTTTCGCGACCGACTGGAAACGGCTTCCGGATTTCAATCGGTGCAATTCCGAGAGATTGAATTTGTGCTCGGATACAAACGGGGATCGACGCTTGCTTATGTGAAACCGGATTTCCCCGGATACGACCGACTTCAACAATTGCTGTTCGAACGGACGGTGATCGATCATTTCTATGATTTTCTCGAAACACGCGGCGCCCAGATTCCGGCGGAATTGAAGAATCGCGACCTGTCACAGGCGAATAAGCCGAACGAACGGGTGCAGAAAGAAATCCTGCGGCTCTACAACGAAGGACCGGAATGCTCCATTCTTTTCGAGCTAATGACCGATTTCGACGAGGGGCTGCAGGAATGGCGTTACCGGCACGTCAAGCTGGTCGAGCGCACGATCGGGGCGAAAAAAGGCACTGGCGGTTCGCCGGGCGTTCCATTCTTAAAAGAGTCATTGTTCAAACCAATCTTTCACGATCTCTGGGCGATTCGTCACGAAATGTGAGTCCGAGCCGGACAAATGAATTGGGTTGGCCACTAAACACGCGAAATGACACGAAAGAGAAAAGCGAGAGTGCGTCGCGCTGTCACGCCAACTCGATTAGTCGCCAAAAAGTTTGGGGCACGACGGCGCGCGTACATCCAAATTTAGCCTTTTGCGTATTCCGTGGGTAATATCGTGTCCGCGTAATCTGCGTAAGGCGCGGTAGTTCTCTCTGGAAAAATAGCTTCCCCGCTGCGTTCTGTTTCGATACGAATTCCGCAAATGAGAAAATATATCGCGGAATTTATCGGCACTTTCTTCCTCGTCTTGACCGTCGGCTGCACGGTCATTCCCGGCACTGCCGGCGTCATTCCTGCGCTCGCCATCGGCGCGGTGCTGATGGTTATGATTTTCGCCGGCGGACACATTTCGGGCGGACATTTCAACCCCGCGGTGACATTCGCGATCTTCGTCCGCGGCAGAATAGCTGTGAAGGATGTTATTCCCTACTGGCTAGCTCAAATCGCGGCTGGTGTCCTCGCAGCGCTTATCGCCATGTGGCTCATTGGAAAAGGTGGGACGCCGCTGGAGATCGCCAATATCCCTGTCGTGTTCGTCGCCGAATTCCTTTTCACCTTCGCGCTCGCCTATGTAGTCCTGAACTGCGCGACCGCCAAGGGTACGCTCGACAATAGTTTTTATGGTCTGGCTATCGGCTTCACGGTACTGGCTGGCATATTCGCCGTCGGCGCAATTTCTGGCGGTGCATTCAATCCCGCGGTCGCCATCGGTGCAGTGGTGATGAAGTTGTTAAGAATTTCGGACATTTGGATTCACATCGTGGCCGAGCTTGCGGCCGGTCTCCTTGCTGGACTGACGTTCAAATTTTTGAATCCAACCGACAAATAGCCGCCTTGGTTCGCAAAATCAGGGATTAATGCCGAGGAATTCGCGTGCGGTTTCAGAAAGGATTTGTTTCTTTTCCTTGATTGAGAGTTTCATTAAGTCGATCAGCTTGCCCGGGTGTGCTTCGCCTAGTGGGAACGGGTAATCGGACCCGAGTGCGACGCGTTGCGGGCCAAACAATCTTAGCAACGATCGCAACGCATCGGGGTCATGGACCAGCGAATCGACATAAAATCGCGCCGGAACCAATTCACCCTTCCGGTTTTTGCTGGCCAGATACTTTCGCGGATTCGTCTCATTGTCCGGGGCGCACAAGTCCGGCCGAACATGGAATCCGTGATCAATGCGGCCGATGGTTCCTGGAAACGCGCCGCCGCCATGCGCGAAGGCCACGCGTAATTTAGGGAAGCGCTCGAAGACGCCGCCGAAAATCATCGAGCAAATCGCGAGCGAAGTTTCGGCCGGCATCCCAACGAGCCATGGCAACCAATATTTCGGCATCCGTTCTTTGCCGAGCATGTCCCACGGATGAACAAAGATGGCAGCGTTGAGCTCCTCCGCTGCATTCCAGACGGGTTGCAGCGAGACATTATCGAGATTCAAAGTGTCGATGCGTCCGGAATGCCGGTTTGCATCAACGTGAGTGCCAATCTGTGCGCCATGTAATCCGAGCTTCCGAACACAACGTTCCAATTCTGTGGCCGCTAAATCCGGATCCTGAAGTGGAATTGTGGCCAGGCCCGCGAAGCGTTTGGGGTGATTGCGCACTACTTCAGCAATGTGATCGTTCAATCGTCGAGAGAGATCGAGCGCGTCATGCGGTTTCGCCCAATAACTGAACATCACCGGGACGGTCGAAAGCACCTGCATTGAGATCTTGTCGCTATCCATGTCTTCAATGCGGCGTTGGGGATCCCAGACGTGGTCGGTTATTTCGCGGAAGACACGATCACCGATCATCATGCGTGCGCAGCACGGCTTGTAATGGTCGAGCCGGACGAATCCTGGATAACCGTATTTCGCATCAAGATCTGGCCAATCGCGCGGCAAAATGTGGGTGTGCAAATCAATCTTCACGGCGGATTGGATGCAGGGATTTCAAAGATCGACGGGCAAGATGCCCATCGGCCCCACAGGCAAGATGCCTGTGCCACGATGGCCAAGAGCGCGAAAGGACGTGGGTGTGGAGATCCATCTTCATCAACGGCGTGATGACATCACGCTTTTGTTATAAAAGTTACAAGGTTACAACGTTACAATGGAATAACGGAGCGAGGGTGTGAAGGGATCGAGGCTTTCCTTTGTAACTCTTTTAACTTTTTTACAATGTAACTACTTCTAAAATGGCTTCACCGGTTCAGGTTGAGGGATTTTTTTGCCGCACTTTTTGCAGGTACGACGCGCATCGTCGTTCCAGAAATCGAGCATTGTCTGGCTAAAATGCTCAACGATATCGCCGCAGTCGAAATCGATATCTTCGACCAACGTCCCGCAATTATCGCAATAAAAAATGACATGCTCATGCTCACCCGGCGGCCGGCGACGCTCCACTACCACACCAAGTGTGTTCGGCGGCCGGACCGGCGCGTGCGGGACATTGGGCGGAATAAAAAATGTTTCCCCTTCGCGCACGAGATGATCCACGATGCGATCCCCTTCCCGGATGCGTACTTTGATGTCGCCCTTGAGCTGGTAAAAATATTCCTCCGAGTCGACGAGATGAAAATCGTTGCGCGCGTTCGGACCTTTTATGACCATCACGAAAAAATCGCGGCCGTCGTAAAGGTAGCGGTTGCTGACCGGTGGTTTGAATTTGTCGCGGTTCTCCTCGATCCAGCCCATCAGGTTGATCGGAGGCTGTACGGCAGTTGCGCGTTTTTTTGTAGAGGATGACGTTGCCGGTTCAGTAATTGTGGCCATTAAGCGAGCCTATGCCGTCTGCATGCCGGGTCAAACTTGGATGGCCCGCCAGACCGCCGCCAAGGACGGCAAAGGCGGCATTGAGATTGCTCCGTTTTCATGTCCGATTTGCCTCAACTTCATCGCTTTAATGTAATGGTAATATTGAGAATAGCGCGTGGATTGAATTCAACGCCGAAAACATTCGGGATTGGCCCCATAGGCAGGATGCCTGTACTACCAAAGATCGCGCCGATTCTCGGCGCGATTGGTGCCATGATTTTCCTGGGCAGTTGCGCCGATGTTCGGCACGAACTCACCGCTCGTGCGCAACGATTGCCTGAACTTTTCTCTGGGACGACAACTTCGGAAGGCTTCTGGCGCGGCGACGACGTTCGGGGGCCCGCAAAAATCGTCGTGCACGTAGGCGAACAGCGCGCCTATTTTTACAAAGGGCACAAACTGGTTGGGGAAAGCACGGTTTCAACTGGGAAGCGCGGGTTCGACACGCCGCCGGGTCATTATCGTGTAATCCAAAAGGATAAAAACCACGTCTCGAGTGAATTTGGCGACTATGTCAACGAACGCGGCGAGGTAGTGAAATCCAATATTGATGTGCGCAAAGATCCACAACCTGCAGGGACTCGATTCGACGGTGCCCGTATGCCTTACTTCATGCGTTTCAACGGAGGATACGGCATGCACGCCGGTTATGTCCCACGGTTCCGGGCTTCGCACGGCTGCATCCGCCTGCCGACGCGGATGGCGCGGCACTTCTTTAACAATACGCCGGACGATACGCCGGTAATCGTGAAAGAAGATTAGCCGGGCGGCCAACTCATCTGTCGTTGTCCAAGGACATGCACGTGTAAGTGCGGCACGCTTTCGCCGGCATCGGGCCCGCTGTTGACCACAACCCGAAAACCGCTTTTTAGATCAAGCTTCTTTGCCACCTCGGCCGCGGCTAGCAAGAGGTCGCCGAGCAGTTCGCGATCGCCTGCTTTTGCATCGAGTAAGCGTGGAAGAACGCGTTTGGGAACGATCAGCACATGGACCGGTGCCTGCGGGTTAACGTCGCGAAACGCTATCAGGTTTTCCTTTTCCAGAACGATGTCGGCCGGAATTTCACGGGCGATGATTTTCTCGAAGACAGTCACGCCTTAACGAAGCGAGCAGTTTAATTCGGGCAAATCTTTCGCCACGGAAAGTTTTTCGCGGACAAAGGAAACAATCTCAGCCCGCAGAACATCGCAGCTGCGGGACCAGACCCGCGTGCCACGCAAATGTTTGACGCAGGGATTGAGGGCGATTAACAGCACCGAGGTTACGTGTGTCTGCAACAAAAGGTCGAGCCGGCGGGACAGCATGTCGAAGAATGCTAGTTCGTATCCGGCACCGGCCGCGTAGGCAATTTCGAACAACGAGATCGTGACGGGCGGCGGCGCGGGACTGAAATGGGGAATAATTTCCTTGTAGCCGATCACTTTCAAAACGTAGCGGACAGTTTGTGAGAGCTGATTGAATGCGACGAAGTTCTCGTCATTCCGGAGCCTCAGATAGAACGCGATGCTTTCGGTCACGTGATCGGTGAGCCACCAACTGGGATACCCGGCGTCGTTGGCCGCGCGGGTGATGGCTTCTCGCAACCAACTGCGATCAAATTCGAAAAGCTGGCCGGTCTCAGCCTTCAAATAGGGAAACTCTTCCTTGAATGCGACCATGTCTATCGTTTCTCCGCAGGAAAAAGTTCGCGTTGCTGTGCGTTTGTTTTTATCCGGCGCCCCAACGCCTGAATGGCGTCGACAAATTCATCGACCTGTTCAAACCGACGATGCACCGACGCGAACCGCAGGTAAGCGACCTCATCTATGTCACGCAACTTGGCCATCACGTGAGTGCCGATCTGCGCCGACGTGACTTCGCGGCCACCGGTCTCGATTTCATGAATGATGTCGTCGACGGCCTGTTCTAGAACGACGAGACTGATGGGACGTTTCTCACAGGCCTTGGCCAGACTATTGACGAGCTTGCGTCGATCGAATGGCTCGTGGGAACGATCGCGTTTGATGACGCGGAGATCGGTGCGCTCGATTTCCTCATAGGTGGTATACCGATAAGCGCACTTTAGACACTCGCGACGGCGTCGAATGCTGAGGCCTTCCCGGGACTGGCGCGAATCGATGACTTTATCGTCACGCGATCCGCACTTTGGGCAACGCATAGTGTCGGAGCACTCACTATCACACAATCCGTTGTGGCGTCAATGCATCAAAATCACATTCCTCGTATGGCCCTTTTCTTTGAAGCGACATGCGCTGCAAGGCGCGCCATAGCCTTAGCGGAGGCCGGTTCATGCGGCAAACGTTTGGGTGGCGAGTCAGACTGGCGTACAGCACGGCGCCCTCCAGAAGGGAAGAGCTACGCTGCGGCAGCTTTGGGCGGCGCGATTTTCTTTTTCGACTTCGGCTTCCTCTCTTCGAACTCGAAGCCGACCTTTCCGTTCTCCAATTTCAGATAAGCGGAAAAAGGACGTCCCTTTCTTGAAATGAACTTGTGCAAGAGATCAGTTTTACCGGTCGTAATCAGTTTCTGGACCTGTTCTTTTGGAATTTCGCGATGCAAAATCGTTTTGCTCACCCGAAAGCTACACGTCTTCGGGGTGTGAATGGCGTTTTCGCAGGCGAAGGAACGAGTCAGTATATGAACCTGTCCCTTGTGGCAAATCGGGCAAAGTCCAATGGCTTCGTGCTTTTCCTTGTCCACTTTCTGCTCGGCGTCGAGACCATTCCCGCCAAAGTCAAACAACGGTTTTTTGTCGTCGCCCAATTTGACCAGCGCTTCAAACGGGCGCCCCATCTTGCTGCGGAAACCTTGTAATGGACCGACCCGTCCTTTTGCTAACAATTCGTGGACTTCCTCAGGCTCGAATTGGCGCGAGGCCATCGTCTTCCACATCAGCCAATCGCAGTTCTGGCAACGGAATGTCTTGTAATCCTCCTTAATCGGACCCCCACCACAGTTTGGACATTTGGCGTCGATCGTCGCGTATTCGCCCTCGATCGTTTCGCCCCGAAAATTGCGGACCTTTTCCACGATCTCGCGTGTCAAGTCGCGGATGTCTTCCATGAAATGTTTTCGATCGAGTCTTCCATGAGCCATCTGTTTGAGACGCGACTCCCATTCACCGGTCAGTTCCGGAGTACACAAAACATCGGTGTGCAAATTTCGAAGCAGCGTTATCAGGGACAAACCCTTGGCCGTGACGATGAGTTCCTTGCCTTTGCGTTCGATGTAACCGTCGTGAATCAATCCTTCGATAATTTGCGAGCGAGTCGCAGGTGTG
>JBKPMO010000074.1:0-5656 GCA_046732175.1 Verrucomicrobiota bacterium
GTAAAAACGTTGATCGACACTCTGCTCATCGTGATGGTCGTGATCTTCCTCTTCCTCGGGTCGTTCCGATCTGTTCTTGTCCCGATTGTCGCGATTCCAATTTCTCTCATTGGCGCATTGTTTTTGATGCAGCTCTTCGGGTTCTCCCTCAATCTCCTCACCCTGCTGGCGATTGTGCTCTCGGTCGGGTTGGTCGTCGACGATGCCATCGTTGTCGTCGAAAACGTTGAACGTCACATGCGCGAGGGTTTGTCGCGCATGAATGCGGCATTGGTGGGCGCGCGCGAATTAATCGCGCCCATCATTGCCATGACTATCACGTTGGCCGCGGTTTACACTCCGATCGCGCTGCAAGGTGGATTGACCGGTGCGCTCTTTCGCGAATTCGCTCTTACCCTTGCCGGCGCAGTTTTCATTTCTGGGGTCGTTGCATTGGTGCTGTCGCCAATGATGTCGGCACATTTGCTCCGCCCTGAGCACGGTGACCACGGGTTCAGCGGCTTTGTGAACCGAACGTTTGATCGTTTTCGCGATTGGTACGGAAGTCACCTAGATCGGACGTTGAATGCGCGCCCGGCCGTTTATGTAGTCTGGGGCGGCATTTCGCTCATCGCCCTCTTCATGTTTGCGACGATTCCAAAAGTAGCGACAAAGGAACTCGCACCGAAGGAAGATCAAGGCGTCATTTTTGGCATCATTACCGCGCCGGCCAACGCCACCATTGATGACACGATCCGTTATGCCGATGCCGCCGGAAAAGTTTTTCAGGATATCCCCGATACCCGTTTCACCTTTCAAATCACTTTTCCAGATAATGGTTTCGGCGGAATGGTCTTAAAACCGTGGGGCACACGCAAGACGCCAACGAAAGCGTACCTGCCGGTCGTCCAGCAGAAACTTGGAGCCATTCCCGGAATCCAAATGTTCCCGATCATGCCCGAAGCGCTCCCGGGTAGTGATAATTTTCCGGTCAGTTTCGTAATCGCCTCCACTGCCAGCCAGGAACGCATTCTTGAGCTGGCCAAGGGAATCTTCCTCAAAGCAATGCAGGCACACGTGTTCCAATTTGGCGACATCGATACCAAGATCGATCAGCCACAGGCGCAGATCATTTTCGATCATGACAAGGTTTCGACTATGGGCCTCGATATGCAGCAGGTCGGAGCCGATCTTTCGGCCAGCATCGGCGGTAATTTTGTGAATCGGTTCAACATGGACGGCCTGAGTTACAAGGTGATCCCGCAAATCAAACGGGTAGACAGGCTCAATCCGGAACAGCTGCAAAATATTTACGTTACCGGTCCGAACGATCAGCTGGTGCCACTCAGCACCGTTGCAACGATCGAGCGCAAAACCGTCGCGCGTTCGCTTAACCGAATGCAACAACTTAACGCCGTGACCATAACTGGCGTCCCGACCGGTTCGGTGGATTCTGCCTTAAAGTTCCTCGAGGACGAAGCGCACAAAGTTCTGCCCGCGGGCTATGTTATTGATTACACTGGCGGATCGCGTCAGTTGCGAATTGAAGGTAGCAAATTCGGCGCAGTATTTGCCCTCGCCATCGTTTTGATTTTCCTCGTTCTCGCGGCGCAGTTCAATAGTTTCCGCGATCCATTTATCATTCTTCTCGGCTCCGTCCCGTTGGCTCTTTTCGGTGCCGCCATCTTCATGTTTCTGAAGATGCCTTTTGGCACTTTCTTCACCGACAGTTGGACGACTTCATTCAACATCTATTCCCAGGTAGGGCTCGTTACCCTCGTCGGTTTAGTATCAAAAAATGGAATCCTCATCGTGCAGTTTGCCAACGAACGGCAAAGGCAGGGGTTAAACAAATTGGCCGCAGTCGCAGAAGCCGCCCGAATTCGTTTGCGGCCGATTATGATGACGAGCGTCGCTACCGTCGCTGGCCACTTCCCATTGACTCTTGTCACCGGCGCAGGCGCGGCGGCGCGAAATTCCATCGGTCTTGTTTTGGTCGGCGGGATGACAATCGGCACAATCTTTACCCTTTTCATTGTTCCGTCGCTCTACATGCTCATTGCCAAGGAACATCACGAGAAATCTGTGGCCGAAGTGGAGGAAGAACCGGAAGAAACCGAATTCACGCCAGAGTACGCGATGGCGCGAGACGGCAATGGCAACGGCAACGGCTGGAAAAAGGGCTGAGCTGCGTCAGCGTTTCTCACCCCACAGGTCGCAAAGGACACTGAGGTCAAACGCTTAGGACAGATCTCTGTGTCCTCCCTGTCCTCTGTGGTACGAATCCAAATCCGGGTTGAAGCGACCGCGCTTCGAACCTAAACTCTTGCGCTTTTCCGGGAGCCTTAGCTCAATTGGTTAGAGCGCTGCCCTGTCACGGCAGAGGTTGCGGGTTCGAGCCCCGTAGGCTCCGGAAAATCTTCCTCTTCCGCTCCCTCTTAGTCCTCTTCGCCCTCGCTCTCGGAGAATCGACCAATTGGATCAACATGCTTCTCGTGCTAAAATTAGTGTCCATAATGAAGCAACTGACGTTGACGACATTTTTGCTGATGGGGCTTGTCGCCAGCGCGGTGCGAGTGCCCGCATCTATCTGCCCTGTCGCGAGTGCACCGATTGGCAAGGCCTGTCAGATGGGTTGCTGCGCCAACAAGTGCTGCTGTGTTCAGTCACAGAAACAACAAAACTTACCCTCGACACCGCTAGCCAAAGATGCCACTGCAAATGTGCAGCCACTCGTTGCCATTGCGGCGACCGTAATACCTTTCGTTACGCCCCGACATTCGTTCCATATTGCGCCGAACACATCGGCATTTCTTGTTGCCGATCAAGCGCCACGTCCGGCACTGCTCTGCACGTTTCTCATCTGATCTAAGGACGCTCACGCCGGAGGTGTGCCTTTTTACCGAGCACGCCTGTCGTCAATCGCAGCAGTCCTGGATCAATGAAAACAAGAACACTTTTATTTCTAGCATTTACATTTACAGCTTCGCTTCTCGCTGAGGAGATGCCCGGCGAAAACCGCGATGCGCCGTCGCGACTTTCGTTGGGCGAAGTAACGGGCATCGTGCTTCGACGTAATCCGGCGATTCAGCAGGCATTGCGTAAATGGCAAGCAGCGAGGCAACGCGTGACACAAGCGCGGGCATGGGATGATGTCACCGTCAAAAGCACTTCACGCGTGGCGCGTTTTGTGGATATCGCGCCGGAGTCGTTCACCGATCAGATGGTGTCGATTGAACAGATCGTCCCGATCACCGGCAAAAACCTCACCCGTGCACGCATCGCCGCAGCTGATGCGCAAGTCGCATTCGAACAGGCGCGGCGCGAGCAGCTCGACGCAGTCGCGAGAGCGCGTTGTGCCTTCTTCCGACTGGCGAATGCGCAGGCGCAGTTGGAGCTGAGTCGGCGCAATCTGACATCATTGCGACAATTCGCCGAAGTCAGCCGGTCGCGTTATGAAGTCGGCAAAGCCAACGCCGCTGATGCGCTCGCTGCCGAACTTGAAGCGAGCAAGCTGCTCGAAGCCGAAGCGGACATTGTTCGCAACATTTCCGAAGCGCAATCGCAACTCAATGTATTGATGAATCGCGATGCATTCGCGCCGCTTGGTAAACCAGAAGTGACAAACATCGGCGAAGTTGCTGTTTCAATGGAGCAGACGCGGGCGCGAATGCTGACCAACCGTCCAGAGATCAAAATCACGCAATCAAAGATCGACGTGGCGAAATCGCAGCTCAATCTCGCCCGACGGAACTGGATTCCCGATCCCGCTGTCATGGTTCAGGCGCAGCGGTATAACGACTCGCGGCAAACAGCAAGTGAACTGGATGCCGGTGTTTCATTCACCGTTCCATGGGTCAATCCGGGGAAGTATTCCGCAGCCATTCGCGAAGCGAAGGAAAATCTGGCTGCGGAACAACACACGTTCGAGCGAACGACCGCTGAATCGTTAGGCGCGCTACGCGATAGTTTGCAAAAAGTTCATACGGCAAAGCATCATGTCGATCTCTTCCGCGACAAGCTCGTGCCCCAGGCGCGCCAAGCGTTTGAGGCGAACCAATTCAGTTACGAAGCGGGCAAGGCGACATTTCTCGACTGGATAACAGCGCAGCGAAATCAGCGGGATGTCGAAGCGATGGCACAGCAGCACATCGCCGATTACCACGCCGCGCTCGTCGAACTCGAGGCCGTCGTCGGCGCTGATCTCAACATTTTTCCGCCACCGAAAGCAAAGGAGGCAAGATGAAATCGAAACTTCTCAAGCTGTTCGTGCTCGCGGTGCTGCTCGTCAGTCCCGCGTGCTCGAAATCCACATTTACCAAACCGCCCGATGTAGATTACTACACTTGCACGATGCACCCATCGGTGCATGCCGAACAGCCGGGCAAATGTCCCATTTGCGGTATGGATCTCGTGCCGGTAATGAAAAAGGATTCGGGCTCGGCAAAGCCCGGATCGACATCGTCGCCCGGAACGACGAGCACGCACGAGTTTGTTGTGCCAGTTGAACGCCAACAACAAATCGGCGTCACGTATGCGATCGTCACGCGGGCGCCATTGCATCACACGATTCGCGCCGTCGGGACAGTTGAACCCGATGCGCAACGCCGATGGGAATTCGTCGCCCGCGTCGATGGATACGTTCAGCAGCTGTTTGTGCCGTCGCCCGGTCAAGTGGTGGACAAAGATGCAGCGCTGATGTCTATCTACAGTCCCGATCTGCTCACCACTTCGCGTGAGCTCGTCATGCTTCTTCGGATGCGCGACGAAGCAAACACCAAAGAGGCGCGCGCAACACCGGAACGTTTACTAGTCGCAGCGGAATCACGTCTGCGACAATGGAACGTCACCGATGAGCAGATCGCCGAACTCGAACGCAGCCGGAAGCCGAGCGAATCGTTAACGCTGCGCTCGCCGTTTCGCGGAATCGTTCAGGATGTGCCGATACAACAAGGTGTGAACGTAAAAGTCGGCGACCGGCTGATTGCCATTGCTGATCTCTCGCTGGTCTGGATCTGGGCGGAGTTTTACGAAAGCGAATTGTCGATGTTGCAGACCGGCCAAGAAGTGACGGTCACAACGAACGCATTTCCGAATGATCGGTTCCAAGGTCGTGTCGCTGTCATCAATCCGTTCTTGGAACAGGCGAAACGCACAGCGAGAATTCGTATCGATATTCCGAATTCTGATTTCAAGCTGCAACCAGGCATGTATGCCAACGTTGAGCTTGGCATGGACATGGGCCAGGGGCTGACCGTTCCCGCCAGTGCGGTGATGCCAACTGGCTCGCGCGAGATTGCTTTTGTCGACAAAGGCGGCGGCAAACTCGAGCCGCGGCTCGTCGAGCTCGGCGAACAAATCGGTGATCGCTACGAAGTGAAAAGCGGCCTCGCAGAAGGCGACCGTGTCGTCGCGAGCGCAAATTTTCTGATCGATGCCGAATCAAAGGTGCAAGGCGCGTTGAAGGATTTTGCTGCGCCGCCCGAGCATCGGCACTGAACTCTTAGGCAACCGTTATGATCGAGCGCATCATCGCAGCTAGCGTGAGGAACCGCGTCCTCGTGTTCATCTTCACACTTTTTGCGATCGCGGCAGGTATCTACGCGCTCAAGCACACGCCACTCGATGCGATTCCTGACCTGAGTGATGTGCAGGTAATCGTTTACACGGATTGGGA
>JBKPMO010000075.1:0-8693 GCA_046732175.1 Verrucomicrobiota bacterium
CGACCATAAAAGATGAACCCTGGGGACAGCGCCATCCCCAGAGCCGCAAGGCGGGCGACCGGGCGCGGAATTACGCGATCGTATTTCAAGGCCAACCACACTGCTCCAATGCTGGCCAGAACTACCGGCATGCGCAGCGCATACAGATTCCGGCCAAACAAGGCCTGAGATAAAAAGAGAATGTAGAAATGAAGGGGACCGTGATAATTCGTCGGGTCATAGCGATAAAAGCCATCCTTGACCATCTGATCGACGAACCAGCCATTGATCCCTTCGTCGAAATGCGGCGGTTTTATGCCGAGGAAAAGCAGCCGCAGCCCGGTTGCGAGGCCGAGAATCAGCCAGAACATCCAGTTGCTTTCGAGTGCGTCCAAGACCACTTGAGCGGCATCAGTCGGACGCGCGGAAAAATCCGCTCGCGCCCCTTCGCGACCGCTGCTAGTACGCGAAGCGATGCGCATTTTGGTGACGGGTGGCTGCGGCTTCATCGGCAGCAACTTTATTCGCTACATTCTGAAACATTACAAGCCGGCCTACGTCAGTAATGTCGATGTTCTGACCTACGCCGGCAACCTCGCCAATCTTGAGGGTGTGGTGGAGGAGCACGGCGACCGCTACGAGTTTTTTAAGGCTGATATCGCCAATGCCGATCAGATGGATGAGCTCATGACCGAGCATCAATTTTATGCCGTCATTAATTTCGCGGCTGAATCGCATGTCGATCGCAGCATTAATGATCCCGCGAATTTCATCCACACGAACGTGATCGGCACCAGCGTCCTACTGGACTGCGTGCGCCGGCACGGGGTGCAGCGTTTTATGCAAGTCTCGACCGACGAAGTTTATGGTTCGTTGGGAGAAACGGGAAAGTTCACCGAACAATCGCCCCTCGATCCGAGCTCGCCGTACTCCGCGAGCAAAGCAGGAGCCGATCTTCTCGCGCTTGCTTCCTACAAGACCTATGGCCAGGAGGTAATCGTCACGCGCTGTTCGAACAACTACGGACGATACCAATTTCCTGAAAAATTGATTCCACTAATGATTATCAAGGCCTTGCGTGAAGAACCACTGCCGGTTTACGGGGACGGTAAGAATGTGCGCGACTGGATTCATGTGGATGATCATTGCGCCGCGATCGTGGCCGCATTGTTCGAAGGGAAATCGGGAATGATTTACAACTTCGGCGGCGGTCAGGAAATGGTGAACCTTGATCTGGTCAAGCTCATCCTCCAGAAACTGAACAAACCGGAGAGCCTGATCTCGTTTGTCGAAGACCGATTAGGCCACGATCGCCGCTACGCCATCGATTCGTCGTTCAGTGAACGTGAGTTGAACTGGAAACCACGCCACGATTTCGAGCGAGGCCTCTCGGAAACGATCCAGTGGTACATCGATAACCAATCGTGGTGGCAGCCATTGCTTGAGCGGGCGGGGAGATACTGATGCTGTAGCGGCGTCTATGACCGTCGAGTCCCTAAGACCGTCGCTCATAGAAGGCCGCTACAAAAGAACCAAAATCGTAAATCGCCAGCCTATCCGTTATTGAGATCGGTAGGCCGATTTGTGCATGTCCTTATGGCGTGTACCGAATGTGCAAGCCGCGTAGGAGCGAGTCGGAGAAGCCGTCCGTCGCCAATCAACACCATCAGCTTCTTGCGTTAGCTGCTGTTACTGCCCGATGAACTTATTCAGCGTCGAGATCACCGAATGTGACGCAGTTTTGACGCGCCGTAGAACACAGAAACAACGTAATCCGGGTCTACCGCTAACACCGCTGAGACTGAGCGCTTGTCGAAGCTCCCCGTGCTAGACATTCGGCCTTTATTGGCATCCATTCGCGGTTGCTTTCCCATTAACCAACGAAGATGAAAATTGCGGTGGTCGGCGCGAACGGACGCCTCGGCGCGGCTCTGGGGCGTGAGTACGCGACAGATTTTCAGGTGATAAGCCTGGGACACAGAGAGCTTGATCTTGAAAAGCGTGACCAGATTCGTTCTATTCTTTTCCAGAGCGAATTTGATCTCCTCATTAACTGCGCCGCACTAACTAACGTCGATTACTGCGAATCGCACCGGGATGAAGCTTTTCTCATCAATGCGCACGGACCGCGACTAGTGGCGGAAATCTGCCGGGAAAAATCCGCGCGGATGATTCACATGAGCACGGACTACGTTTTCGACGGTAAACGAGACGCTCCTTATATAGAGGAGGATCTGCCGGCTCCGTTGAGCGTGTACGCTGAATCAAAGCTGGCGGGAGAAAAGGAGGTGCTCGCGGTTTCTGCAAAGAATCTGGTGGTCCGGCTTTCCTGGGTCTTCGGGCCGGATAAACCGAGCTTTATCGATCAAATCATTCAGCGTGCGCGTGAAAACGAAGCAGTGACGGCGGTGGCTGACAAATTTTCCTCGCCCACCTACGCGATCGACGCGACGAATTGGTTGCGCCTTGCCTGGGAGAACGATGCGCAGGGAATTTTGCATCTGGCGAACAGCGGCCAGTGCAGTTGGCAGGAATGGGCGCAATATGCGATCGAGGTTTGCCGCAATCTTGGTGTTCCGCTGAAGGCCGAGCGGGTTGGGAAATTATCGTTAACCGACATGAAAAATTTCGTGGCGCGGCGTCCGGTCTATACTGTATTATCGACTGCGAAATTCGCCGCTCTTACCGGGGTGCAACCCCGCCATTGGCGCGAAGCGGTTGCTGAATATATTAGCGCCCACGTTTCTAAAAAATGAATATGACCCTCTCGAAGTTAATCGGAATTCTCGTGTTAGTTGCTCTGACCGAGAGCGCCCGCGCGGAACTGAAATGGGAACAGACCTCAGTTGAATTGCATCCGGCGCTTAGCGACAAACAAGCGGTGGCGCATTTCAAATACGAAAATGTCGGCAAAACACCGGTCCATTTCAGGTCTGTTCACGCCTCGTGCGGTTGCACGACGGCGCAGACGCAAAAGGATGAAGTTCCTCCCGGTGACAAAGGAGAAATTACCGCCACCTTTAACATTGGCGGCCGGACCGGTACACAAGTCAAAACCGTCACTGTTCAGACTGATGATCCGGACCCGGCACATGCCACCACACAGCTGACGCTCAAGGCGATTATCCCTCAGCTTCTCGAATTGCAGCCAATGTTTGTAACCTGGCAGAGTGGGGAAGAACCCAAGGCGAAGTTCATCACTGCGAAAGCTAACAAGGATGCCGGGATTACGAAACTGGATGTTGTCTCTTCCATGCCCGATTTTACGACCAAGGTCGATCCCGGGTCTGCCCCCAATGAATTCCGAATTAGTGTCCAACCAAAGGATACTGGCAAGCCGGCTTACACTACATTAACGATCAAACCGGATTCTCCAGCCGGCGCAGCCGCGGTTAATATTGCCGCGCGGGTAATGCCTCCAGCACCGTCACCCGGAAGTACGCCCGCGGTCCAGGCCCAACTTCCCGCTACGATTCGGCATGCGGCCACGCCTGCGGCAACCGCTTCGCCGCCGAATCAATAACAAAGGGGCCAGCCCGCGAAACACACGAACGACACTAAAGAAGAGGTACGAAATATATCGTCCGCCCACCGTCTTCTTTTTCTCGTTTCGTGTCATTTGCAATCACCAGTCCGGCTCGGACTTGATTAGCGACGTGAAGGCGGGCCCAATTCGACAGGCGTTAATATTGATTACGCTCGCTTTTTTGCCCGCGCTAGGGGAAGCGGTCTATTTTCGTAATACGGTCTCCTGGCAATCGCGCCTGTCCGCATCAGAGATCGTTACCATTGATCAGGCGCTAAGTTGGAGCGATAGCGTGACGTGGGTAGATGCCCGGCCCGCTGAAGAATTCGAGCACGATCATATCCCGGGCGCGATTCTGTTGAATGAAGACAGTTGGAACGAATTGCTACCGCAATTTCTACAGCAATGGTCGCCCGACAAACGAGTAGTTGTTTATTGTAGCGCACAAAGTTGTAACGCGGCTGCAGAAGTTGCGCGACGGCTCCGTCAAGAAGCAGGACTAAACAATGTCTTTGTTTTGGAAGGAGGCTGGGAAGAGTGGCTTAAGAGCAGAAGATGAAGAAAACGCCCAACGCCCAACCCTCAACGCTCAACATCCAATGCAGCAGTCTGATTCTGCCATTGAGCATTGGATGTTCGACGTTGGACGTTGGGCGTTGCCTTCTTTTCTAAGAAATGGCCTTTTCCTCGCGCAGTTTCCTCTGGCGCATCATCGACCTCATCGTTGGCGGTATTTTCATTTACGCCGGCGCGATCAAGGTGCTCGATCCAATCCGCTTCGGGCTCGATATCGACAACTACAAAATTCTGCCCTGGGCCGTCAGCGTTCGGTTCGCCTTCTATTTGCCCTGGCTGGAGATTCTCTGCGGACTCGCACTGATCCTCCGGTTTCTCTATCGCGGCGGATTGTCGATCTTGGGTGGACTCGTTTTGATTTTTCTCGGCGCGACGATTGCGGCAAAAGTTCGGGGGCTCGATATTACCTGTGGTTGTTTCGGTCATGCCAGCCAGCACTGGAGTTTCCCGCAGCATCTCGCGGTGGATCTCGCTTTGCTTGCCGCAGTAGTTTTTCTCTGGTTTCTAGATCGCCAGCAGTCGAAAGCCAGTTCGGCAAGCGGAGCGCTCGCCCTACAAGGTTCGCGTGGCGCGAAGGAGAAATTGTAGGGCGGGCGCTCCGCCTGCCGCCGCCCCGTTTTACCATTGGGCCATCCGCCACGCATTCCTGTTTGGATACGCTGGGAAAAACCGGTCATTTATTTCATTACGATTTGTGTAATCGATCGAAAACCGGTCTTGGCGAACGAGGCTGGATTTAGCTCTTTCAAGTAATGCCTGGCTGTTTTTTCACTGATTATGACGGCGGCTATTTTTCCAGTTTCCCCCGCGGCAGAAAGCGGTGGTGCGACTCCGCCATTGGAATGTGCTCGCTGCTGTCCTAATGCCCGATCATCTTCATGTTATTGTTGCTCCAGAAGATCGGAGCGCCAAGGTCGGGAATTTTTCAGGGGCGGTAAAACGATGGATTCGCGAAGAGCTATCTGCTTCATGGGAATGGCAGCCTGGTTGTTTTGATCGCCTCTTGCGCTCGGATGAATCGCTGTATGAGAAGTGGCGATATCTCCAGGAGAATCCTGTGCGTGCGTGCCTCGTTAGTGATTCTGGAGACTGGCCATACCAAATCGGGCTAGATGAAGACGATTCGTGATTAGGACGGCAAACGGAGCGCTTGCCTACAGCGGCCCCCGCGCGACGACAAATTGTAGGGCAGGCGCTCCGCCTGCCGATTGTTCCTGAACATCCTCCGAACCGCGCAATCGCGAAATGATGTACGCAAGGCAAATTTCGCGCCGTGAAATGGTTGCTGGACATCCTGAAAGGAACATGGCTCGGGCATCCGCTGCACCCGATCCTGGCGCATATCCCGATGGCGATGTGGCCCGGCGCGCTCATCTTCGATCTGCTTTCGCAACGTCAGATCGGTGGCAACGCTATGGTCCGCTTGTCGTTTTATGCGATCGCTTTCGGGCTCGTGACCGCGCTCGTGGCGGTGCCAACGGGATTGATTGATTGGAGTGGAATCAAAAAAGAGAAGCCGGCGTGGAAGATTGGGCTCTGCCACATGTCACTCAATCTCGTCGTCGCTATCCTATTTGCCGTTAATCTCTATCTACGCTGGCCTACTTTTCGTGAAGCTACAGAGGTTGATCGGATACCACTGCTGCTCTCTGCCGTCGGAACCTTGATTCTGATCGGTTCCGCGTACCTGGGCGGGCGCATGGTTTACGAATACGGTATCAGCGTCGCGCGGATGTCGAAAAAGAAATGGCGCGAACTCGCCGAAGCGGGCGGCGCCAATCTTCCACCGGAATAGCTATGTTGAAGGATCTTCTCGAGGGCAAACCGCTACGGCACCCGATTCATCCCATGCTGGTGCATTTTCCGATCGGCTTTTTCGTTCTCAGTTTTATTCTAGATCTCGTTGGTTTGGCGCCGTCGCCGCGACCATTTCTGGTGCCGGCAGCATTTTATGCAATGCTGCTTGGCATTATCACAGCATTGCTCGCCGCCGTCCCCGGCTTTGTTGATTACACCGACATCCGTCGCGACCATCCGGGCAAGGGTGCGGCCACCGCACATATGAGTCTGAACCTCATCGCGGTGGTAGTCTACGCGATCAATTTGTGGATTCGCGCTCCTGCATTGACCGAGCCAAGAGTCAGTTGGCTGGCCCTGATTTTGTCGTTCATTGGTGTTAGTCTTTTATCTGCCTCCGGTTATCTGGGCGGACGCCTCGTTTACGACGAAGGTATCGCGGTCGGCCGTCACAAACGTCACACCCCAACGCCGTCCGATACCGTTCAGCTTTCCAGGGCTAATTCGGAGAAAGAGGGCGACGTGAAGTTTGTTTCTGTCCCCGAAGCGCAACGACTGGGAAATGGGGAAACGTTACGAGTCGAAATTGATAAGGAGGTCATGACGATCGCGCGAATTGGTAATCAGTTTTTCGCCTTTCAGGAATTTTGCACGCACCGTTTTGGTCCGCTTTCGGAAGGAAGCTTCGACGGCTTCAACGTGCGATGCCCGTGGCATAACTCGTGTTTCGATGTTCGCACCGGAAAGGTAGCCAACGGGCCGGCCAAAGTGGACTTGAAGACATTCAGGGTCGAACGTCGCGATGGTAAAATCTATATTGGCGTTCCAGGTGGATAAGGAGAAACCATGATCAGGAAACTAAAGTCCGGCAGTTACCGTTTATATTCACGCAAGAAAAATCCGAAGACCGGTAAACGACGAAATCTCGGTACTTTCAAGACGCGAGCCGCGGCTAAGAAGCACGAAAAAGCCGTACAATTTTTCAAGCGAAGTTGATAGAATAAGTCTGTGAAATCTGCGAATTACCCTCCGCCATTGATGGTGCCGAACTCGCCTTGTTGCTGGATTAGTTTGGCAACGAGCGCGGTCCATCCGGTTTGATGTGAAGCACCGAGGCCGCCGCCGTTATCACCAGTGAAGTATTCGTGGAACCAGTAGAGATCGGAATCGGTCGCGAGATTAAATGCGCCATTCGAGGCGCGCAGAAACGGTCGGTCGCCGTTCTCATTGCGGACCCAGAGCTTAATGAGACGATTTGATAGTTCATTGGCTATTTCGTTTAACGTCAGATATGTGCCAGAACCGGTCGGGCATTCTACTTTGAAATCGTCGCCATAGTAGTGATGGAACTGTTGGAGTGATTCGATAAGAAGATAGTTAATCGGAAACCATACCGGCCCACGCCAGTTCGAATTACCGCCAAAAATTCCAGTTTGTGATTCGGCCGGCTCATAATTCACGACTCTTTCTTCGTCATGCACTAAGAGACGGTAAGGACGTTCCTTGTGATACTTACTCAGGGAACGAACACCGTACTCACTCAAAAATTCATTCGGATCGAGCATGCGTCGAAGCAGACATTTCATGCGGTGACCACGGGTAAGCGCAAGCAGCCGCCTCTCGTGCATTCCCGGTTCCTGCCAGCGCGAGACTAGACCGGCAAGGTCGGGTCGGTGTGCCAGATACCATTCAAGCCGCGACTTGAATCCAGGCAGCGCATCGATCAGCTGCCATTGAATCGTTTCCACCGCGAGCAATGGCATCAACCCGACTATTGATCGGACCTTCAAAGGCAGGTAACGGCCACCAGGTGTGTGTAAGACATCGTAATAAAATTCATCTTCTTCGTCCCAAAGACCGATTCCTTTGCCACCCAAATTGTTCATCGCCGCGGCGATGCCGAGGAAATGTTCGAAGAACTTCGTCGCGATATTTTCGTAAACATGATCTTCCTTCGCCAGCTCGATCGCGATCCGCATCAAGTTGAGCGAAAACATTCCCATCCAACTCGTGCTATCGCTCTGTTCCAGATGGGTGCCGTCGGGAAAGGAAGCGCTGCGATCAAAGACGCCAATGTTGTCGAGGCCAAGGAATCCACCCTCGAAAATATTTTTACCTTTGGAATCTTTCCGATTCACCCACCAGGTGAAAGCGATGAGCAGCTTATGGAAGATTGTTTCCAGAAAAGCGCGATCGCCTTTACCGGTTCGTTTGCGTTCGATCTGGTAAACGCGCCACGCTGCCCAACCTAGGACCGGCGGATTAACGTCGCCGAAGTTCCATTCGTACGCGGGAATATGACCATTCGGGTGCTGATACCACTCGCGAACGATGGCGTCGATCTGGCCCTTGGCGAAGTGCGGGTCGACCAGGGCGAAGGGAATGCAATGAAAAGCGAGGTCCCATGACGCGTACCACGGGAATTCCCAAGTATCTGGCATTGACATGACACGCTCATTGTAAAGGTGGCGCCATTCGGCGTTGCGCCCGTTCCAGCGCGAGACTGGGGGCGGTGGATTTGCCGGATCACCAGCAAGCCATTCCTCGACGATGTAGTAGTAGAACTGCTTGTTCCAAAGCAGTCCCGCCAGAGCCTGACGCTGAATCGTCTTGTGCTCGGAAGTTAGATTAACTGGGGCGATTGAGTTGTAGAATTCATCTGCCTCAGTCTTGCGCTCGGCGAAAATTTCATCGAAATCAGAAAAGACCTTGCGAAGCGCGTTTTCTCCGGGGAGCGCACGCGCCTCGCGTGCACCGGTCGGCGCCTCGCCGACCGGATTCTGCTCGATACTGGAAGAGGTTCGCGGCGAGGCGC
>JBKPMO010000076.1:0-5600 GCA_046732175.1 Verrucomicrobiota bacterium
CGTTTGCCCGACTACTGGGCCAGGAGAAAGCGGCCGAGCTGCTGCAAACCACACTCGATGAAGAGTCCGAGACGAATGAGTCGCTGAATCAACTTGCTGAAAACATGGTGAATCCCGAAGCACTCATCGGGACGGAGCTAACTGCTGCCGATTCACGTCGATAGCTCGAGTCGTTCATCCTCGCGCCTATGCCAGACTTGTTTCTGGCGTGGACGGCGCGGAGATGATTGTGCTCTAATCAGGAGTTGCGCACGGTTCCGTTCTCGGCCAGCCGTTTTAACGAGCGAAGCGGGCCTACTTACAATCGAGAAATAAAGCGCCGCCCATCAGCAGTGTTAGAAGGGGTAAGCGTATCGGGGGCTCCGAAACCAACTCAAAGTGCCCTACACGGGACGTAATTTTGACGCCTTTCGGGTCCACTAATTGAGCCAGTTCGCAGGGGAGAACGCACCCCGATACGCTTCGGTGTTCCGCCGTTGTTTGCCAGTTCGTTTCTTTGAACTCGGCGGCCCCAGCCATCGGGCGGGTTCGCGATTTCATTCGGACAAGCCCAGTCTTCCGCGCTGGAGAAACAACCATCTGTCGGGCAGACAAGTCGCAGCTGCTTGTTCGGCCTCGTTCCTTTGATGACTTCGATTTGACGACCGCTAATGAACTTGTGACATCCGCGGCAAAACCGCTGGTCATCGAGCGATTCCCATTTCCGTAGAGAATCCAATTGGCGCAAAATGGTTAGTCGATCCGAGGGAGCAAATCGAATTAGAGGAGCGGTTTTCATCCCCCAAATTTTGTAAAAAGAATCCAACCGACACAATCGGATACGATCCTGAAAGAACCGTAGGAAAAATTCTTATTCGAATGTGCCTGGAGTTTTTTGGCTCGTGAAGATCCTATCAAGAACTAATCATTAGCTTCGTGAGGCCAAAACTTTGAAGTCAAACACGCGTATGTTTATTTCGAGCTGCGTTTTCTTGTGGGCTGAACCGGCTTGCGAACCCGCTTGCCTCAGATTTCCCGTACAACCGCGCGCGGTTCTTTGTCGTCCCGCAGTCCTTCAAAGGTGGCGTGCCGGAGCAACCCGTAATCTGTCCATTCGGTAAAACTGACTTGGGCAACGAGCTTCGGTTTCAGCCAGCAAAGCTGTAGCATTTCATCCCGGGTGATTCCTTCCCCGAAATGGCTTTTTCGGCTGCTCGGCAGGTTCGCGAAGGGACATCTCTTTGTTAGGAGAGGTCGCATCGTCTTTAGCAACTTGGCGCGTCCGTGCGGATTAAATCCCTGGCGCACTTTGCCAGCGAAGATCAGGCTCTTTGTATCGTGGTAGCCCACTAAGATTGATTGAAAACTTCCGGTATCCGGCTTATATCCGCCGACAACGAATTCTTGCGCTTTGTTTAGCTTAAACTTTAACCATGATGTGACCCGAGTCCCGCCGCGATACAGGGATTCACGTTTTTTTGCGACCACACCTTCGAGTCCAGCTTCTTTGACCGTGTGCACGATAGCATCAGTGGCGCCCGGAAGCTCTGCGTTGTAACGGACCTCGGCACCACTAACAAGATCGCGCAACTTCGCTTTGCGCTCGTGAAGTGGCCGATTCTTCCAATCCTCGCCATCAAAGTTGAGTAGATCGAATGCGTAGTAAAGGATCTGCCAATGACGACCGGTAGATGCGCGGTTTTGAAGCGCCTGAAACGATGGGCAGCCTTTGGTGTCAATCGCAACAATTTCGCCGTCAATCACCGCAGTATTTATAGAAAGCGCGCGGACGGCTTCGGCTACTCCGGGGAAATCGGACGTAAGGTTTTTTTCTTTCAGGGACAACAACCGGACGCTGTCACCATGTTTGAGTGCGAGCGCGCGATAGCCATCCCATTTTACTTCGTAAATCCATTCGTCGCCTTCGGGCAATTGTGTCACTGCCGTGGCTTTCATGGGCTTAACAAATTGCGGCGCTGGCACAGGATGCCGTTTCTTTTTTCGCGCAGATCGGCTTGACTTACGATTACTTTCCCAAACCGGAAGTTTTTCCCCGCCGATGTCCTCCATCGTTCGACCACTTAAAGCGGATAGATTTTCGCGCCGCGTCGCAATCGGTTTGGCGTCCGCGTCGGTCTTCTGAAGTAACCATTTTGTTTTGCCGGCTTCGCCTTCGGTTCGTTTCAACGTCCATTCGCCTTTGAGCTTCTTACCGGCGAGGAATATCGTTATTTGTCCCTTCCAGTAGTTACCTTCGACTAGTTCGTAGGTGCCAATGTCCCATACCATCACCGTGCCGCCGCCATACTGGCCCAGAGGTATGGTCCCTTCGAACTCAAGATAATCCATCGGATGATCTTCTGTCTCAAAGGCAGTTCGCGTTTCGTTCTGCTTAAGCGGCACACCTTTCGGCACCGCCCACGATTTCAGCACATCGTGCATTTCCAGCCGAAAATCGTAATGCAGATGGCTGGCCGCATGTTTCTGCACGACAAAGCGACGGCGGCTGCCTTGACTGCTGCGTTTAGGCAAAGCCGCAGTCGGTTCGGCGGTCTTGGCGAAGTTCCGTTTAGCGTGATAAGCGGCGAGTGCTTTTGGAGGCTTACGAGTCTTAGGATCCGGCAATGAAGCGAATTGTTTCGGCAGTTTCTGTTTAATCTTCAGCAATGGCGCAAACAGATCGCCTGCGCCCCTTAAGCGTTGTAATGCTTTCTCGGGCTCAAATTCCAATAGATCGACATCGGATTCATTGAGCGCTTTAGTGAGTTCTTTCCATCGGATTGGCATTGAGACGTATGGTCGCGCGCGTTTTGCACGCAATGAGTAGACGCCAACAGTTGTTTTGTGATCGGCGTTCTGGCTCCAATCGATGAAGACTTTTTCGACACGAAGGTTCTTCGCCATATCTGCGACAATGCGTTTTGGGTGCGTTTTCTCCAGAAGCTGAGCAATCGCATGGGCGAAGGATTGTGTTGCCGAATAGTTAGTAACTGTGTTCAATGGCACATAGACTTGGATACCTTTCGAGCCCGAGACTTTTGTAAATGATTTCAGGTGCAGCTCAGTCAAGACATCCTGCAACAGAAGGGCTACTTCGGCGCATTGCAGAATGTTTGTTCCTTCACCCGGGTCGAGATCAAAGACGATATAGGTCGGTCGCTTGATGTGCGGGACGCGATGCAAAAATGGGTGGAGTTCGAGCGCTGCCATGTTTGCCGCCCAGGTCAAGGTGCGGGCGTCATTAATCATAATGTAATTGATGTCCGGCCCGCCTTCGCGCCGCGGCACCGGAAAAGTTTTCACCCAGGGTGGCGTGAAGCCGGGCGCGTCTTTTTCGTAGAACGCTTCACTGTGAACACCGTTCGGGTAACGCTTGAGGGTCACAGGCCTGTCACGAAGATGCGGCAATAAGAATGGTGCGACGTGGCGGTAATATTCCACCACGTCCGCTTTGGTAAATTTACCGGCCGGATAAAGAACCTTGTTTGGATTCGAAACCAATACCTCAGTCACGGCGCGCTTACTGCGCGATGGCATCGTTGCCTAAGTGTCGCCGCGGTCCCCTTGTCCCTTCTTCACTTTCGTTTTGGCGGCGCGGCGGCGATCTGCGCTAAGAGAGCGTCCGACGTTTACCTCTTTCTTGAACTCTCCACGTTTATTGCGGCGAAGATAGCGACGGTCGCCTTTACGTGGTTGGAGTAATGTGCGTTTGTTCGTCTTCGATTTTCGTCGTGGCATATGAATGAATCCTTTTGTGAAGAATTCGCAGGACGCGCACCCGCTCGCCGTATGCGCGCTCAACGCGATCCGAACGATCACATTGCGATCCAAATGCGAAATTGATGCTGAAAGGAGAGCAAAAATGAAGCTGATTAATAAGCTTGCGGCTCCGGTAAACAGTTGTTACGCCTAGCGACAACTAAAATCTACTACGCTTATGCACTTTCTCTGGATGCTTATTATTGGTCTCGTTGTTGGGGCTCTCGCGAAACTCATTATGCCTGGCAAAGATCCGGGCGGGATTATTGTCACGATGTTAATCGGTATTGCCGGAGCACTGATTGCGGGTTTTCTGGGTCGAGCTGTCGGGTGGTATAATGAAGGCGAGCCCGCAGGTTTCATTGCTTCCGTTGTTGGAGCGATCCTGCTGCTAATCATCTATCGGATCGTAGTTGGGCGCAGGGTTACCTAGCGTTGCGCCTGCGTCCCAATTTTCTCTACGACCACGCGCGAGGGTGGGTGGATTTGAACAGAAGTAGCAAGGCGAAGCTTGCCGTTGGCCGGTCGTTGAACGAGAAAAAGTGATGCCGTTTAAAAGCCAGGCGCAGCGCAGGAAATTCGCCGAGCTTTTGCTAAAGGGCGAAATATCGAATAAAACATTTGAAGAGTGGAACCGCGAGACCGGGTCGGCGGAACTTCCGGAACGTGTGAGGGCCAAGGCCAGCCGGAAATCAAAAGCCAAAAAGCGCAAGTCCCGGACAAAGATTACACGAACGAAGGGCAAGCGCCGTTAGCTGGAATTCAGTCCAAAGTGTCGCAGCGATCGCCCGGTTTTTCATGTCTAGCGCGCGCGGGGTTTCGTCGATCGCACTAAGGGCGGAAAAGGTGTTTTATAGGCGGACATCAAACTGCCATTTCTAACGGCCGATGGAGATCCTGGTCGCGAACTCCTCGCGTATGACTGCACTTAATGATTTTTATCTGATCCTCCTCGGCCCAGACGGACAACCCAAAGAGATGACGCTGCTACAAATCAGTGTTCGTTGCATTCTTATCTTCCTGATCGGCCTGGCCCTCGTACGCATTGGAGATCGCCGGTCGCTTTCGCAGAAAACCGGTTTTGATGCACTTTTTATCGTCTTACTTGGATCGGTTCTTTCCCGTGCCATCAACGGCACGAGCCCATTTTCGAAAACAGTAGGAGCCGGCCTTGCGCTTATGGTTATTCATCGCTTGTTCGCGTTCGGAGCCTGTCGGTCGCATGGCTTCGGCAACTTGATCAAGGGCCGCGACGTTACTCTCGTCCGCGATGGCAAGATCGATTGGAAAGCCATGAACCAAAGTCTTGTCTCGCAACATGATCTCGAAGAAGACGTGCGTCTCGAAGCCAAAGTTAAAGACCTTTCAAAAATCCGCGTTGCCCGGCTCGAGCGCAGCGGCGATATCAGCTTTATCAAGTCGGAGAGAGGGGCCTAGCGACCAGCCCAAATCGACGACGATTCGGGGTGTGTAAACGGTCACAAAACGGGTGTGGTTAAGAGTCAGCTGATCCCACAGCAACTTCCGCGTCCGTAATTTTTCCAACCTCCATAAATTGGGAAGACTCCGACTTTCGAACCCACCTCCATTCACGTTTTGACTTTCTTCAAGCGTGCACAAAACGAGCGGTACGAACACATATCCGGCCGACCATGGGAATAAGAGAAAAATCGCAGGCCGATTAAGCTGCTTTTAT
Organism: Verrucomicrobiota bacterium; assembly: GCA_046732175.1. Taxonomy (GTDB): domain Bacteria; phylum Verrucomicrobiota; class Verrucomicrobiia; order Chthoniobacterales; family UBA10450; genus AV69. Next base: position 5,435 of record JBKPMO010000076.1, read on the forward strand.
TTTATCCGAGCTATGCATTCGCGGCGCGCCAAGCAACGCCACCCGATGTCAAATTACCGTTCGATCGCACGCCCGAGAAATCGCCGCGCAGCGCCTTAAGCGCGTACTTCTCAGCATCGATCTCACGACGCGTGCGCACGCCCTTACGCCTGTCTCTTATACACAT
>JBKPMO010000077.1:0-27189 GCA_046732175.1 Verrucomicrobiota bacterium
GGATAATCTTCCGGCCGCGGCGTAACTTCAATTCCTGGTCACGCACGGAAACTTGAATATGCAGGCGAGATTTTTGCACCGTTCTGTCCTAAAATACGGCTGCGAATGAGCAAAAGTTATCACATCGCGGTGGTGGGAGCGACCGGCGCGGTCGGCATTGAAATGCTTCGCGTCCTGGAACGACGCGCCTTCCCGGTCGCATCAATTCGCGCCTTCAGCTCGAAACGTTCAGCCGGTAGGTCCGTGGGATTTCAGGGCGAAAAAATTCCGGTGGCAGAGCTGACGCACGATTCCTTTCGAGGAGTCGACATCGCGCTTTTTAGCGCGGGCACACCGGTCGCGCGAGAATTTGCCCCGATCGCTCGCGATTCCGGTGCGGTCGTGATCGATAATTCCTCGATGTTTCGAATGGAACCGGACGTGCCGCTGGTGATTCCGGAAATCAATGGCGACGACGTCAAGCTCCACCGCGGAATCATTGCCAATCCAAATTGCACAACCGCAGTCGCGCTGATGGCGATTTATCCGTTGCATCGGGTCTTCAAGGTGAGCCGCGTTTTCGCCTCGAGTTATCAGGCGGTTTCAGGCAGCGGCGCCCGCGCCATTGCCGAGCTGGAACGACAAGTTCGCGCGTTTGCCGAAAATCAGCCGGCAGGGGCAGAGGTATATCCCCATCCGATTGCCTTTAATGTTCTTCCACACGTCGACGTATTCCTGGACGGCGGCTACACCAAAGAAGAAATGAAAATGCAGAACGAGGGGCGTCGCATCATGCATCACCCGGAATTTCGCGCCTCGGTTACCTGCGTTCGCGTTCCGGTTTACCGCGCGCATTCCGTCGCCGTCAGCGCAGAATTCTCCAAGCCGATTTCGGTGGAGCGGGCGCAAGAAGTCCTGGCGAGAGCGCCGGGGTTGGAGCTGGTCGATGAACCGGCGCGCAATCGTTATCCCATGCCACTCGATGTTGCGGGCAAGGACAATTGCCAGGTGGGGCGGGTCCGGCGTGATTGCGCGTTTGAGAACGGTCTCGCCTTTTGGGTATCGGGCGATCAATTGCTCAAAGGTGCCGCGTTGAATGCGGTGCAAATCGCGGAGCTGTTGTAGAACGGGGGGACGGGCTTCCGCGCGCCCAGTGGCACAGGCGTCTCGCCTGTGGGGAGACCGGGCATCTTGCCCGGTCACGGTACGATTTGGATCAAGGGGCAAGATGCCCGTTGGCCTCACAGGCGAGACGCCTGTGCTACAGCGGATGCCCGGAAGCGCGTCCCTCCGAGTCTAATTCTTGTTAATTACTGTGGAGATGGAGTCGGCGAGGCTTTCTTTCCTTTGCCCTTGCCCTCGCCACCCTGTTGTTGTCCACCCTGCCGCTGGCCGGACTGCTCGCCCCGTGGCTGGCCATTCTGCCCGCCTTGCGGCTGACTATATTGTCCGCCCTGTGGTTGGCCTTGAGATTGACTTTTTTCGCGATGTTTACCACCGCCGCCTCCGGATCCGCTTCCGCTGATCTGTGATCCGGGCTGCGCGTTCTCGTCCTGCCGGTTGCCCTTATGTTTACCGTAATCGGGATTGTTTTCGTTTTTCAGATTCGGGTTCGAACTTTCCGGACTCGTTCCATAACCGGCATTTTGTTCTCCATACTCGCCACGACCCTTCTTCTTGCCTTTACCTTGCTCGGGGTGTTCGGCCGGTGAAGAATTAGCGGGTCCGCCTGATACAGCGGATTCATTTTCGAATCTTTGGCCTTTGTGCTCACCCTTACCGTGCTCGGGATATTCCGCCGGTGAAGAACTAGCAGGTGTGCCTGATACGGCGGGTTCATTTTCGAATCTCTGGCCTTTGTGTTTGCCTTTACCTTGCTCGGACGATTCGGTCACGGGCGAAGATCCCGGTGCCGTCGAAGCTGACGCTTCATTCTCAAGTCTTTGCTGCTTATTCTTTTTACCGCGCTCCTGCTCAAACGAACTCGCCGAGGTTCCTGGCGAAGTTCCTGGAGCAACCGAGGTGCCAGCCTGATTCTGGAGCGGTTCACCCTTGTGTTTGCCTTTGCCCTGTTCGAAAGGCGACGCACCAGGCGAGGGCAGCGGACTCACGTTGGCTGTGGCAGCCTTCGGCTGAATACTTGGCGGCGGAATATCTTTCGGATTCTCGCTCTTTATCTTCTGTTCAAGTTTCGCCTTCGTGCCGGGATCACTAATATTTGCCCAACCCTTTTCGATCTTGGGTTGAGTGATCTTGGCTTTGATCGCCTTGGGCGCAACCTGAGTGGCCGGCTTCTGCACTTTCAGCGGCGCTGCCAGTACGAGCTTATCGCCTTGAACCTTGGTTACATTCCCACCCTTGACCGCTTGCAGCGGATCGATGTTGGTACGTTCGAGTTTCAACCGCTGGATGGGGCGAGTCGAATACCTGCTCAACACCGCGTAGTCCGGCCCATAATTGTAAACGATGGAATTGTTATAGGTGATGTTCGTCACATTCACCGTGTTGTTGATATAGACGACGTTCTGAGCGTAGGGGTAGTAGTGTCCAATCAGGACCGGCTCGCCGATAAAACGAATATCGATGAAGTTGTAGTAGGCCGGCCCGATTCCGAATTCCACATCGACATGTCCTCCGATTGGTCGGCTTTCGTAGACGATTTCGCCGCGTCCTGCCGGCGGCAAGGGAGCCCAACCAATGTAATCTCCGCCTGTCCGCCAAGATACCCAAGCCGGTCCCCATTCATAACCAGGAACCCAGCACCAGCCATAGTCTTCCAATCGAATCCAGCGGCCGTAGTGATAAGTGGCCCAGCCGAAATCCTCATACGATACCCATGTCCAGCCGACATCGGTATAAGCCCAATAGCCATCCGTATAGGGCCGCCAATCCTGGTTCGTCGCAGCATCAGGCTGCCAGACGTAGCCGTAATCAGCCACTTCGTACCAGTTACCTCCATTCAAATTGTCGTAAAAAAAGTTGATTGAGACATCCGCACGGCCTGATTGAAACACTGTCAGCGCGAACGCACAGACTGAGGCAAATATTAGGAAACGCTTCATAAGGTTGATCATTGTTATGGCGTCTTAGACTTCGACGCACGTTGGTTTATTCACTGGGGGATTCGGATGCACCGGAGCGATTGCGCGGGTTGATGCGCAAATCTGGAGCGGTTGAAAAGCCTAACTAACGGCTTAGGCGCTGGAGCTGAGAAAGTGGGTCCAGGAGTCGCGTCAATCCCGCTCGGCCCTCGATGTTACTTTTAGGCGGCGAAGGCCGCAAACTTCTTGGCATCAGTCCGAGCCGGACCGACACTGACGGAGCTGGCGATCCGCCTTGCGCCGCTCGGACGTCAAGTTACCCACCGCGCTTACTGCGGCCGCACCACCACAAAGGACCGCACCCGGTGCCGGCACATGGAAAATATGTGAGTGCTGTCCGGATCGAGGCCGGAAATGACCTTATTGAATTCGTTCACCGAGCTAATCGGTTGTTGATCGATTTCTTCGATCACATCGCCCCGCTCTAACTCCGGCAAGTCCGTCTGATCGACCACGACTCCGCGTACGCCCGGCGGCAAATCCAGGCGTCTCGCGAGATCAGGCGTTAATTCACTCACTCGAATTGACGCTAGCGCGTTGTCATTATTTTCGTTCTGATCGGGGGTTGTGTCGGGCACGTTTGGCTGCGGCACCGGATTGCTGGGATTTGGTTGACCCGGCCGCGGAATGATACGCGCGGTTCCGTAATTCGGTGGCTGCTCGCGCAGTTCCGTCGAAACCGTGAGCGGTTTACCATCGCGGACGACTTCCACGTCGATCTTCTTGTTCAACTCCGCCTGCGCGACGAGTGAGCGGAGTTGCGGAAAATTTCTCACTTCCCGCCCGTTAAACTTGTGAATGACGTCGCCCTTTTGGAGGTGGGCATCGGCCGCGGGCGATCCCGGAACGACATCTCCGATCACCACGCCCTCCCCATTTCCGGTAGGGTTCTCCGGATTAACCTGAGCCTGGACTCCGAGATAGCCGCGAATAATTCGTCCCTTCTTCAAGAGGCTCTCCAGTGCCACTCGCACCGTATTCGAGGGAATAGCAAACCCGATTCCCTGGTTCCCTCCTGTGCGCGAAATAATGGCGGTGTTAATTCCGATGACTTCCCCAGTGAGATTGATCAAGGGCCCGCCACTGTTTCCCGGGTTAATCGCGGCATCGGTTTGCAAATAATTGCCGAAGCTATCGTCGCGATTGGGGCGACCCTTCGAGCTGATGATCCCTTCAGTTACTGTTTCCTCAAAGCCGAACGGATTGCCGATTGCGAGAACCAAGTCACCTGCTTGCACGGCATCGGAGTCACCAAGCTTCAATGGTTTCACACCGGGTTCGTCGATTTTCAAAACCGCGAGATCAACTTGAGAATCGCTTCCGACGAGCCGCGCTTTTTTGGTGCGGCCATCGGATAATTGCACCTCGATATCATCCACCTGATCGACCACGTGGCTATTGGTGATGATATGCCCCTCATTGGTCACGATAACGCCAGACCCCAGTGAGTTTTGCACCATTGCTTCTTCATTGGGATTGCGGAACTGGCGCGGCGTGCCGAAGAAGAATTCGAACGGATCGAGGGCCGATTGACGGCGCACGGCGATCTTTTTCGATGTCTTCACGCTGACGACCGAAGGAATGACATTTGAAACGAGTGTCCGTCGCTCCCGGTTAAACTGCTCGAGCGTGCCGATCTCTTTGCGATCGACCGGCGGTGCGGTAGCGAGCGAATACTTCTCCGGTGTTCTGGCGGGCTCGATCAGCCCGCCATGCTTCATCCGATAATCATAGAGAAGCGAAATCCCGAGGCTGACCAAGACCACGAAAATCAGAAATTTAAGAAAATTTTTCATCAGCTGACGTGCGAGAAAGTTTGTCCCTGTCTTTCGACAATCAAGTCGCGGAAACGTTGATTCTCTGGCCGATCCAATCCCGGATCGTTCTCGAACAATTCCAGAGTCGCCCGTCGCGCTTTCCGCATCAAGGCGGCATCGCGTCGCAAGTCTCCCAGTTTCAATTCCGGCAGTCCACTTTGGGCAGTGCCGAGAAGATCGCCCGGCCCGCGCAGCTCCCAATCAGCTTCCGCAATTTCAAAACCGTTAGTTGTCTTCTCCAACACCGCCAGTTTCATCATCGTCTCTGGAGCTTTATCGGAACTAACCAACCAGCAGTGGGAAACGTGTGCGCCGCGCCCGATGCGCCCGCGCAATTGATGCAATTGCGACAATCCGAATCTCTCGGCGTTTTCAATGAGCATGATCGTTGCATTTGGAATATCGACTCCCACTTCGATCACAGTTGTGCTGATCAAAGCGTGCGTCTCTCCGGCACGAAATCTTTGCATGATCGCTTGCTTGTCAGGCGGAACTACCCGCCCATGCAACAATTCGCAGCGAAATGGCCCCAAACGTTCCTGCCATTGTTCGAATTCTTTCGCCGCGGCTTTGGCATCGAGCTTTTCGCTTTCATCGATGAGCGGATAAATGATGTAAGCTTGGCGGCCGGCGGTCAGCTCCTGGCGGAGGAATGTAATCGCTTCACCTAGTTTATCGGTGTTGAGAAGGTGCGTGATAACTTCACCGCGACCGCGCGGTATCTCGTCGATGGTAGAGACTTCGAGATCGCCGTAAATCGTCATCGTCAGCGTCCGCGGAATGGGCGTTGCAGTCATGACTAGGACGTCCGGCGCCGGTTTTCGCGCGGTAAGTTTGGCCCGCTGCGCGACGCCAAATTTGTGCTGCTCGTCGATCACGGCGAGCCCAAGGTTTGAAAACATGACGTTCTCGTAGAGCAACGCATGCGTGCCGACGATGATCTGGGGGGTAGTGTTGTCATCCAGCTGTGCAGACGTTTTCCGGATCTGGGTAGCGCACGTGTCTCGCGTGTCGGTTTCGGCGTCTCGCCGAAACGAACTTTCCTTTGCGGCATCGTCTTGGCTCCAGACCCATGCATAATCTTCTCCCTGTTTTGCAACGCCGGCTTCCCAGGGACTTCGCAGGATATGGCTAAATTTCTCCCTCAGATCGCGGTCTGAGCGGACGTAACGATCGAACCTCTCCTTTTCCCAAACACCGCCTGATTGACGTTCGACTCTGTTGATTGCGTGGGCGGAAAAAGACTTGAACGAATGCACCAGTTCCTTTGGCGACCAAAAAACTGCATTCCCGGCATCGTCAGTTTGATCTTTTGGCCATGGTTGAAGAAGGAAATGGACGTGGTCAGCCATCACGCAAGCCGCAAACAGTTCATAACGTTTCTTGTGAAAATATCGCAGCGAATCCAGAACGATGGTACGCGCTTTCGGAGACAAACAGCGACGCTTCTTTGTGCTAATCGTGACAGCGTAGATGGACCAGGGCTGTTCGAAATGAGGAAGTCTTCGGCGTGAATACAACGCGTCCGGAGTTTCGGCAGTTTCTGAAAAAGTCCGTGACGGCGTGACGCCGTCACCAACACGCGAGACGCGTGCGCTACCCAATCCAATAATATCGACATCGCGCGCGTGGGTTGGAGAACCTGAATTCGCGCGCGCAAACAACGGCAGCGGCGCGTTGTCTTCCTGGCGCGCGCCGGTGCGCAGCGCGATGCGGATCCCAAGTGGATCGAGCCAATTGCGCAAGACCGCGTAATGTTGCTCAGCCAAAATTTGCGTTGGTGCCATGAGGGCAGCCTGCGATCCGGACTCGACGGCGATCAACATCGCCGCGATCGCCACCACGGTTTTGCCGGAACCGACATCGCCCTGGAGCAAGCGATTCATCGGCGAAGCCAGTTGCAGATCGTGCTTAATCTCGTTAAGCACCCGTTGTTGCGCGCGGGTGAGACCAAATGGAAGCGCCGCAGTGAATTTTTCCGCTAACAAACCGCGAGTTTGATGGCGGCAACCGACCCGCGCAGAATTTTCCGCGCGCGCCGCCGCGATCTGCATCTGCATCCGGAAAAATTCGCCGAGCACCAGGTGCGCACGGACTTCCTGCAGTTGTTCGTCGCTCTCCGGGAAATGAATTTTGACTAGTGCATTTTCGTCGTTGCTGTTTCCCAGCGAAGCGGGCAAAGGCACGTGCGCCGATGCAACGTCAACCTGCTCGAACAACCGGAAAATCAATCCGCGCAGCACCCGCTGCGATAAACCTTCGGTCGCCGGATAAATCGGAGTGATCCGGCGAAAATGAATTAGAATTTCTTCATCGTCTTCAATCACCTCACACTCCGGATGATCGACGACCAATCGCAGGCCTTTGCGTTTGACCCGGCCGAAGATGATAAGCCGTTGTCCGGTCGCAATCATTTTCTGGATGTAATGCAAATTGAACCAGCGACAGGTGAGCGGCTGACTAAGCGCGTGCGCGCTGCTTTCTTCCAGCACCGCTTCAAAAATTTTGCGGCCGCCGAAACGCATGAGGCGGGTTTTGACGACATCGCCGCATAAACAAACTGGATCGACAGTCTCGTCGCGTGGAAAACTCGGAAATTCGAGCCGGTTTTCATACCGGCGCGGATAATGCATGAGCAGATCGCGTACGCGAGCAATGCCCAACCGGCGCAGCGCAAGAATTCGCGGGCGCGGAATCCAGCTTAATTCTTCCAGTGCGGTATCGAGGTCCATCAATTGAACGACGCGGCTGGGCGCAAAGCTTGCACGTGCAAATCAATTCGGGTTTCGCCTTCGTAAACATTTGGATGCAGGCGGAAAGCGACGTCCCACGGTGCGGGCGGTAGCGGGGCTGAAGCGCTATCGAAAAAGATGGCGCGCCTGATCGCGTTCTGTTTTTTCAACCTGAGGTCAAGATGCCTGTCTCCAACGATCCGCGGCGGTCGCGCTGTTTCGACCGCCGAACAAACGAAAATCGGCTGCGGATTGCCGTTCCCGAACGGTTGCAGCATCTCGTGCCAATGCAGCAAATCGAAGTTGATCTCGGCCAGTCCGATTTCGGCGTCGAGATGCAGGCGCGGCGCCAGCGCGTCGTCGGATAATTGCCGCGCTGCCGCCTCCAAAAACTGTTCCCGCAATCGCGGCAAATTTCCTTCGCGCAGACTCAGTCCAGCGGCCATTTCGTGTCCGCCGAATTTCTCCAGCGTGCCACCGCATTCCGTAAGCGCGCGCACAATCGAACAATCCTCTATGCTCCGTCCGCTGCCTTTTCCCGCACCGCTTTCATCAAAACCGATAATAATTGTCGGTCGATAATATTTTTTCGATATTCGCGATGCCACGATCCCGAGAACTCCGGGATGCCAGCCACGCGCACCCAGGACAATTCCGGCATCGCGCGACGGATCAAAGCTTTTCGCGAGCTCCTCTTCCGCCTGCTGAAGAATTTGCCTTTCAACTTCCTGGCGTTCCCGATTTTGATCGTCTAGTTCGCGAGCGAGTTCGGCCGCTTGAATCGGATTATCTGTCAGCAGCAAGCGCAATGCTTTTTCAGCCGTTGCCAACCGTCCGGCTGCGTTCAGCCGTGGTCCAAGCCGGTAACCAATATCGTCCGGCATGACGGGCAGTTTCACTCCCGCGACTTCAATCAATTTCATGATCCCGACCCGACGCGACGTGCCGATCACGGCAGAGCCGCTCTTTACAAAAACGCGATTGTCGCCCTGCAAGGGAACAATGTCGGCAACGGTGCCAAGCGCGACCAAATCGAGCATGGTTTTGAGATCAAAATCGATTCGGCGCGTTTTTAAGAGAGCATGACAAAGCTTAAAGGTAAGACCGACGCTGCAAAGATATTCGAATCCGGAATTCGTGGTTTTAGGATTCACCAGCAGGCATTCGGGCAGCTCAGTCTTTGGCTGGTGATGATCCAGCACAAGCACATCGACACCAGCTTTCCTGAGCGAAGCGATTTCGACGGACGACGATGTTCCGCAATCGATGGCGATGAGAAGTTGCGGATTATGTAGGCGAAGACAGCGGGCGACCCCCTCCTTGCTCAAGCCGTAGCCTTCTTCGATTCGAAGCGGCAGGAACAACGCGGCTTCGCTACCGTACGCGCGCAACATTTCGAACAACAGTGCGAGAGAGGTCACGCCGTCGACATCGTAATCGCCGAACAGAACGATGCGTTGACGTTGATCAATGGCGTGGAAAATCCGTTCCACTGCATCCTGCATTCCGGGTAACAAAAATGGATCCGCCAGGGTCGAGAGTCGCGGATTTAGAAACGCGCGAACCTCATCGGCACAGGTAAATTCCCGACGCTGAAGCAAACGTGCGATGCAATCGGAACCGCACAGTTCCGGCCACGGAATGCCATTACCAGGCAGCGCGATGTCGCGCGCCAAAATCCACCGAGGTTGCACCGATTATTTTATGCGCAGGCGAACGGCTGACAACCACCGGGTCTGTCATCCCGAGCCGCCCAGACGGCGAGGGATCTCTCTTAGGTCGCTAATCACACATTCATTGAGAGATCCTTCGTCGCCTGGGCGACTCAGGATGACATTGCGTTCATCACTTATCTTTCGCGCCAGCGCCTGCGCATCGAACGGTGCATGCACCTTGGCGTCGTTGTCGAAGTAGACAAAAACATCACGTCTCTGCGATTTTGCTTTGGCGGTGACTAGCGTCGCATCTTGGGGATGCTTTCCTTTGCGCCAAAGTTTCAATCGTGCTGCCCACCAATTGAGGGCACGGTTGCTGTAGCCGCTGGTATACAGCTTCGTGTCGCCATGAAGACGGCAGTATACGAAGTCCGCGGTCAAATCTTCTACGTAGGGCCATTTACCAGCGGTGTCAGCGAAAACGAAGGCTATATTGAATTTGCGCAACAGTTCAAAAAAGTCGGATACGAGAAAACTGGGATGGCGAATTTCGACGCAATGGCGCAGCGGGCGATCGCGTTCTGTTTTCAACCATGCACGCGCTTTTAATTTCGAGTCATGCTTCCGTCCGAGCAACGCTGCCTCTTTCGTCGATTTTGGGAGTAGCTGAAAAAATTCGCGAAAACGCTCCACGTTCCAACTCAAGTTTGGTGGGAATTGCCAAAGAATCGGGCCAAGTTTTTCTCCGAGCGCGAGAACGCCGGAAGCAAAGAAATTGGCCAACGGGAGTTCGACCTCGCGCAATTTTTTCATGTGGGTGATGAAACGCGCGCCTTTTACGCTGAAGAGGAAATTTTTCGGCGTTGCCTCGTACCAACGCCGATAGCTAGTTGGTCGTTGCAGCGAGTAAAATGAGCCGTTGATCTCAATGGAATTCAACACACGCGAGGCGAATTCCAGCTCGCGATGATGCGGCAGATCTTTCGGGTAAAAAAGGCCACGCCATCCGGCATAGTTCCAGCCGGAAATTCCAATGCGAACCTCGATTCCCCTCATTCGGGCCACGTATGCATGTTGCGCTTCCTCTAGGAAGGACTGGCGACCGCCGCAAAATGCGTTCGCCCCCCCTTTTCACACCAGATTCAACGGCATTTCCGAAGCGACATCGATTTTGTTTAGCAGACAACGCCGATAGAATTCGCGCAGGCCTGCTTTCTCGCGCTCACCGAAATCAAAGAAAAGATGTTCGCGATAATATTTTCGGCAGAACTCCGGTGATACCTGGGTTTGCGACGAGACGAGATCATCGAGGTTTTGCAGATTCCGATCGCGAAGCTGTCGTAAGGCGTCAGCTATTTCCTCCGCATCGCTCACTTCCGGCCGGATCAACCAAAGCGCGAAGACGAAGGGTAGATGAGCCACATTGTTCCATTCTTCACCCAAATCCGAAATTGGACCGTTCGGATTCAGTTGACGGAAGCCAATCGCCTGATCACCGATCAGGAGTCGCGCGTCAGCGGGTTGTAAACCCGCTGAGCGCACAGACTGAAAGTCTATGTTCCGAACCAAGCGCGGGTTCAATCCGCGTTGCGCGAGAAGACAGCGCAAAAGCGCGACCGAAGTCTCGGATGCAGGATCGAGCTCAATTTGTTCAACCCGCGCGAGTTCTACACCGTGCGCAACGATGACACTATAAACCTCGCCCCTGGACGAAATCGAGACCTCGTCGACGATCCGGTAAATCGGACGACGCAGAAATTCGAGACTGGAAACGAGGGCAACGTCGAGATCGCCGCGATCTAGTTTTCGACAAAGCGCTGCCGGATGATCAAAATCAACGGCGCCCCCGCTCCAGCCGTGGATCAGAGGGCGAGCGTTGAGATATTTAACGCAGCCGATGTGAACCGGCTTCACAAAAAAGTCTTCCTCTTCCTTTTAATCTCTGTCTTTCCTCACCGCCAGAGTAAGAGGAACAGACATTTACACGCACGCCAGTTCCGCTTCGGACGAGCGTACGCTGGGCATCGATCCGTTTTTCGAAGCAGTAAGGTGTCGATAATAACTGTCGCGTTGGACCGGCTCGCGACCAGCCTCGCGAATGGCGTGCTCCAGGGCGGCGACGGTTTGCTGCTGCGGTGTTGTTGCGCCCGCCATGTGGAAAATCTTTTCTTCCAGAATAGTGCCGTGCAAATCGTCCACGCCGTAACTCAGGGAGACCTGTGCGAGGGGCAGGCCGATGCTCACCCAGTACGCGGTCAGATGATCGATGTTATCCAAATAAATACGGCTGACGGCGAGGTTGCGGAGCTGTTCAACGGCCGTGGCGGATTTGATGTGGGCCAGAATCGTCGTTTGTGGTTCAAACGCAAAAGGAACAAAGCCGGTGAAACCGCCGGTCTCGTCCTGAAGCCGGCGCAACTTGCTTAAATGATCGACCCGATGTTCAACGGTCTCGATGTGGCCATAAAGCATAGTGCAGGTGCTGCGACCACCCATTTCGTGCCAGGTGCGATGGACTTCGAGCCATTCCTCCGCCGTTTCCTTGCCCCGGCAAATCGTATCGCGCACGACCGGATCAAAAATTTCCGCGCCGCCTCCAGTAATCGAGCCGAGTCCGTGCTCGCGCAACAATTCGAGCATTTCCCGGATGGACAGCCGAAAAATGCGCTGCGCCAGATGACGCACTTCGATGGCGGTGAAGGCCTTAATGTGTAAGTCCTGATCGAGCGCATGTAACTCGCGCAGCAAGTCGAGATACCACTCCTTGCGCAATGTCGGATGAAGCCCACCCACCATATGGACCTCGGTGATACCAAGCGGCAGGGCCTCGCGGACAACGCGAACAATTTCCTCGATTGCGTATTCGAACGCATGCGGATCGCGTTTCCTGGCGGCGAAGGCGCAGAACTGGCACGAAAGAATGCAGATGTTGGAGTAGTTGATGTAGCGATTGTGAATGTAACTGGCATAATTCCCGTTCTTTCGTTCGCGCACCACATTCGCCATCATCCCGAGGGCGTTCAGATCGCGCGAATGATATAAAGCGACCGCCTCGTCGTCGCTGACGCGCTCGTGCGCTTCAATTTTCTCTGCAATGGGCCGAAGCGCGTCGGGGATTAACCGGTAATTCATTCGTAAGTTGATACGGGTAAACGCTGGGTGAATGATGCATGGTCTGAGAAATTGATGCAACCAAAACGACCAATCGGGGCGCGACCCCGAATTCTTTGTCGGGTTTTAAACGAATAATGGCGGGCGCGTGTCCGTCGTCCCTTTGCATGTCGGAGCATGGCGCCAGCGAGCTTGACGATGCTGACCTGATGGCGGGAGCGGCACGCGGCGATATCGCCGCGTTCGAGCAGCTCGTCGAACGTCATCAGGCCCTGGTCATTGGCACGGTTGGGCGAATGCTCGGCAACAACTCCGATGTCGAGGACGTGGCGCAGCAGGTTTTTGTGCGAGTCTGGAAGAGCGCGGGGCGTTACCGGCCGACCGCGAAATTCACCACCTGGCTGCTAACCATTACACGCAATCTCGTTTTTAATGAAGCGCGGAGGCGCAAACGGCACCCGGGCGACTTGCTGGATGTCCATGAAGGCGAAGAGGCTCTGGCGCTGGTCGATTCGGCGGGACGGATCCCAGACGAACACCTGCTCGAGGCTGAGCTGCAACGTGAGGTCGATCGGGCAATTCTCGCGTTGCCGGAGAAGCAGCGAATGGCGGTCGTGCTCCGCCGTTACGAAGACAAGACCTACGAGGAAATCGGAGAGGTTCTTGGGCTGTCGATTGCCGCGGTCAAAAGCCTGTTGTTTCGCGCGCGGACCGAGTTACGTGTCGCCCTTAACCGTTATCTCGAGCGCTAGAGTGCCTTGTAATCGCGCAGCTCTGTCGAGGGTTATTAGTGACACGGCAACAGCGCTGTGGTTACAGTTCAGATCACCCTAGAAAGTGGAAAGGGCGAACGCCGCGAAGCGTCCGCCCCCTCTCAACCCCACATTCCACTGAAAACTAGAAGTCGCGATCCTTAGCTGAACTCTTGAATTGCACCTCTCCGCCCATCGCAGGGGGTGGCGGCGTTCCCGGTTTCGGGTAGTCGGCTACTACCTGCCGGTTACCGGTGGGCACTAGCCGAACGGCGCCCTTGGCGTTGTTGCGCCAGCCGTTGATGTCGGCGTATTCCTCACCCACATGGTGTAATCCACTAACCTGATCCTCCAGACCGGTGCCGTATTTGGAATCGATTATAGTCGGCGTCACGAAAACGAGCAGATTGCGTTTGGTCCGACTGTTCAGATGGTTCTGAAAGAGATAACCAAGAACCGGGACATCGCCGATCACGGGTACTTTGTTACGCGTTTTAGCCACTTCGTCCTGGAGCAATCCACCAATGGCCAGTGTGTCCCCGCTGCGGATCAAGACATTGGATTCCAACGTGCGCGTGTCGATAATTGGGCTGGCGACTGTTGCCCCCGCGAACACAAAGGTGGAATCTCCGACCTTGTTGCTGATCTCGGGTTTCACCTTCATGGTGACAAAGTTGTCTTTATTAATGCTGGGCGTAACGATGAGCGTGTTGCCGAACTTTTTGTCTTGGAATCCACCAAAAACGGCGGTGGCAGTCTGTTCATTGAAATTCAACTGCGGAACGGGCTGAGCGCGGTTGATCTCAATCTTCGCCTGCAAATTGTCGGCTGTGACGACCCGCGGGTTAGCGAGGAATTCTGCATCCGAATCTTCATTTAGTAACCGCAAAGTGGCAGACATCTGCGGGACGCTCAGGATCGCGAACTGGCCAAAGGCCAAGTGACCAAAGCTGCCAAGGAAATTTGGGTTGTTAGGATTGCCCAACGGCAGTGGCCCTACAGCCCCGTTAAAAGTTGAACTGCTTCCGCCACCACCTGAGCTGCTGGTGGTCGGTCCGCCGTATTGGAATGTTTTACCCTGACTCGCGCTACCAACCACGCCGGCCCAATCGATGCCGTAGCTTTGTTGCGGGTTCGCCGTAACTTCGACCAAGCGGGCTTCGATCATTACCTGCTTGGTTGGTTTGTCGATCGTCACCAGCAGCTTGCGGATGTTGTCCATGTTGCTGCGGGTCTCGCGCCAAAAAATGGTGTTGGTCCTCTCATCGATCTGGGGGGGATCCTTACTTTGAAGCTGTGAGGCAAGCAAAGGCGCGACCTCTTTTGCCCGCGAGTAACTGAACTGATAACTGTCGCTTTCAGTCGGCTCCGCCGTCTTTTCGGCAGCCGTCTTAATATAGTAAACATGGTCGATCTGATCCATGAACAAGCCTTTGGCCTTTACGATAATGGCGATCGCTTGCAGCGCGGTGACGTCTTCCAACCGCATCGTCACCGTGCCAGTCACCTGATCGCTTACCACCATGTTAACCTTGGCCTGACGGGCCAACAGACGCAGCACCTGGCCGACGTCGTCGCCCTGAAACTCACGCACGCCGACACCACCGCTTTCAATAGCAGGTTCGGCAGCGGCAGGCGGTGGAACCGTGGTGGCGGGCGTGCTGGTAGTTGGTTGGGGGGCTGTCGTTTTGGGCGCCACTGGCGCCGACGTCGCACTCGTCGCCTGGACAACGGTTAAAGGGGCGGCTACTGACTCGGATTTATCGGCATTCTTGGCAGGATTGGCCCCAGCTGCCGTCTTTTCAGTGCTCTCGGGAGCAGGCGAAGTCGCTTGGCCAAAGGAGACGGAGATGGCCGCGAGGAATGCGATTGTTCCGCAAGTCAGTTTGAATGTGAAAGTTGCCATAGTAGTAGTGCGATGTTGATTAAAGCAAAAGGCGTTAAAGCAGGAAGCAGACCAGCCTCCTGTCTTGTTTCCCACCGCTCGAAAGCCGGTTTCGAACGCCTCAGGCGGAGCGCGCAGCTGCAATAAAATCGCGGACCCGATAAATATCTTTGCGGCCGGATCGTGCCTCGACCCCGCTCGCCACGTCCACGCCAAACGGCCGAGATTCGGTAATGGCCCGACTCACGTTTTCGGCAGTTAACCCCCCGGCCAGAATCAATTCTAAGGTCGGATTCGCCATGATCAGGTCCCGCGCCCAGCTCCACGGAAATGGCACACCGATTCCCCCAAACTTCCCTCCCGCAACCGTATCTAATAGGATCCTCTCCGCGTGGTAATCAGGCAGCGGGATTCCGGGCCCGGTCATCGGAATTGCTTTCCAAAGGGGGATGTCAGCCTTTACGAGATTCAGACAAAATTCAGGCGACTCCGCCCCGTGCAATTGCAGAAGGTCGATCCCATCTATCGCCGCGATCGTTGTCGCATACGACTCGGTCGGATTTACCACAACCCCAACCCGAACAACCGTATCGGGCAACTCTCTGATCCAGTCAGCCGCTTTCGCGGGCTCAAGATAACGCCGGCTGCCTGGCCAGAAGTTAAAACCGAGAGCATCCGCCCCGGCGGCGATGGCAAGCTCGGCGTCTACCTGATTAATGATTCCGCAAATCTTAACGAACACCGCTCGCCTCCTGAAGAATTGTTGAAATACAGGAACTACTTAGCACCAACGGCGCTTTCTCATCGATAGCCTGGGGCATCGCCCAGGAACTAATCGAACAAATTGCCCAGCGCTGAAGGCGCGATTCAACGTTAAATACGACCCGCAAAACACAATCGATGAATCGCGCTTTCAACGCTAGACCTTATACTGAACGATTTCCTAGGGCGTTGCCCTAGGCTGGAAATGGCTCGCGCCTTTGGCGCCATGGAAATCATTAAGCCGCACTCGCAAACCCCAGCGACGGCTTCGTGAAATCAGGCGCCGGCATTTCTTTGACCAGCTTGACGAGTCCGTTCTGCCATTTGCGTCCAATCTCCTGCAAATAAGGATCGTCCTGATCCAGCCGCATTCGCGAATTCGCCAACAGTGAATCGGTCTCGTAGCAAAGCAGATCGATCGGTGGCCCCACCGCGACATTACTTTTCATGGTCGCGTCGATCGAAATGATTCCAAATTTCACTGCGTCGCTCAACGAAGTCTCGTAATTGAATCCGCGATCGAGAATCGGTTTCCCGTATTTCGTCTCGCCGATTTGCAGAAACGGACAGTCGCGCGTCGCGTGAATGCTGTTCCCCTGCGGATAAATCAGGTGAATCTCTGGCCCGAGGCCTACGATCTGGCCACCGACGACCAGGTTGATGTTGAAGTCGAACCCGTCTGCTTCGAGCGCCACGCGATCGCGTTTCTCCACCGCGCGCACTTTGTTGCCGACATAGCGGGCGGTTTCGTAGAGAGTCTGGGTGTTCATGATCGTCTCGCGCGACGGCTCATTGTTCGCCAGAACCAAATCGTCATCAATCAATGCGAGCGTCGCCTGCGTGAGCGAAAGATTGCCTGAGCTCATGATGCAAATGACTCGCTCGCCCGGTTTTTCGAAGAGCCGCATCTTGCTCCGCATCGTGATGTTATCCATACCCGCGCTCGTGCGCGAATCGGAGAGAAAAACCGCACCCGTGCGGCAGAGCATCCCCAGGCAGTAGGTCATGAGCGATCTTCCGGTTCGATGACGCGACCGTGCACGCGCTTCATTTGAGTATGGTGGGTCAAGACATGGACGCGGCCGTCGCTCCCGCGGAAAAATGCGCTCAGCATCCAGGAGATAATTCCGATGACGATCGCGCCCCAGAATGCGCTTCCAAAATTATCGACGTGAAAGCCCGTCACAATGTTCGGGACCAACCAGAGTAACAGACCGTTGACGATGAGAATAAAAAATCCGAGCGTCACGAGAATGAGAGGTGCGCTTAAAATTAGCAACACGGGTCGGACAAAAGCATTCAGGATGCCGAGGAGCAAGGCCGCACCGATTAGCGAGCCCGCGGAATCGTACCGGATCCCGTGAATAATTGAAGCCGCGACCACCACTGCCACCGTTGTTGCCAGCCAGCGAAAAACAAAATGCCGCATGACGGACGCTAGCGAAGGCTTTGCGTTCACGCCAATCCTTTGCGAAAACGGCTTGCGAATCCGATTCGGGCGAGTACAGCGATACCTGTGTTAGAAATGCCAACGAAAACAAAGGACAACTCGAAAGCGTCGGCCGAGGAAACAGCGCTCAACGGTCATGCCGCGAAGCCGGCAGCCAAGAAAGCCACTTCCCCGCGCAAGAAGACTGCATCACGCAAAAAATCTGCTACACAGAAAGCAGGATTCCGAATCAGCGACGAAGCCATTCGCACCCGCGCTTATTTCATCGCCGAACATCGTGAACGCATGTCGCTACCCGGGGACGCAGATTCCGATTGGCTGGAAGCGCGCCGCCAACTACTGACCGAGCTCGGCGAAAGCTAGAGAGGTTTCAGAAGATTAACGGGATTGAATCCGGCGGATTAGAGCAGGGCTACTGCCGTAGTCCTGCATAATCCTGAAAATCTCGTGCGCGACAGCCAACGTGGGAGCAACGCCAGTCCGGCTCGGACCCTCAGCGCCACGACAACTTCGATTACCCGGCCGCGGGATTACCGCGCGGTCGGGCCATCACTCCACCCTCTTCATTTCTCCGCCGGCTGGTTCGAGTTCCGGAGCAACCTCCCTAACCTTCTCCATCAGCCGATTCATCGCGAAAGGCTTCGGCAAAAACCCGCGCACTCCGATTTCTTTCATCAATTCCTGCGCCCGCGCCTCGTCCCCGCGGCCGGAAATCAGTATCAACGGCGGAACGACTAGCGGCGGATTCACATGATTATAAACCTTCCCAATGAGCGCAAAGAGCATGGCACCATCGATCATCGGCATCGAAAAATCGAAAACGAAAACGCGGTAACGTTTTTTCAACGCCAGCTCAAAGGCGTACTCTGGATTAGGAGTAGCATCAACTTCACATTGGAAACAAGTTCGCAGTGCCTCGCTGATCAAACGGGCGAGCGACATATCGTCGTCCACCACGAGAATGCGTTTGGAATCACCGTCAGCCACGGCAGACGCTTGCGCTAAATGTCCGCGAGTTTCAAGCTTTCCTTCAAATGAGTGAATGCGCTTCCCCTAGTTCCGTTTTCAGCGCCTTTGGCTCTAAAAAGTAATGCTGTTAGCTTACGAATGCAGCCTAACCGGCGAAAGAAATGACGAGAGAGGAACAGGAATTAGCGACTGCTCTTCGTGAGCGTTTAAAAATTATCTCTGACGAATCCAGCCGCCGCAATCCCGCTCAGCATATGGCGCGGCTCCGCGAAATCTCCGACCGCATTGAATCCCTAGCCGCCGCCCTTCCCCAGCCCATTCCGCCGCGATTAGCCCACTTCCTCCATCGCCGAAGTTACGACAAAGCTTTGGAATTCCTCTCTAACGGCGGTCTATGACCGCCGTTCTTACTTTGGGAAGCGCGCGCCCTCGCATGCAACGCCACTCCGGCTCGGTTTGCGGCGGCCTCAGCGCAATACTCTTGGGAAGAAAAACCGCGATCCCGAGTTGTTAACCGCCGTGCTTCAGCGTGCGCTGCTACAGTTAGCGCGAGTACAACTCGACGATCAGTTGTTCGTTGACCATCGGTTGGATTTCTTCGCGCGAAGGAATACGGGCGACTTTGCCTTTGAGAGCGTCGCGATCGACTGTCAACCAGTCGGGGACTGGAACGATTTGCGTTAGTTCGAGATTGCGCAGAGCGAGTTGGCGCGTTTTCGGTTTGTCTTTGACCGAAATCTCGTCGCCGGCCTTCACGTTGAAGGAGGAAATGTTCACCGTCTTGCCGTTAACCAGGACGTGGCCGTGGGAAACCAGCTGGCGGGCACCAGAACGGGTGTTGGCCAAGCCCAGGCGAAAGACGACATTGTCGAGGCGGGTCTCGAGCAATTGTAAAAGCGTTTCGCCCGTGACGCCACGTTTGCGTAGGGCGCTTTGGAAAATCCTACGAAACTGGCGCTCGAGAAGCCCATATTGGTAACGCAGTTTTTGTTTTTCACCCAGCGCAATCGCGTAATCGGATTGTTTCCGGCGCGAACCTTTCGGTCCGTGCATTCCGGGGGGATAATTTTTTCGCTCGAGCGATTTGGATGGCCCGAAAAGCGGGACGCCGTAACGGCGGCTAACTTTGGTTTTAGGTCCGGTGTATCTGCCCACTTAGAAGTTTGATGGTTGAGGGTTGATAGTTGATTGAATCAGACCCGGCGTTGTTTCGGCGGGCGGCAGCCATTGTGCGGCACGGGGGTAACGTCGCGGATGATGCTGAGTTCGAGACCGATGGCTTGAAGAGCGCGCACAGCCGATTCGCGGCCCGCGCCTGGCCCTTTGACCAGCACTTCCACTTCCTTGAGACCGTGACCCATGGCCTGGCGCGAGGCGTCCTGTGCCACCATTTGCGCAGCGTAGGCCGTGCTTTTACGCGAACCTTTGAACCCGACTTTCCCGGCGCTCGACCATCCGATGACGTTGCCTTTCATGTCGGTGATGGTGACGATGGTGTTGTTGAAGGTTGCCAGGATGTGCGCGATGCCGTTGTGAATGTTTTTACTCCCCTTCGCTTTGACGATCTTTGGCTGCTCGACGACATCGGGGCTAAGTGAGAGATTCTCCGCCGGCGCGGCAGCGGACGGCACGGCTTCCTCCTTCTTCGCTTTGGGCGCAGGTTTTTTCTTCGGCTCAGCCGCGGCTACTGGGGTGACATTTTCGGCCGACTCGGTTTTCGCCGCCGCGTCTTTCGGTTTCGTTCGCGGCTTTTTGACTTCGTCGTCCGCCGGTTTTTGTGGTTCAGCCATTAAACTTTACCTGCTTTAGCGTCTTTGTTGCGAATCACGCCGACGGTCTTGCGCGGACCTTTGCGGGTGCGCGCGTTCGTGCTGGTGCGCTGGCCCCGAACAGGCAAGCCACGGCGATGCCGGATCCCGCGATAACAATTGATCGCCTGTAAACGCTTCAGATTGCCCTGCACCTCCCGACGCAGATCGCCTTCAATCGGGATCTTGTTGCTCGTGATCGAATGAATGATCTCGTTCAATTGCTGCGGCGTCAGGTTTTTCGCGCGCAGATTCGGATCGATATTCGTCTGATCGAGAATGCGCTTCGCGATCGCCGGCCCAATCCCGTAAATATAAGTGAGCGACGCTTCGATGCGTTTCTCTGCGGGTATTTCAACTCCCAATAATCGAGGCATGGTTAAGAATCGTTAAATTGTTAAAACCTTAAAAAGTTAAATCGCATTACTCCAATACTCCATTGCTGCATCATCCCTGCCGCTGCTTGTGCCGCGGGTTCTTGCAGATGACGCGCACCACGTTCTTGCGCTTCACAATCTTGCAAGATTCACAAAGTCTTTTTACTGATGGTCGTACTTTCATTTTTTCCACGAGACGAAAACCGCGAGACGTATCCGCGTGGTTTTACTTGTGGCGAAACGTAATCCGCCCCTTCGACAAGTCGTAGGCCGAAATCTCTAGCATAACTTTGTCTCCTGGCAAGATGCGAATGAAGTGGAGCCGCATTTTTCCCGAAATATGGGCCAGAACCCGGTGGCCGTTGGGGAGTTCCACCCGAAACATCGTGTTCGGGAGGAGCTCGACCACCTTGCCTTCTACTTCAATTGCGTCTTTCCGCGCCATGTCAGTATTTCCGGCTCCTCGTTGGTAATTAGCACCGTGTGCTCGTAATGCGCCGACGGCATTCCATCAGCGGTGCAGGCCGTCCAGCCGTCATCGAGTAATCTGACGGCGGCAGTTCCCAAATTAATCATCGGCTCGATTGCGAGCGTCATTCCGGCCTTCAGCCGCGGGCCGCTGCCACGTTTTCCATAATTCGGAATCTGCGGTTCCTCATGTAGTTTTCGTCCAACCCCGTGGCCGACGAACTCGCGCACGACATTAAGTTGGTTACGAGTTGCTTCGTCTTCGATCTCCGCGCTGATGTCGCCCAGCCGCCGGCCCTGATAAGCCATCCCAATAGCGCGATCCAGCGCCCGCTCTGTCACCCGCAATAAACGTTCCGTCTCTTCATCGATAATGCCGACCGGCACCGTCGTGGCGGTATCGCCGATCCACCCGTCGCGAACAACTCCGATATCGAGTTTTACAATATCGCCATACTGAATCCGGCGCTGGCTGGCAATGCCGTGAATAACTTCGTCATTTAATGATATGCAGATGTTTCCCGGATAGACGCGATGTCCGATCCGATAGCCGAGAAATGCGCTTTTCACACCTGCCTCTTTCATCATCTCGGCGGCAGCTTCGTCCACTTCTTTCGTCGTGATCCCCGGCCGAATCATTGCGACGACGCGGTCCAGGATGTCGCTGGCAACGCGACACGCCTGCCGCATCTTTTCCGCTTCTTTCGCATTTTTGATCGGAATCATTTCAGTTCAATCAAACGCGAAATGTCGCCGAAAACCGTCTCGCGATCGCGATTGCCATCAATGCGATGCAACACACTTACCTTTTCGTAATACGAAGCCAATGGTTCGGTTTTCGCGTGATATTCCTTCAAGCGATTTTGCAGAACTTCGAGATCGTCGTCATTTCGCCGCACCAGCGGTCCTTCACAATACGGACAGACTGCGCGCTCGGAAAAATTCCCCGCCGCCACACTGGTAACAAAACCGCAACTGCGGCACTGCAATCGGCCTGAAATACGCTCGCGGACCGTTTCCTCGGAAACTTCGAGCCAGATGGCGAGATCAAGTGGGGTGTGATGGCGAGTGAGAATCGCCGTCAGGCTTTCGGCCTGCGGAGCAGTGCGCGGGAACCCATCAAAGACAAAACCGTGCGCACCGTGCAAGCGCAGCCAATCTTCGATCAGTTTCACAATTGTCGCATCCGGGACAAGGCCACCCCGCTGAATGGTCTCGGAAGTCTCGATCCCCAGGGGCGTCCCAAGATCTTTCTCCCGACGCAGGATCGCGCCCGGCGATGTGACCGGAATTCCAAATTGCCGCGTAATCAGTTCAGCCTGGGTTCCCTTCCCAGAACCGGGCGCGCCGAGGAGAACAAGCCGTTTCTTCACTCAGCGGCCGTAGAGAAATATGGCGACTCCGGCGATGACGAGAATGGAGATCGCAACATAAAGCCACATTAACGTCTTCTGCGCTGCGGCCTCGCCGCGGTTGTAAGCCGCGCGCGTATCGAAAGCTCGCCCGCGAATTCGCCCTTTGCGCAAGAACCCGTCGTAATGGCGTTGAATCAGATGCGTTTCGACCTGGCGCATCGTATCCAGCATTACACCCACGATAATGAGCAGGCTTGTTCCGCCAAAAAATTGGGCCGTAACCTGCGGAACATTAAGGGCCTGGCTGAGCAGGCTCGGCAACACCGCAATCAGGGTGAGAAACACCGCGCCGGCGAAAGTCAGCCGCGTCATCGTATAGTCTAAAAAGTCGGCCGTTGGTTTACCCGGTCGCACGCCGGGAATGTAACCGCCGTGCTTCTTCAGATCATCTGCGATCTGCGACGGTTGGAATTGCGTCGCCACCCAAAAATAACTGAAGAAGAAAATCATCGCGGCAATCAAGGCGTAATGGACCGAGCCGGAATTAAGGGCGTTCGCAATCTTGCTCGCCGTTGGGCTGTTCTTAAACAAAAGACTGATGATCGTGCTGGGAAACAACAAGATGGCCCACGCGAATATGATCGGCATGACTCCGGCGTAATTCACTTTCAAGGGCATGAATGTCGATTGGCCGCCGTACATTTTTCGGCCAACCACGCGCTTGGCGTATTGCACCGAAATTTTGCGAAGACCTTGCGTGATCGTGATAACGCCGGCGATCACCAGGAACAGGAACAAAATCATCAGCACGAGAACAACCGGAGTTGGACTAGACTGACTGGTATCGGCTCCCGCTCCTGCACTCGGGACAAAGGTTCGCCACGCCTGCGTAAGCGCTGCCGGCAGGCGCGCCACGATTCCCACCGTGATTATTAAAGAAATGCCGTTCCCGACGCCGCGCTCAGTGATCTGATCGCCTAGCCACATCAGAAAAAGGGTGCCGGTAGTCAGACTAATGACCGTTGCGATCCGGAAGGTCCAACCCTGGTCCGCCACCAGTGGAATTCCCAACTTCCGAATCGTGTCCGGAATTCCTCCCAGAATGGTGTGGTATGACTCTGGATGCTGAAAGGAAATGGCGAGTAAGTATCCCTGGAAAATACAAAGCACTAACGTCGCGTAGCGCGTGTATTGCATGATCTTCTGACGGCCTCCATCCTCGCGCGCGAGGCGTCCGAGTTGCGGAATCACCGCCGTCAATAACTGCAGCATGATCGACGCGCTGATGTAGGGCATGATGCCGAGGGAAAAAATCGCGCAGTTCTCCAGCGCGCCGCCGCTGAAAAGATTAAAGAGCGCAGCCACGCCACCCTGCTTGTCGGCGGTGCTGCGAAACCATTCCTGCAAAACGGCCTGATTGACTCCGGGCGTGGTGATCGCAGCTCCCAGGCGGACAATGACGATAATCGCGAGCGTAAAAAGAATCCGGCGCCGCAGCTCCGGAATTTTTACTGTGTTCAGGAACGCCGAGATCATTTCCTAAACCAGCCGGCTACTTCTTGCCGGCCTTTGTTCTCTTCGGCTTCGGAGCATCCGTGGCATCGGCATCCTGCCGATGCGCTCCGCCAGCGCTCGGCGTTTTCGCTTCCGCGATGCTCCCCCCGGCTTTCTCAACCTTGTCGCGCGCCGACGCGCTGACCTTTTCCGCTTCAATCGTCAGCCCATGTTTTAGTTCACCGCCGCCGAGAATCTTGATGCCGTCAAAATCTCCATGCACCAGATTTGCCGCGCGCAACGATTCCTCGTTTACAACCGATCCGCTTTTGAAATCCTTCAGATCCGACAAGTTCACAATCGCGTAACGCTTGTGAAAAGCCGCGTTGTTGAATCCACGCTTCGGCAATCGCCTGATCAACGGCATCTGTCCACCTTCGAATCCGAGACGCAGACTTCCGCCCGAGCGGGCCTTTTGCCCTTTGTGCCCCTTGCCGCTGGTTTTGCCGTGGCCCGAGCTTTCGCCGCAGCCGAGTCGCTTCACCCGATGACGCGCACCAGGACGTGGATGCAAGTTATGCAGCCGCAATCCTGTCGGTTTTTCTTTTTTCGTTTCCGCTTTCACGACGCCTGCCCTCCATCGGCTGGCGCGCTCGCGTGCGGGCGAATCCCGCGCACTTTCAAAATTTCGTCGCGACGACGCAAATTTCGCAGCGCCTGGATGGTCGCTTTGACCACGTTGGCGTGATTGCTTGAGCCGAGCGATTTCGCCAGGACGTCGCGAATCCCCGCTGCTTCGACAACCGCGCGCACACCGCCACCCGCGATGACGCCAGTCCCGGGCGAGGCCGGCCGCAGCAAAACCCGGCCGCCACCGAATTCCCCGATCGTCTCATGCGGAATCGTGTTCTCGTGCAGCGAGACTTTCTGCATCGATTTGCGCGCCGCTTCGGATGCCTTGCGAATCGCTTCCGCCACTTCGTTCGCCTTGCCAAAACCGACGCCAACTTTTCCATCGTGATCGCCCGCCACGATCAACGCACTGAAGCTGAAACGGCGTCCACCTTTGACCACCTTGGCGCAGCGGTTGATGAAAACCACTTTCTCGGTGGTATCGCCTTTTGCGGCGGGCGCTTTATCGGTGCCGCGATCGGATCTTCTTCCTGGATTCGGGGGAGCCATTTTAAAATTTCAATCCCCCTTCGCGCGCGGCATCTGCGAGCGCTTTCACCTTGCCATGAAATATGTAGCCGCCGCGATCAAACACCACGTTTTCCACTTTCTTTGCCAGCAGCTTGTGCGCGATGGCGTTGCCCACGCGTTCTGCCGATTCTCGATTCGCGGCCGCTTTTTTGCCAGCCAAGTCTTTTTGCAACGTCGAAACCGCCGCCAGGGTTTTACCGGCATCGTCATCGATCACCTGTGCGTAAACATGACGCCCCGAAAAATGGACGGCGAGTCGCGGCCGTTCCGCGGTTCCGCTCACTTTCTTCCGGATGCGAGTATGAATGCGCTGCCGGGCGGCTTTCCGATTCGTCGCCATCTTACTGCACCGTCTTGCCTTCCTTGCGACGAATCTGCTCGCCCGCGTATCGCACGCCTTTGCCCTTGTACGGCTCAGGCGGATAATATCTGCGAATATCCGCGGCAACCTGACCGACCAGTTTCTTGTCGACCCCACTAATCGTTAGCTTAGTATTCTCGGTCACCGTGATTTTGATGTCTTTCGGGATGGGAAACAAAATTGGGTGCGAGAATCCGAGCGATAGATTCAGCTTTTGTCCCTGCACCGCAGCTTTGAATCCGACGCCTTCAATTTCCAAATCCTTGCTAAAGCCTTCACTCACCCCGTGCACCATGTTATTGATCAGAGCGCGGGAAAGGCCGTGCAACGCTTTCACGCTCCGTGTCTCCGCTCCCCGCGCCAGCGAGACATGATTGTTCTCGACCTTAGCTGAGATATCCCGCGGCAACTTCCAGTTCATCTTGCCTTTCGGCCCTTCCACCGCGACGGCGCCGTCGTTAGCGACGTTCACCTTCACTTTCTCCGGCAGGGCTATGGGTTTATTTCCAATTCGCGACATGAGATTTAAATAGTTAAACGTCACCAAACGTAAGCCAGCAATTCTCCACCGACCTTTTGTTTTTTCGCTTCCCGACCCGACAACACACCGCGCGGCGTCGAGAGAATCGCGATTCCCATTCCACCGAGGACGCGCGGAATTTCATCCGCACCGACATATCGGCGCAGTCCGGGTCGGCTCACCCGTCTCAGGCCGGTAATCGCACACGACCGATTGACCAGCTTGTTCGTAATCTTGATCCGCGGGTGCGCTGCCGTCCGATCCAGTTCGTAATCGGTGATGTAGCCTTCCTCCTTCAAAATTCTTGCGATCTCTGCCTTGATCTTCGAGTACGGCACAAACAGCTCCGGCTTCTGCGTCTGCGCGCCGTTGCGCACGCGAGCCAGCAAATCTGCAATCGGATCGGTAACGGTGCTCATCTAATAAATTAAGCAGCTTGCGCGGCCGGCCTCCTCGCCCGGTCGCTGAACGGCATCCCCATTTCGCTGAGCAGCGATTTGGCTTCCGCGTTCGTGCGAGCCGTGGTCACGATAGTAACATCAAAACCGATGTTACGCTTGATTTTATCGAGCTCGACCTCAGGAAAAATCGATTGGTCGGACACGCCCAAAGTGTAGTTGCCATGACCGTCGAATCCGCGCGGCGAAACCCCGCGAAAATCACGAATACGTGGCAGCGCGGCTTTTATCAGACGCTCCAGAAATTCATACATCCGATCGCCGCGCAAAGTGACCTTGGCGCCAATCGCCTGGTCCTTGCGCAACTTGAAATTCGAAATGCTCTTCTTCGACCGGGTCTCGGCCGCGTGCTGACCGGTGATTAATGCCAGTTCCATCTTGGCATCATCGAGCGCCTGCTTCACATCCGATTGCGATCCGACGGAAGTGTTGATGACCACTTTGTCCACTTTCGGCACCTGGTGAACGTTTTTATAACCGTGCTGCTGTTGAAGCGCCGGTCTCACCCGTTCCTTGTAATCTTTGTAAAATTCGTTTTCCATTTCCTGCCTTCGCAAAACAAATCGGCGCTAAGCCTTTGCTTTTTCTTTTTTAGCCTTCGCCTCCTTCTTCGCGGTTTTTTCTTTTTTCTCCGTTTTCTCGATCAATCGCAGGTTCGAAATATGGATCGGCCCTTCCCGTTCCGCGATCTTTCCACTCGGGTTATCCTGCGACTTCCGCAGGTGCTTCTTAATAATACGCACGCCTTCAATCAGCACCCGTTGCTTCTTCGTTAACACTTGAAGAATCTTCCCGCTCGAACCACGAAAGTTTCCCGAGATTACCTCGACGTTATCGCCTTTTTTAACGTGAAACTTAATGCGGTTCATTACAGCACCTCCGGCGCAAGCGAGACGATCTTCATAAAATTCTTCTCTCTCAACTCGCGCGCC
>JBKPMO010000078.1:0-8551 GCA_046732175.1 Verrucomicrobiota bacterium
GCGTAAGGGCCTGGTCGCACTCCACATACCAGTTGCAGGATCATACAGTTCTGCACTCGCAAGTGAGGTGGCACCACCGGTGCCTCCGACGACCAATACCTTACCGTCAGGCAGCAATGTCGATGTATGGACCTCGCGTGCCGCGCCGAGGCTGCCGGTCGTGGTCCAGGTGCCATTAACAGATCCATACAATTCTGCGCTCGCGAGAGCGTTGGTACCGTCGGTACCTCCTACGACCAAGACATTGCCATTAGCCAGTAATGTCGCTGTGTGATAACTACGCGCGGTGCCAAGGCTGGCGCTGGCGGTACATGTACCAGATTCATATGCCTGCGGGAAATCGTCATTTTCATCCCATGGACTGCGGCCAGTTGAATGTCCCCATAATGGTCCTAGATACTGGCGTGAGACGTTCATTTCTAGCCCGTTCCGATAATTCGTTTCAAGATTGTCGTGGACCAAATTGGTTCCAGAGGGGCAGGATTGAGCGCTCCCGATAGGCTCGGTTGGAATAAAGGTATTGTTGTAACACTCTACTTCCTTTGTCCCACGTCCCTGGTTCTCGGTGCCAGTTCCGCCGACCCTGGCGTCTTTGAAGGTACAATATCGCGCGACATAGCGTGCGCCTTCATACGCATCAATCGGAAACAGGATACCATTACGGCGTACACCGGCAAAGCTACAATCCTCGAAGAAAAGGAACTTGTCAGTGCCCCAATTAGGAGGATCTGCCCAGCTACCGTGACCCCAGTCCTTACCACCCCAGTTGGGCATATAAACGGAAGCCGCTTGCCAACCGCCCCAATAGGAGGCTGTTGTTGGATTAAATAATCCGGAGTCAATCCATTCAACGTGGTCGACCAGGCCGAGCACATTGCGAAACGTCATTGCTACGCCAGCGACTTTGATTTTGCAATGATCGACCCGCACGTTGGCACTCATACCTTGTACAACTGTGCCGCCGCCTCCTTGAAACTCGAGTATGCCGACGCCATACGGCTGCGCTATAACCGTGTAATTAGCCGGGATTCCGAACTCGAATCCGGTCAATCGGAACGGTGGATTGTCACCTGACAGCGTTACAAGGATCAAATGCTGATCACTACCGCCTTTCGGCGCATTGTCATAAATTATTGTTTGGCCAACCCCTGCACCTTGCAGGGTGATGTGTTTAGTAATTGTTAGCTGCGTCGACCATGTTGCCACGCCGGGCGGCACCGTAACAGTGTCTCCGTCTGACGCGTTGGCGATTGCTGCAGCTACGTTTGCCTCTTGCGTATCTACGGCTGGCCAGGTTGTTGCATATATCGACGGAGGAACCAGGACTGGTACGAGCAGGATTCCACAAATGACTGCGCCTTTGTTGAATGTGGAAAGCGTTTTAAGGAGGGTCGCAGGGAAATATTTCATTGCGTCGTAATCCCACCAGCTGTTTGTTGACTGCTGCCTAGATTGGGTCAGGCGCCCGGGAGCAAAGACGTCCCGGCCCGATCTAAGTGTGTTGACGGTCAGTTTTTGACAAATTCCCAATAACTTGTCGAGCAAATCCTACACTTTACTAGCAAGACGCCGCAGCAGGCCACGTCAGTTCACGAAGAACGT
This sequence comes from Verrucomicrobiota bacterium, assembly GCA_046732175.1. Classification (GTDB taxonomy): domain Bacteria; phylum Verrucomicrobiota; class Verrucomicrobiia; order Chthoniobacterales; family UBA10450; genus AV69. The sequence goes on from JBKPMO010000078.1 coordinate 1,603, forward strand.
CAGAGCTCGATCATTTTCTATAAATGTAGAGTTTACTATCTCCGTTATAAGCATCTAGAATTTAGTATCGCCTCAGCATTTCTCCGCGCTTCATCGCGCCATGGAGAGATTCGCGTGCTAAACGCGAACAGATCAATTAAAGATTTGATTCGGTTAGACGGAAATTATGATTGATGGTTTTTTGTTAACCAAGGGTCTCCTCGCAGCAACTCTGTCAGCTATTAGCCTTCTTCCGATTGCTGTCTCTCCGATTCCCGTTAAGAATCTTCCGGGTGGGTATTCAGCAGTCGGATTAACTGACGACGTCAAAGCTGCGGCTGAGTTCGCGGTTCAAGAGGAGGGCAAACGGGAAGCAGTAATCGTCGAATTAAGCGACATCTCCAAGGCTGAGAGACAAATCGTCGCCGGTGTCAATTACCGGTTGGATCTTGTCGTCAAAGGGAGCGGATCAGCGCAAAAAGCAAGGGCTGTCGTGTTCAAAGATCTAAAATCGCACTACAAGCTGATATCCTGGGAGTGGCTCAATCAATAACGGGTCAATGTTGACTAACCATTAAAGCAATGAATGAGAAATGGCGCGACTATAGCAAGTACACCGACAAACAGTTAGATGATTTATTGAAAGGTCTTGCGGGGCATGCCGACTATGGAGCAGTAGTTTTCGAGTATCAACGCAGGCAGAATGCGCGCAGGGAAACCGACAGCGAAGCACGTCATGAAAAAACTCAACGACTTGCGCGTTGGGCTATGATTTTTGCCGCGCTAAGCGGCCTGGGCACTGTTTTCGGACTAATTCAAAATTGCAGCAATAAACCTCCTAGCAGTGCAACTCATTCCGAGGCCAGTACTGCGCCACCCCTTACTCCATTACCGCAAACAGAGGCTCCAGAGCCTACACAAACGGCCACAATCCCGCCGCCGGGACAGCCGCCCACTGAACCAATAGCCGCTCCGACACCTGAGGAGACGCCAGAGGAGGTACCGGAGCAGCCACTAGAGGAGCAGCCAGAAGAGTCGCCAACGCCATCCTCATAGCATTTGGGACGATGTACGAAGCCGTCCGTGACCTTTGGAAACAGTACTGCGCGAAGTTCGGTCGAAAGAACGTCGGGGTGGTAAACATTCGACAAGGAATGGAATCGTAAGCCATCTCAGCTGAAGAAACACGGTCCGTCGGAACAGACTACACTGCTCGCACGTCAAAGTAACTAAGCCGCTTCGAGGCAACTAACGGCGCGTTTTCTGAGAATTATTGGCGCAGCCCAATAACCTGTCGGAATATTTTGCGAAAGATTCAGAATGGGAGGTTTATTCGGGACTGAGGCGGCTAGATCTTCGCGGAACATGGTAGCTGTTGACGCGATCACAAGAGAAGACGGCAGCACCTCATCGGTGAGAGATGCCGCCGTTAGCCCTCCTGCGGGTTGATTAAAACGCGAATGTAACGCCGGTGCGGACCATTCCGAAGTTGTTGTTTGGCCCGCCGAGAATGTTCCAACTAAAGTCGCTCATCCAGCCAATCGTCGGAGTGAACCGCACTTCCATACCGCCAGCAAATTGGCCCACGGCTCTGGTTTCGCTCCCATGATTAACGGCAATGACTTGCTCATCGTTGATGATAATGGTTTCCCGCCCCTTACCTCCAAATATCGCTCCCGCGCCCGCGAAGACATATGGCGCGAACCGGCTGCACGGAATGGGATAACGGAAAGTAAATGTGCCCAGGGCAGCGCCTGCCGCCCCACTTTCATTCTGGTTACCGTTAATATTGAAAAACGTACCGTGATTTTCGTTCAAGGCCAGCCCGTACCCTTCCAAGCCCATGCCGAAGTAGCGATGAAAAAAGTATTTCGCATCAATACCGCCGCCCCAAGCATGGTCTACACCGAGATAACGATCATCCCGCCAAGAATTGCCAGTGAAAACCTAAGTTCCCCACAAGCTAACGTTCCACTCTGTATCCCGATACCACTGAGGACACGGCGCTTGCTCGACCGCTGTTTGTTTCATCTCCCTGCCCGACGAGTAGGTCTCAGTTCCCCCAAACGCGAAAAACGCGAGCAACGTCAAGGTACACAGCGCAATTGCAAATTTCTTTATCATTTCTCCTTGGTTTGATTCCTTCTGCATCTTGAACTCGGCCGCTTAACCTCACGCTTCTTGGGCTTAACGTAATGTTGAACAATTGCACTAACGGAGCGATCACGGTTGACATTACAGGTCATACCACCGGTCCGGAGGCCGGTTTGCTGGGCCAGCCTCTGCGGCTTGCTTGGCCGAGGAGGAATCAACCTCGGTGCGACCTTGCGTCGGGATGAGCCGCTTCTCGTGTACCGAGACCTCAAGCGGTAGATCGGCATATCTTGCTGCAATGCCAGGCCTGTGTTGAGCATTGTGGTGCAAGCGAAGTAAGAAGAATACGAGCAGCAAGCAATCAATAGCTCCGATGTGTGTTAGCGCAAAAGATCACGTTCGATACACTGTTGATCGTATGCTACTCGCTTCAGTTCTATCGCGAGCGGGTCTTCGGTAGTTTCAGCCACCGTGATTTGCGTTTCGGGGAGAACCAAGTCAGGAGATTCGCCCTCAGTACGTGCTCGTTTGAGGTCGAAAAGGACAAGTTGGGTTTGTTCATAGACTCGGCGTGTGGAAGCTGTGTGATAGGTGGCGAGACACTTGCGTCCTGCAAAAGGGGTGTTTTCGCCAATGAAGAGCGACCCGCGCCAGTTCGTAATAGACTCTCAATAACCCTCAGCCGCTCCAAGGGCGGTAGCTCGGAGAAGGAGACAAATGTCAGGTCTAATCGCGCGTCCAGTTCTTTTTGAAGCGGTTCGTAAACCGGAACTAATTTCTTCTCCTTCCCACTCGGATTATGTAAGTCATTTACTGGTGGGCTGTCGCTCGCTCTCATCCCTGCTCAAGCCAAAGTTACAGGCGGGTCAACATGGCATCGCGTACGCACGTTTGTCCGGGGTCTTTACCCATGGCCACTACACGCCACGTAATGTCGCGGTCGGTGATCACGCCAATTGGATTTAAGCCCCCCTCGCTTTCGACTATCGCAATCTCGCCGCAATCGTGCCTGACCATCATCTCGGCTGCTTCCTGAACAGTGTGCTCCGGCGTGCAGCAAGCAAGATGGGCAATCATAATGTCTTTGCCTTGCTTCACTGAATTGCGAATCGTTTCTAATTGCCTCTAATATAGATTCGCATTTCAAGCGTTTTTGGCGCTTATAGTAATTGGTTAACGACAGTGATGTCTTCGCGCCTTCTCCAGCCAGGACAAAACGGGCACAAGGCACACACACACGCGCGCGCGCGTGTGTGCGCGTAGAGGCTCTTGTTCGCCATTGCCATCGCCTTTGTTTCCGCCACTCGCTCCACCCAGCCCAAGGCGCAGCTACGGCCGGGAAGCATACAGGCTCAAACACTCGATTTATTTCCGACCGCCGCGGGAGGCTTGGTCCACGACCGGTATGTGGGCCAGGACTTCCAGCTGGATCGTGGTTGGAACCGCCGTCGTGGTCTTCATGGCAGAATCGAAACCAATATCCTCGACTGGTTTGACGCCGTGGAGCGCTACGAATTGGAAATTCGCGGGCTGTTTTACCGCTGCTAAGGGCGAAGGCTCCCTCGGAATGGATTCACCATAGGTGATTCACCGTTTCAGAGGGTGCGCGCCCGCGCCCGGGGTGACTCGAACACCCGACCGACGGATTAGAAATCCGTTGCTCTATCCGGCTGAGCTACGGGCGCATCTACCAGGTAAAATGGCATGGCGCGAACGTTTTGATTTGCGTTTTTCACGGTAATGTTCTACGGTCAAACTCATGAGGGACGAAAAACCAGCAAAAACATGGCAAAAAACGCGTCATCAAAATCTCATCCGCCATAAATCCGGCCGTTACTATGCCAGAGCCTACGCGGGGGGCAAAGAGCTTTGGCAGTCTCTCAAGACCTCGCATCTAAGCGTAGCACAAGCGAAACTTGCTGAATTTCTCAAAGAGCACCGCAAACGCGTCAGCAGTGGCAACGGCGAAGTTTCAGCGAAAATGACATTGGGCGAAGCTGCCGATGTTCATTTTCAAAATCTTGACGACAATCCGAGAATTAAACCACGAACGCGGGTATATTATCGCGAAGTGTTCTTGGCGCTCATTAAGAGCTGGCCGGGACTGAAGGAAACAGAAGTTCGGAAAATCACCCAGGCCGCTTGCAAGAAATGGGCGACCGCCTACGCCAAGAAAGCTTCTCCAACCCGCTACAACAATACGGTCGCAGTGCTGCGACACGTTCTGAACGTCGCAATCGAAGCTGGCGTGATCTACAGCAACGCCGCAGCCGCTTTGAAACGCGCTTCCATTCGGGGCAAAGAAATTGTGCTCCCGAGCGTTGAGAAATTCAACGCACTCATAGACGAAATACGGGCGGGCCACAGCCGCGATTCGAGCAATTGCGCCGACTTCGCTCTAGGATTGGCTGTTACAGGTATGCGTAAGAGCGAAGCGAACGCTCTGGAGTGGCGCGATGTGGATTTCGATGCAGGTGAGATCGTCGTGCGGGGCGATATCCAGACGGGCACAAAGAACTGGGAATTGCGCCGTGTCCCGCTGATTCCAGATGCTCGTGCTCTTTTCCAACGAATGCGCAATGAGCGACCTGACGAACCGCTAAACGCAAATGTTTTCCGTGTTCGCGAATCCCAAAAGGCGCTCAATCGCGCGTGCAGAAAGGTGGGCGCGGCTCGCATCACTCACCACGATCTGCGGCACTTGTTCGCGACGCGATGCATCGAAAGCGGTGTGGATATTCCGACGCTTTCACGCTGGCTTGGGCATAAGGACGGAGGCGCGTTGGCCATGAAGACATATGGCCACTTGCGGCGCGAGCATAGCATTGCACAAGCCCAACGAGTGACATTTGCACCGGTCTCAACGGCTCAGCCTGGCGTAATTGCTTTTCCTATTTCGGCATGACTAAAGGGCGACCAGGGCGACAACAGCGAAAAGATCATCGGCCACAAACCAGCTCGATCGACGGCTCAGGTCTGGCAAACCTTCCCGCCGATGCGTTGCGGCGACGTGTGGACACAATTATCCAGGCAACACGCGCCCGCGACCTGAAACTCAAAAAGCAAGGGACGTTCGAATTTCTCAAGAGCGGCCTAGGTCCACCCGCTCTTAAAAGCGACGCCTTTGAAACCACAATCAAGAGAATTGCTCAAGCGAAACGCTTAAAGCCAGAGCCTTACAAGTCTTCGAGATCCTCGACACTTGCAATCAGGTCGAGCAAACGCTCTCCGACTGCATTCGGTGCGCTTCGACAGGCGACCCGATAATGCTGAACAGACTGGTTGAAATCGCAGTCCACATCATCCGCTCTCTCGATGAGATTGCGATCAATACGCTTGAGGTGGTGCACCCAATCTCTCGAAACCTTTTTCTTTGGCCTGGTCTGATCGGTCGAAAACGATTCTTCAAACGATGGAACGAGCGGCTGATAAAATTGATTCAGTTAGGTACCGGGGACAAAATCAGCATGCGGGGGTGGCAGATCTCAGCTCCATCTACAGAAGCTGCCGTCGATCTTTTTTTGACGGCTCATGACTTCCAGCGCGATTGGAATCTACCACCACTTAAACAGGAGAATAAGAAAAAGTGGTTTGATGTCGCCTGGCAACAAATGCTGAACGATGGAATCTTTCCGGAAGCAATTTCCTGGCTGGCGCCAGTTGGAAAGTCGGCCATTGGGAAGCGATCAATCAGCCGCGGCATGTCGAAACAAACGGAGGGAATGAAGCGTGATGACATTTGTGCGGAGATTAAGAGACAGGTCTGGAATGCTTTCGAGAAGTTGGTAGCAGGCGCGTCGCAAGACTGTAAGTGATCTCACTTACTACGGGAAACGGTTCTTCTTCCCGTAAGAGTTTTCGTGCATAATATGAGTGTCCATGAGTTACCAAGCAGTTCATGGACAATGGGCGCAAACGCGATTGCGTGCTACGCGTGAACGAATCCCGCTGAAAGAGCGCGTCGCTCTTAGCCCTGCGGAATTTGCAGCTTTATGCGGTCGGTCACCGACTTGGGGCTACCGGCAAATCTACGCGGCGCGGATAAAGCCAATATCCGATGGCGGTCGATTGCTCATTCCTCGATCGGAACTCGATTCATTCCTAGCGAGGAAAGCCGACTACAATCCAGCGACGATTGGGGGTGTAGAATGACTTCGCCGCCGCGAAAAGCGAACGCCCGGCGGCAACCGGGCGAGCGCGTAAGCAACTTAACTGACAAAGCGAAACTAAGGACGCGCAAGTGTCGTGTCAAGGCGGCGGATCTCTTCCGAAGCAAGAAGCATCATTACCCAATAGCCATAGGAGGCGAGTCCGCGAATGAACTTCGATGATACCGCACGCTACAATGGTCCGACAGTCTTGTTCCCATGCCTTATGTGTGAGGTCTTAATGGTATGGGGTCCGGCCATGCAGGTTACCAACGGTCGGCTAGTTAGGCGTAGAGATAGGAATGGACGGGTCTTAGAGCAATGGGATTGCCCTGACTGCGGATTCTTCTACACGCCTTTAATACCTAGGACGGTGCCCAAGAAGTACCAAGAGAGACTAGCGGATACGGAGGTGGAATCTGCGGAGCGATGGTGCGCCGATTGTGGGAAAGTGCTGGTTACAGGGAAGCAGAAATACTGCGGCAAATGGGCCCATTCCCGTCACCTAAAAGCAAAACGGGAAAGTATCCGGAAAAAGCGGCGATCTAATGTAGACAAAAACGGAAATTCGCCCATTGCGGCTAAGGCGCTTACGAACGGTGAAATTGCAATCTGCGGTAGTGACCTTAAAACCCAAATTGTGGGGCCTAAAATGTCTACAGAACAGCCGCAGGAAAAAGGTGCGCAATGAGTGCAATTGCCGACCTACGTCAGAAAATTGATGAGGC
>JBKPMO010000079.1:0-79725 GCA_046732175.1 Verrucomicrobiota bacterium
GTCCCCGACGGCGCGTGATCTCCGGTCATGACGAAGGAGAGGGATTGGCTTTCACGCGTCGGCTCGCCCGTCACCTCGATATGCTGCGCCATGTGGAGCACCGGATCGAACACGATCACGTACCCTTCGGGCAACTGGAGCGAGAGCACTACCTTCTCGCCAGCTGAAAGCTCGATGGCGTCCAGAGTAGTTTCCTTCACCCACTTTGCCAATGCTTCGTCATCGGGCAAATCGACACCCGAGCTCCAAAAGATCTGCCTGTAGTATTCGATGAAAGACAGCGTCCCGGGATCGTGCGCCGCGATTTTTCGGACCCGCGGACTGATGGTGAACGTAACTTCGACGATTTCGTCGAGCGTCGGTTCGCAGTCCTGGGCGCAAAGGACACACCTGTATTCGGCCTGTTTTACGGTTTTAAGTGTTGCACCTGAATCGAGGACGCCACCGCAAGCGGGGCAAAGGATGTTCCAGGACATATCGAAAATGCCGAGTCGCGCGCCATGCAAAAAAGCGGCAATTACATCCTCCTCGTTGAGTTTCTGCTTGGCGGCAAAGGCCAGGGCGTTGATGCGGCAAAGCTCGGTCTCCGGCCCGTCCTGGATGAGCTTTTCAATTGCGCTTACCGGCTTCGGCTTCGCCGATTGTCGCAAAGCATTGAGAAGAGCGTTGGTTTCACTCGAAAGTTTCATCACACGATCAGATTGACCACCGGAGCAATTAGCATGTGGCCAGGGAAACGTAAAGCAAGGGGCAGACAGGTTTCATCGCGACCCGCATAGAGTTTGTCTTATTCATCATTGGTCCCATACTTCAACCGGAGTTCACAGATGAAGATTTTTGTTGCGGGGGGAACGGGAGCGATCGGTCGTCCGCTGATCGAGCAGTTGATTGTCAAAGGACATTCGGTGGCTGCTCTGACCCGTTCTACAGAAAAAGCTCAGGCTTTAGTGAAACAAGGTATCGAACCGGCAATTGCCGATGTTTTTGACGCCGATGCGGTCAAAGCGGTTGTCACTCGCGCTCAGCCGGAAGTGGTGATTGAACAACTCACCGCCCTACCTAAACACTACACCCATGAGTCAATGAGTGCCGCCGCCCCCTTCAACACTCGGCTCCGTTTAGAAGGAGGGGCAAATGTGCTGGCAGCGGCGCAATCGGCGGGTGTGCGGCGTTACCTGAGACAGTCGATCGCGTTCTGGGCGGTTCCCGGCCCCGGATTGGCCGATGAAGAAACGCCCCTGGCATTTGATGCTTCGCCTGCGGTTGCAGCAGATGCCCGGGTAGTAACTGAGCTTGAGCATCGCTTACTGGGAAAGCCCAATATAGAAGGGATTGCCCTGCGTTATGGCTTCTTCTATGGACCCGGCACCTGGTTCAACTCCGATGGCGATGTCGCCGAACAGGTGCGACAGCGACAGTTCCCGATCATCGGGAATGGCGAAGGCGTCGCGTCGTGGTTGCAAATCGAGGACGCGGCGACTGCCGCGATCGCAGCAGCCGAGCGGGGCAATCCTGGGATATATTTGATCGCGAATGATCAACCTTTACCGAGGCGACAATGGCTGCCTGCGTTTGCTCGATGGCTGAATGCTCCACCACCGCCGCGAATATCAGTTGAGGATGTTTTGAAAACTGATGGTGGTGCGGATGCGGTTTACTACGGCACTCAGATGCGAGGTGTTTCCAATGCCAAAGCAAAACGCGAACTGAATTTTCAGCCGCGAGCGCTGGAGTGGATCGTTCCGCAACAATCTGAGGGCATCGAGCAGACCTCCCTGAAATACCAGGCCGTAGAATCGTGAGAAAGAGCAATGAAACGCGCGCACCAACTCAGCACCAGTTACGCACCCTGAGCGCGAGCGATGCAGTTCAGAACCACGAACAAATAAAAGGAGCAGCAATCATGAACATGAAACTTGAAGTGGTTATCGTCCCTGTTTCTGACGTCGATCGCACCACAGCATTCTACGAGAAAGTGGGGTGGTGACTCGACGGCGACTTTATCACCGGCGATGCCTTCCGCGGCATTCAGTTCACGCCGAACAACTCGGAACACTGAATACTTAGTCGGAGCGGATAGGAAAGAGCGAAGACGGAAGAGAGACGAGATGGCGCCGGGGGCGCAATCTCCAGCACCCGAGGCCCCCGCACACGGCCGCCAGGCAATGCGCTCACAATCTACGGATTTTTTAGGATCGCAATCACCTGCGTTTGGATTGGCTGCCCGGTAACTTCGATGTCTTTATCAGAAACGTAAACGTTAATTTCCGAGCGGACGCCGAACTTTCCTTCCATGTAAACTCCCGGCTCGATCGAAAAACACACGCCGGGAGTGATGCGCCGCGAATCGCGCGTCTCGAAATCGTCGATGTTGACGCCATTGCCGTGAGTTTCTTCACCAATGGAATGGCCGGTGCGATGGGTGAATTGGTCGCCGAACCCTACGCGTGTAATTACACCGCGCGAGACATCGTCCACCTCAGCGCCGCGGATCGGTTTACCAGCGCGAATGTTTTTGCGGACAAATTCGACGGCAGAATCACGCGCTTCCCGCACAATGTTGAAAATGCGGGTGTATTCTTGCGGAACGGTTTCCCCTACGTAGCCAGTCCAGGTCTGGTCGGTCGCTACTGCGTCGGGCTTGTTCAGTTTGGTGGCCGCATCGATCAACACGAAATCGCCGCGTTTAATTGGTGAGTTCTTTTCCTTCGTCGGCATGTAATGTGGATCGGCCGTGTTCGCGTTCACCGCCACGATCATCGGCTCCTGCTGCATTCCTTCTTCTTTGTAGCGGCCGAGCATGAACTCCGCGACGTTCCATTCCGTGGTTGGTTCGTCGGCGCGAATGCGGCGCGCGATCTCGGCAAACGCATCCTGAATGATGCGATGCATTTTGTCGGAAGCCTCCACCTGCATCTGATGCTGAGCCGGTGAAAACACGGCCTCGAATCGTTGCACCAGTTCCGCGCTTGTTTCAGGTTCAACGCCGAACGAACGGACGAGCTCGATCGTTCCGGCGTCCACCCTCGAGATGTAAGGAATGTCATTCATGGGCGAATACTGCATGGCAATGCGGAGCTTCGATTCCTTGCCAGTCGGACCCAGCACTTCGCGAAGTCGCCCGTGCAATTCCTGCCAGCCGCGGAAGACGAGTTTCCTGCCCGGCAACGAGTCGAGTTTGAATTGCTCGATCGACTGCACAATTTTCACCGGCTCGCCCGAGGCCGGGATGTAATAGAACCAACGACGCGACGCGAACATCTTTTCGTCCAGCTTCAAAATCCGATATGCGAGGGGATCACTGTGCCGGAAATCGTAGAATAGCCAGCCGTCGAGTTTGGCGTCGCGTAAAGCGGCCTGAATTTCTGTCACTCGTTCTGTCGGCGATTGCTGTCCATGCATTGATGCAACAAAGGTGAAAGAAAGAATCGAAGCTGCGAACAGCGATTTCATCGGTGTTGAACTATCACCGAGTTGCCCGAGCGCGAGCATTTATTAAAGAGAAAACGCGGAAAGCAGCGAGTCGGGGCACGCAACAGACTGTCCTACCTTGGCTGTTGCGGCAGATCCGGGTGCGGAGCTTCCGTTTCTGAGTCTGCGGCTTTGACCTTTCCGCCGGCCGCGCTGACGGCGTGCGCAATTTTCGTTTCGCTCGTCGTCAATGGATCGTAACCAACGTGTACCACGCCGTTCTCGATTCTGAAATCGGTCACGCCTTCGAGCGCAGAGACGGCGTCGCTTATTCTCTTTTCGCCAGCGGGATCGCTTACCGGCTCGATGTCGATCCTGGCACCCATAGTTACGGTTAAGTTGGTATCTGAGCGGTGAGGTTCGTCGTTCATATCTCTAAAGAGTGTTCGTGTGGCGGGCGATCAGTCCGTGTATTCGGCGCGCATTTGGAAGCCGACCGGGGCATCAGCCAAAGTTGATAGTCGTTAGCTGAGTTAAGAGCGTAAAGCTCCGCGGGAGCCACGTTTTTTTTTCGAGTGGTTATTTGCCCTCGGCATTAACGGGCGCGGACATGCCACCGAGAATCTGCCAGGTATTGCCGTTGCGAATCCAGGTGTGCGTGATCCGCACTGCATCGGTTCGGTCCACTCCGCCTGTGTCGATCTTGGCCCAGTTCATTTTGATTCGGTAATGAACGATCGCGATGTCGCCGGTCACTTTGATGGCCCGTTGCTCAATTTCGTACGACTCCAACTTCAGGCCTGTTGATGTCTTGTTCGTGATCCAATCGGTGATGTGATCTTTTCGAACGGGCTCTGGACTGATGGACGGCCAGCCGACGAAGTCGTCGTGCCAGAGCGCACGATACTTCTCCAGGTCGTTGGTCTTTACGTATTCCCAGTACGCTTTCTCCAAATTCCAGATTTCTTGTTCAGTCGGACCGGGACTGGCGATAGGGTCGGCAACAAAGGCTACGGCTGTTAGTGCAATCAGAAACGAGATCGTCTTTAGCATCGCGTTCATCGTAACAAGGCGAGTGACAGGCAGAAAGCGAGAGTTGATCGTTGAGAGTGATAACTGGTAACCGATAATCGACCGGTAACCATAGCCGACTCACCACAGAGGACACAGAGTTCGCAGAGGTAAAGTGACAGTCTTCTTGCTCGGATGTTGGATATTGGATGTTGGACGTTGAGCGTTCGGCGTTGGATGTTGATCTCCGCCCGGGGACCCCGGCTGCTGCAATCGTTAATAACTGATAACTGACCGGCTCAGTCCGGAAAAATTTCGTGTTCATCAGCGTGTTTGGCGTTAGTCCTTAGTCTATATCCAACACAAAAATGAAACTTCTCTCTAGAGGTCCCTTTGCGGCAATCTTCTCGGGCGGGCTGTTGGCCGGCATCTTCGATCTCACTCAAGCCTTCATCGGGTTCAGTCTGATGGGGTCTACACCGTTTCGAATTTTACAAGCGATTGCCGGTGGCATCTTTGGACGGCACTCGCGCCAAATGGGATGGACATCGGCGGCCGTTGGCCTTCTTTGCCATTTCACCGTCGCGTTTGGCGCGGCGACCGTTTACTATTTCGCCAGTAGAAAACTTCGTCTGCTCGTCCAGCGTCCCGTCCTATGCGGTCTCATTTACGGAGAACTCGTCTTCCTGTTAATGTACTTCGTGGTTATCCCGCTTTCAGCCATCGGCCATGCAACGTTCAATCTCGCCACCTATATCACTGGTCCGATCGGCCATCCGTTGCTGGTTGGACTGCCCATCGCTCTCTGCGTCCGCCGTTTCTCAAACTGACCGCTGTAGCGGCGTCCGTGTCGGCCGCAATTCTGCGGTTACCTATTGCGATTGTAGAGACATCCAAGTTGCACTGGCCTATGTGCCAAGCGCCCGTATTCGAGAATCGGCGTTTGACACAAACGCCGCTACGCCAACGCAGGCACCGCGGCCAGCAACCTCTCTACTTCTTCTTCGGTCGTGTAACAAGCACAACCGGCCCTGACTACTCCAGACTGACCTAACCGTTCAATCACCGTCATCGCGTAAAAGTCGCCATCGGAAAGAAAAAGTCCGCGTTCCGCCAACTTTTTCGCTACTTGTGTTGAGGACATGTCGTTCACCGTGAATGCAATGGTGGGCGTCCGTAATTTGTCGGGTGGTGGACCGTAAACGCGGACATGGCTCAATTCCTGCAAACCGTTCCAAAGTTGCTCGATCAATGCCTTACCACGTTCGTGAAGTTGTCGGAACGCTAACTCCAGGCGTTCGCGACGCGTTGGAGCGTTCGCGAGGGACGCGAGAAAATTCACCGCTGCGGCGGCACCTGCCATCCCTTCGTGATTTTGCGTCCCGGTCTCGGCTCGTTCCGGTCCTGAATCAGGTGCCGGGATCAGCTTCGGAAAATCCAGGGATTCAAGCAGTTCGCGCCGGCCGTAGAGAATCCCGAGATGCGGGCCGTAGAATTTGTAGGCCGAACAAGCCAGAAAATCGCAATCCCATTCCCGGACATCGATCAACCCGTGCGGAGCGTAATGGACGGCGTCGACGAAAATTTTCGCGCCGACCGCATGCGCCATTTCCCGCGCGCGTTGCACATTGTTGATCGTGCCGAGAGCATTCGAGGCCGCGCCGATCGCAACCAGTTTGGTCCGGCGCTTTATCTGTCGCGAAAAATCTTCCCAATCCAGTTCACCCATTTCCGGAATCATTTTGGCTATGCGCACAATCACGCCCCATTCTTTCTCCAGTCGCCGCCACGGAGCGATATTGGCATGATGATCCAGCTCCGTAATCACGATCTCGTCGCCCCGCGCAAACTCGGGCGCAAGAGCGCGCGCGAGATGAAAGGTCAATGTCGTCATGTTGGCGCCGAAGACGATTTCTGCTGACGTCGCGTTCAGGAAATCGGCAAGCACGCCGCGCGCGGAATCAATGATTGCGTCGGTTTCCTCGCTCGTCGGATAAGCCCAGTGAGTATTAGCGTTGTGATGGAAAAGATAATCATTCATCGCTTCCACGACGGTGCGCGGCACCTGAGTCCCTCCCGGTCCATCGAAATACGCGACCGGATAACCGTTATGAACGCGCGTCAGCGCGGGAAAATGCCGTCGTATCTCGGCGGTCGACGTGACAGCTCCGCCAGACGAAGATTCGCTGGTTTTTTGTAGAGCGACCGGCATGAAATGGAATTAAAGTTTAGAATCTACACAGGAATTTGAGTTTGCCGACGTAAACGCCAATAACATGATCGAGACAACATTCCTCGACCGTTTCGGCGGTCCGTTCCTGATCGCGACCTTCCTTCTCTTACTGTTTCTGCAATGGAAATTTCCATTGCGCCGCCAAAACTTTTCCAAGTTACGTCGATTGATCCGTAACACTCTCTTCTCAAGTCCTGGTTTTGCGCTCGCGCGGATTTCGCTTATTCCGTTTCCACTCCTGACCGCGCTTTGGGCAGCGCAACATCATTTCGGCTTGTTGCGCGTCCTACCGATCCCACACTGGCTCAGCATAGGGCTCGGGGTGCTGCTAATGGATTATGTGTACTGGTGGTGGCATGTCGCGCTCCATCTCGTGCCGGCGCTCTGGCGTTTCCATAACGTCCATCATTGCGACCTCGACCTGGACGTGACCACAGCGCTTCGGTTTCACCTTGGCGAAATTATTTTTTCGGTGCCTTTTCGCGTGATCGTGGTGGCGGCGTTCGGTATCGATTTTTGGGCACTCGTCGTCTTCGAGCTGCTTTTCGAAGCTGCAAATCTATTTGAACATTCTAACTGGCGGCTGCCTATCGGACTGGAACGCTTTCTCAATCATGTTTTTGTGACCCCGCGGATGCATGGGATCCATCATTCGATTGTGCAACGGGAGACGAACTCAAACTGGGGAACGGTGTTTTGCTGGTGGGATTATCTTCATCGCACCTTGCGTCGGGACGTGCCGCAGGATTCGATCACCATCGGCGTCCCTTCTTATCGCGACGAAACTGAACTGACGCTCGGCAAATTATTCGTCATGCCCTTCCGTTCCCAACGATCTTGGCACTTGCCTGACGGCGAAATACCGGAGAGGCCGATAAGACCTGCGGATGAATTGATGCCGTGAGTAAATGGCAACCGAAATGCGTCCTGCCGAGCGCTCGTCTTATTGATTTGTCAGGTAAATGAAGGCGTCACGCAACAGTCGCGGGCGAGCAGAAAAGGGGTTGGCGACAAAGAGCCGAGGCGTATAAGGTTTAATCCTACAACGCGATCGCATGAGCAGCGCTGCGCGAGTGGGTGAGGATAAGGCGATCGTCGGCGCTGCCTTGAGGAAGCAAACATCAATGACCGCCAATCAGTTCACACCGCTAAAATGAAAAAATCGATTAAGTATCGGCTATCCGTTACCAAAATTTCGCTGGCCGCGATTGCGACTGCAATCACGCTTACTCTCATTCTTAACCCGCGCGTTACGTTCGCCGACGAAACCTGCTCGTCACCGTACCTCGCGCGCATCGACGGGCAGGAAGAATTCATCTATGTCTGGACGCTTGGGGTCGAAGGTTTGGGCGATGGCGCGGATAAACTCGTCACCGTTGACGTAAAACCGGGTTCGGCTACTTACGGCAAAGTTGTTAGCAGCACGTCAGTCGACGGGCGCAACGAAGCGCATCATGAGGGGTTCACTGACGACCGACGCCAACTCTGGGCGGCCGGACTTGATACGAGTCGCATTTTCATCTTCGACATTTACAGTGACCCGGCGAAACCGAAGTTAGTCAAAACGATCGACAATTTCGAGAAAACCACCGGCGGCGCGATCGGGCCGCACGGCGCCTATCCGCTGCCTGGACGCGTGTTAATTCCGTGTTTGTCGAATGCGAAAGATAAAGGTGGCACGACCGCATTGGTCGAATACAGCAACGACGGCAACTACATTGCGACACATTGGATGCCGACAAAGGAAGATGCACGCGGTGCAACAAACGCAAACCTTGCTGACGGTTACGGCTACGACGTGCGAGTGTTACCGCGGAAAAACGTCCTGCTTACTTCGTCCTTCACCGGCTGGAACAATTACACGATGGACTTCGGGAAGATGACCGCTGATCCCGAAGCGATGAAGCATTTTGGAAACGCCATGGTGATATGGGATTTCCATGCTCGTCAGCCAAAAAAAGTGTTCGAGGTACCGGGTGCGCCGCTCGAAATCCGCTGGGCGTTGGGCGACAAGCACAACTACGCTTTTACTGCGACTGCACTGGGCTCGAAGCTTTGGCTCGTTTATGCGGACGACAAGGGGGATTGGCAGGCAAAAGAGGTCGCGCTGATCAGTGACGTCAAAGGCGGTGTGCTTCCAGTCGATATCAGTCTGAGCGCTGACGACAAAACATTGTTTGTCGGTTGTTTCGGCGACGGCAAATGCCGCGTCTTCGACGTTTCCGATCCGCACCATCCGAAACAAATTTACGAGAAACAGATCGGCAAACAGGTCAACATGGTCTCGCAAAGCTGGGATGGGAAGCGACTCTACTTCACCAGTTCGCTCCTATCGCATTGGGACAAGCAGGGCGCGGACAACGAGCAGTTTCTTCGTGCTTATTCCTGGGACGGTAAAGAATTGAAACCGCAGTTTGATCTCGATTTCACGGCCCTTAAACTAGGCCGGGCGCATCACATGCTCTTTGGCTCGACCAAACTCGGTTCGCCGCGCACAGTTGCGAGTATACGTTAGGCGAGAATGATTGCACATGAAGGGACGCGCGTGGTCGTGTTCCAAAAATTTCAGAGGGCCGTCTCATCCAAACCCTTTAGGCTGATAACAGCATTCGTACTGATCCTTCTAGTCGTCGCTGCAATCACGCGCTTAATGATTGCCGCTGATCTTCCACGCGAAAGCGAATTCGACTACGATCCGCCTGTGCCCGGTAGTTACGCTTTACCGGTGGTGAAGCTTGCCGCCGATGGTGTATTACTCGGTACCAATAATAAAGCCGTAAATCTTCGCGACCTCACGCATGGGCGCGTCACGGTCTTGAGTTTCATCTACACTCGCTGCGCTGCACCGAAGGCATGCCCTTATGCCACTGGCGTCCTGGGCCAGCTTCACGACGTGACGGCAAAGGATAAGGCGCTAGCCAAAAATATGCGTCTAATCAGCATTAGCTTTGATCCCGAGTACGACACTCCGCAGCATCTGGCCACCTACTCCGAAAAGGTTCGCGAAGAAAAATCAGGATGCGAATGGCGCTTCGTTACCGCGAAATCGCGGGTGGAGTTAGAACCGATTCTTGTCGCTTACGATCAAGCCGTAGATAAGAAATCTAACCCCGCAGATCCACAGGGACCGCTTTACCACATACTGCGCGTGTTTCTCATCGATCGCGAAGGTCGCATCCGCAACATTTACAGTTCCGGCACACTCGACGCTCGCCTTGTCCTCGCTGACGTGAAGACTCTCTTGTTGGAAGAGTCGAAAGTTTCGAAACAATAAGCCACCGTCAACGAACCCGGAACCGATATGACGCGGGTCTCACCCGGTCGCAGATTCGCCGTGGCGACCCTGGACTCCCTCTGCACAGCGATGGAAAACCGCTCTAAACCTGGCAATTTGCAATCCGTTGAATCCAGCGATCGTCCGCGAAACGAAACAAACCCGATGGTAATCCGAGACGCTCTCCTTTGGCTAGCCGTGTTACCAGTCGCTTTTGTCGCCTCATCCGCATTCACGTTGTGGGGGATGGAATTTGGCGCCAGGTACGCCCGGTCTTTCGCCGGCCAGCTAACAGGTGAGATCGTTGAGTGGATCGTCTTCGCTATTCGGAGCGTGATTTTTGTTGCTTTGGGGACGTCGATTGCTCCGTCAAGTCGCATCGCAGTAGCGATCATTTTGGGCGTAATTCATTTAATAGTGAGCGAAACGCCCTTTTATAATCGTGTTTGTTGGCTCGGCACTTTTCTCGGCACATCTGCCACCGTGGGCTATTTGATTGCAATTGCGGGATGATCTGGTGGCCCTTGGGCGGCGTGGTGCAAATCTAAAATTACTTGTGGTCGCCTCGTTCAGCCGAGGCATTCCTTCTACACCTGGCCTGCCGCCTTCCCGCTGTGAGCGGACGCCTCGCGTCAATGCCAGTCCGGCTCGGATATGCCAGTCCGGCTCGGACCTGGTCGAGAAACTGCTGTCCTTACCGGTGTGAGTATTCCGCATCTCGCAGCTGTGCTCGTCCATAATAGTACCTGGCTGCAGTGGACGCTGTGGGGATTGCTAATGAGTCTTGTCATGAACTGGATAGCGCGCAGCCGCGGGCGACCCAGGCCGGGCGGCGCTGCTCAGCGGTTGCAACACCCAACCAGTACTCTCATCATCGGGCTAACAGGCTTTCTCTTCCTTGCAGCGATCGCTGTCGTCTCGAACGTCTTGGCCAACGCGACAACGAGCTGGAAAACCACAACAATTTTCGTTGGGTTCGCGCTGCTAGCGCTACCGATTCTCGCCGACTATTTCGCCGCGCGACACGAAGTTTCGGAGGAAGGCTTGCGCTACGGGCGGCTGTTCGGCTCTGGCGGTTACCTGCGTTGGACGGACCTGAAAAGCGTTCGCTTCAGTGACGCGATGAAGTGGTTTCGGCTGGAATCGCAATCCGGCAAAGTTGTCCGCCTTTCGGTCATGTTGATGGGACTGCCGACTTTCGCGCAGCTGCTTCTGGCACACGCCCCCCGACAGTCGATTGAAAAGAGCACGCTCCCGGTTTTGCAAACCACGGCAGAAGGAACTCCGCCGTCGGTTTGGGGCGCGCCCGGGGACTCAGATTACACTCACTGATGTGATCTAGATGCATTCCCAGTTGCCCGACCGGGTTGGCGGATATGTTTCAGCAGCAGTTGAAAGAAAAGAACGGTCACATTAGAAACGGGCCCCCTGGCCACTAATCTCTGGCTTCAACGCGCCTTAGCGAAACGAACTTTACGTCTGCTGCGGTGATTGCTACAAGGCCGGCATGCGAGTAGTCCCCTTTTTGTTAGCGACCGTGCTTTTATCCTCTGCGGCTAATGCCGAGATCCGCGAGTTTGATCTCAAAACAATCGAACGACTCGGGAATGAACTAACCCGGGTGAGTCAACAACCTGATCGTGGAGCAACTGATCCGGTTCGGAAGCGCGCGAAGCAGACAGCAATCGCGGCCCTGAACGGCAAGCTCTTCAAGATTCATTATGACTACGTGGTACTCGACGATCCGGACGGATCCGGTTTTCTCGTTTACGCGCTTGGTGCCAGAAATTCGGGTGAAGTCGTACTCGCTGGTCATTTCCGCGTAACCGTTTCAGCCGATGGCGAGAAAGCGGAACGGGTCGATGCTTTATCGCGAAGTTTGAACGTCGTTCCGAAACAAGGTCCAAACGGTGCACAAGTGGCGACAGTGTGGATGATCCAACTGGTCAGCAATATTCCAGTCGAGACATTTATCTACCTGTCTAATGTTCATGATGCCCCGATTGTTGTCGGAACGCCCGACCGGAGAATATGGGAAGTGAAGGCTGGAAAAATGCAAATCATCCGGCATACAGCGCATGCACCCGGGAGGTAATGTCGATTGCGATTTTCAGGTTGTGGGATGTCTCTTTGAGACGCCAGCTTTGTCGAATGGCGATCGGCACAGTCACCCTACAATTCATTGGATGTTGGACGTTGGATGTTGGACGTTGGACGTTGGGGGTTTTCTTTCCTCCTAATCCCGCGAATGCGAGAGCAGTAAGAGCTGTTCCTGATACTGATAACTACATCTTTTACCATGATCAGCAAACAAGCCCAGGACTTCTGGATCTTACTCAAGAGTTACCCGAAACAGATCGAAATGCCGTTAGCTCAGGCGCGCGAGGCCGATCTTCACGCGGTAGATTTCACAAGCGAACCGAAAGGCGTCGCCTTTTCGCCCGCATCGGAAGTTGATGGCCTTTGGGCTGAACCTGTCGACGTAGCGCCAGGACGAAGCATTCTTTATTTTTTTGGCGGCGGATTCGTGCTCGGTACACCCGCCACGCGACGAAAGACCGCGGGGCATCTCGCGCTCGCCGCGAAAGCGCGCGTGCTCATTCCGAATTATCGACTCGCGCCGGAAAATTCGTTTCCAGCGGCGCTCGACGACGCCGTGCGCGCTTACCAATTCCTGGTCGATCACGCCGAACCTTCTAAAACGGTCGTGTCAGGTGATTCCGCCGGCGGCGGGCTCGCCGTTTCCACAATTATTGCCGTGCGCGATCGTCACCTGCCGATGTGCGCCGGCATCGTTGCGCTTTCGCCCTGGGCCGATCTCACCTGCAGCGGCGACAGCATGACGAGTCGCGCCACAGCAGATATCGAATGTACGCGCGCCGGTTTGTTGGAGATGGCAGACTGGTACATGAACGGCGCCGATCCAGCGCAACCTCTCGCTTCGCCCGTGTTCGCCGATCTCTCCGGGCTGCCGCCGTTACTTTGTATAGCTGGCGGTGATGAAGAACTTCTGGATGATTCCGTTCGTCTGGTGCGCAATGCTGGAATGGCTGGAGTCAATGCAACGCTCCACATTGCTGCGGGAATGCAGCATGTTTATGCCATCTGGGCCGGCGCATTCCCCGAAGCCGACGCGGCAATCACACTGGTCGGTGATTGGGTGCGCGCGCACACAGGGGAACCAGCGACCTAACGAGACACAGTGCGATGCTAGGATAAGGGTTGAGGGTTCAGGGTTCAGCTGTTCATTCGGATTGAGATTTCACCGCGATTAGCGATTCGTAATCATGACCGCATTGCCGTCGCCCGTCATTTTCGTTCCGGGGATCATGGGAAGCGTTTTGCAGGACCAATACCCGGTTGATGCCGAAACAGTCTGGTCGCCCCTAAAGCTCCTCATCAAATCATACCGGCGGATCACACTCCATCCGTCGGACGTTCGGTATGAGCTGATCGAGCCGGCGCGGGTGAATGCAGATCAAGTATTCACCTTGGTTTATGGCGAAATCATCGCGGAAATGCGCCATAACCTTACTCCCCAAGCAAATCGGCCCGTTCCGGTTTATCCGTTTGCTTATGACTGGCGGCAACCTTTGCAGTTAGTCGAAGCGGATCTTGCCGCTTTTGTCGACGAAGTTATCGACCGGACGAGACTTCTTCGTCACTACAGTAAGGCGGGTTATGGCAGCAAGGAGTTCCCGGCAAAGGTGAATCTGGTCGGACATTCAATGGGTGGTCTCATTATTGCAGGATATCTGGAGACCGCGGGTAGCAGGAAAGTCGAAAAAGTAGCTACTATTGCTTCGCCGTTTCGCGGGTCGCTCGAAGCTGTAGCGAAAATAGTTACGGGCGTCGGCATGTTGGGGGAATCGCCGAGTAGTTCGCGCGAAAGAGAAGCAGCCCGAGTTACACCTGCCCTCTATTATATGCTGCCATCGTTTAAGAATGCGGTTACAGCCAAGGAAAGATTGTCAGATGATCTTTTTGTTCCGGATACCTGGCAGCCTGGGGTGATTCAAACGCTCGCCTCCTTCATTCGCATGTATGGAGTGGGGGAGGGAGCACCCCAGGAGCAGGCGAGGGAGTTATTGAAATCGATCCTGGACGCAGCGTGGAAACATCGGAATCGGATTGAGAAACTGAACTTGTCCGATTCCAAGATGTGGCTTTCGATTGTCGGTTTGGATGAAGACACGCGGGTTGGGATGCAAGTTGTTAAGCGCGAGAGTAAACCCTGGTTTGAACTAGGCGACGCGCGGAATAACTGGCACAAAGGAACGTCAGCCGACGACATTTTTACGGGCGACAACACCGTTCCGTATCTTGGGGGGCGGGCTAGTTTTATCCCAACCGAAGAAGTAGTCTGTGTAATCCCGAAAGACTTCGGGTTCTCTGAGATCAAGGACAAACTGCTGGAAAGTACAGGATTCCATTCCGCTTTGCCGAACATGAATCTGGTGCAACGCCTGGTCGTCAGCCACCTCAAGGGCGAGAAGTATGGAGAGATTTGGGGTCGGCCTGCCCCTGATCTTGGATCGAAAAGATGGGATCCACCGATCGCGGACCTCCGCCCCGCGCAAAGTCCCGTGTAGCGGCGGCCGTGTCGGCCGCAAAAATAGCTATTAGTTGAGAACGTAGGGCTCCGTGAGAGCCTCTGATTTCAAACATCCCGCCGCCTAAAAACCTGGTCAAAGCTTGCCTTGAAGGATTTTTTTGAGCGATGAGCCGTCGTCGTAGCGAATATCGCTGATCCTCCACCCATCGGCCGTTCGGCTGATCACGTAGATGATGCGCGTCGGTTGACCCAGATTTTTGAAATGAACCGTGACCCGCGTTTCTCCTCCGGCCATTTCCGGCGCTGAAACAGAGAAGTCGCTGATTTGAAAGTCCTGCGCGTTGTAAAGCGGATCCCCGTCAAGACAGCCGACTTCTCCCTTCGCCTCGCGTTTGTCCTTGAGGTAAAGCTTCAGCAGCGCGGCATCGAAATAGCGGCCAAGCAACTGCGTTTCGTCCAGCGGGTCGTGTTTTGAGCGGTGTGCTTGATAAAGCTGCGCGACAAGATCTTTGGCTGATAGGTCTGCCGCGATCGAGGTCGCGGCGGTAAGAAGCGAAACCAGCAGCACCAGCACAGAGCGCATGCATGTTTTTAGGCGAGAACTGGCGCAAGGCAAGTAGCGGACTATCAAGCAGGTTGATAGTTGATAGTTGAGCGTTGAGCGTTGATAGCTCAGAGAAAAGAGAAAGGAAAACATGAGCACCCAGGTAACAAAGTCGGAACGGAGCAAGCAGCGGGTATGCAAGGGCTTCGGCCTTGGATTCGCCATTCTATTTGGGGTTTGACGGTGGCGGCGCAAGAGCCGGGTATAGTAAAGCCGGAATTACTCTTCAGCGAGATTGTCGCCGGCATGCCGAAGGGCGAGAAACAGGAGGTGCGCGTTCTCGCGGTAAACTTCCAACCAAGCGACAGGACTCTGTTTCATACCCACCGGTTCCCGGTGACCCTCTACATCTTGGAGGGCGCGTTCAGATTGGAATTGGAAGGGCGTGAACCGATCACAGTGAGAGCCGGCCAGGCGAAGATGATGCCGCCGAATGTGAAAATGACGGGTTACAACAACAGCAGCACGGACCCCTTGCGGCTGATCGTCTTTTATGTGAGCGATCCAGGTATGCCTTTCCTTGATCCAATACATTAGGCGGCAAATTAGAGTCCGAGCCGGACTGGCACTGTGATGAATGACTCGCCGTCGCTAAGGCTGTGGCGTGGTAAGCAAGTGACGACAAAGGTGGGAAATCATATCGGCAAAACCGAAGCCCACAACCGAAGCCCACGAAGGAAGAAGGGAAAAGTAATAATTAAAAAGTTCCGAGCCGGACTGGCGTCGATGAAAAGTTGGATTTGGCGGTTGTGTTTGGCGCGAATCGAGCGATAATGCGCGCTTATTGGATTACTCTGTTTAACTTCACTGCACGGTAGATCGTCAGGTGAGCGTCGCTCATTGGTGGTTTGAAACCCGATTCCCGGGAACGGCTCTGTAGCTCCTAGTTTTTCCAATTTTCAAAACACCATGAAACTGTACGTAGGTAATCTCGCTTTCGAGACCACCGAGAACGATCTCCAGGATCTGTTCGAACAACACGGCACCGTCAACGAAGTCAATCTCATGATGGACCGGATGACCGGCAAATCGCGCGGATTCGCGTTCGTCACCATGAATGACAACGAACAAGCCAAAGCCGCGATGAGCGCCACGAATGGCAAGGAACTCAACGGCCGTGCGCTAAACGTGAACGAGGCTCGTCCTCGCGAAGAGCGTCCGCGTGGCAATGGCTCGAGACGAAGCTTCTCCGGCTTTCGCCGATAGATCGATCGTGCAGCCGGCCTCGAAAGTTTTCGGGGCCGCGCTGCAAGCGGGCGATTGAAGTCGATCGCCCTACCTAAGATCGACATTATGGAATCGGAAAAGGCGATCGAGATTGAAGGCACGATTATGCACGTGCTGCCCGGAACAATGTTTCGAGTTGCGCTTGCCAATAAGAATCTCGTGCTCGCGCATATCTCGGGCAAAATGCGCAAACGTTTTATTCGACTTACCGTTGGCGATCGAGTGAAAATGCAAATGTCGCCTTACGATACCGCCAAGGCGCGGATCGTTTATCGGCTTTAACATGGCACAGCGATTTTATTTCGAACCGCCGCGGCGACGGGTGAAATCCAAGTTCGCGAACCTGAAGAGCTTGCTGGTGCGGTGTCCTTCGACCTCGAAGTTGACCGACACCGGCCGGACAATTGAAGAAGCACGCTGGAGCGCGGCAAAAGTTAAAACGCAAAAGTTCACCTGTGCGCACTGTGGCAAAGTCCATAGCTGGACCAAGGCGGATGTGGTGCTGGGAAGACCAATTGCCGGTTGATTGTTGGTAGTTCATAGCTGATTGAGGTTCTCCAATTCCCGTGATTTTTCGAATCCCGACCGATCGGATTAATTGGACGACGAGCGCCTTCCTCATCGGCACGTTTTTTCTCACTCTGACGGCAGTGCCGTGGTACTTATGGTATTTTGGCGTTGATTGGTTTCACTTCGCGGTCTTCGGAGCGTTGCTGGTGGCGACCGGATTCAGCATTACGCTCGGTTATCACCGGTTGTTTACGCATGCGACGTTCCGCGCGCGACTACCCGTGCGCCTATTCGCGCTCATTTTCGGCGCGGCTGCGTTTGAAAATTCAGTGTTGCTCTGGGCAAGCGAGCATCGCCGGCACCATAAGCATGTCGATCACGACGAAGACCCGTACGATATCACGAAGGGGTTTTTTCACGCGCACATCGGCTGGTTGTTGTTCAAGCTCTGGCCGCAACCGCCGTTCGATAATGTGGCCGATCTGAAAAAGGATCCACTGGTGATGTGGCAACACCGAAATATTCATTCGCTCGCAGTGCTGGTGAGTTTGATTTTGCCAACGCTGCTCGGCCTGTTGTGGGACGGGTGGATCGGCGCGCTCGGTGGATTTCTCATCGGTGGTGTGGCCAAAGTAGTCGTTCTTCAACACGGCACGTTCCTGATCAACTCCGCCTGTCACAGCATCGGCCGCCAGCCATATTCGACGAAGTGCAGCGCGCGCGATTCATTCCTGATGGCGCTGCTCACTTTCGGCGAGGGCTACCACAATTATCACCACGAATTTCAGCACGATTATCGTAATGGCGTGAAACCGTGGCAGTGGGATCCGACAAAGTGGTTGATCTGGACTTTGTCGAGACTGCGGTTAACGGGCGATCTGCGCCGCGTGCCCAGCGAAACGATTCGTTCAAGGCAATCGCGAATTCAAGGATCCGCCGTTGAGAGACGTGAATCCGTCTGACTAAGGTCAAGAGATTCCCGCAGCGCGTTCTTGGACCATGGAAGTCGGAGGTCAGCCGGCCTGTGCCGACCCTACGGCGTGGCAGCGCCCAACGCTCAACGTCTAATGTCAGAGATCGAGGGTAAGTGAGCGAGGAAGTCGTCGACGATTTTCCAAGTTTGCTCTGGCTGCTCCAGCCACGGCATATGTCCACATTTGTCAATAAAGGCGAGGGTCGAATTCTTGATCAGCGCATGCGTTTCATCAATGTTCGCTTCTCCCGCGATATCCTGTCGGCCCTGAAGAAGAAGAACCGGAGCGGTGATCGTTTTTAGTTTCGGCCGAAAGTCATACTTTCCCTCCGCTTGGAGAAAAGCTGGAGGCACGCGAAAATTGTAATCCTTCGGATCAAGCTCCGACTGCATCTGTAACGCATTCTTGCGATCGAAGAAGTAAGCGACCGCCGCCACGCGCAATCGTTCAAACGCGGCATGGTCTGGGTCAGCTGCTTCCCGCGCAGGATTTTTCCAAAAGTCGCGCATTTCCAGTTCGCACGCGCCGAGCCGCGAGAATTGGTTGTCGGAGAACACACCGAGGTATTCGAAGGTAATCGGACCGGAACCGATCGTGACAACCGCCCGCGTTGCATCCGGGTGTGTGCCCGCATAAGCAAGACCCAGGATCATTCCCCAGGAGTTTCCGATGACGATGAATTTGTCGGCGTGCAGTTGTTTGCGGAGGGCTTCGATGTCTTCCATGTATGCATTCAGGTTGATCGTCGACGGATCGTAACTCGGCAGCTTCGATCTGCCGGTTCCACGTTGTTCCCACATAATGCATCGATACTTTTTTCCCAGCTCGTCAGCAATGCCTTGCATGGAGTGAATGTCTTCCCCAGGACCACCACTTAAGACGAGGACATAATTGCCACTCGCCGGGCCGACGATCTTGTAGAACAGATCGACGCCATTCCGCGTCACCTTGCCGTCGACAACATCGGCCGAGATTGCGCGGGACAAGCTTAGCAAGAAGGCAATCGCCAGCGTGGCGATGCGCATTCTCATGGCGTCGCTCCTTGGCCCACGCGCGTGAAGTGAAAGACATTTTTACCGGTCTTGCCCTTTGCTTTATACAACCATTCTTGAATCAGGTGATTATTACCTTCCTGGATCACGGTCAGACCGGTATTATGAAAAGCGTCGGGTGATTTCAGGCCGGTAACTCGCACTAGCGAAAACGCCAATGGCTTCTGCGGATCGGTGATCGCCGGCGTCGCCATCTGTGGCTGATTCTTCGCCGAGCAATAGTGGGTGGCAATCAGGTGATCGCCATCAATGGTGAAGATCGTAATCATTTCCGATGCCTTCTCGGATCTACATTGTTCCATCAACGCACTGCCATTTGCCGTCAGCGTATAAATCAAAGTGGTATTAATGCCGTCAATTTGTCCCTTCCACTCGCCTTTTAGCGACGTCAGACGATCGAACGCTTCCTCGCTCTTAGTCTTGTCGGCTGCCAAGACAGCCGATGCCACAAGAACTAACGACATACCAATTGATCCAAAGACAGCATTCATCATCATCTCTGATATCGTTTGGCACCTTTGCCTGCCGGACGCTTACGCTGGGAGACAGGCAATGTTCGTAATGGCTTGAATACGGTCTCGAACACGATGGTTTTGAATCGTTTAAGGGCAGCGGGGCTGCGTTCCACTTTCATTCGCAGAATGGCGCCCTCCCACGAGGCCAAGAGAAATTCGGCCAATTCTGTGGCATCAAACCGTGAATCGACTTCGCCCGCAGACTGGGCTGCGGCAATGCATCCTGCGAACATTGTGCGCCACTCGCGAAAAATTGCGTCGAGCCGTTTGCGCAAAAGCTTGCTGTGAGAACTCGCTTGAAGACTGAAGTCACCGATCAGGCAACCGAGCATCCATCGATCGCGTTCCAGCTTTCCGGTGATGATGTCGAGATACCGCTTCAAGCGATGGCGTGGCGTAAACGTCTTGTCGTTTAGCGCCTCCCTGACCAACCCTTTCAAATAGTCAAAGTAGCGATCGAGCACTTCCACGGCGAAGGCTTCTTTGGAGCGGAAGTGGTTAGTGAAGGAGCCCTGTGGGGCGCGGGCAGCGGTGCAGATGTCGCGAACGCTCGCTGCCTGATAGCCGGATCGAAACATGACCGGCAACCCCGCCCGCAAAATTTGCTCGCGTAAAGACGGTCTGGCCATCTGCTCGATAATACGCACGTCCGTATTGAATGCACAAGTCTATTTTTTCGGAGCCGGGATACGATTGTGGCAGAGTTGGGGAGAAGTTGATGGTTGAGACCTGAGGGTTCAGGTTGAGGGGAAGAACGCAAAAAGACCGGGTTGGTGGTTCCTTTCTCCTTTCTGCTCTTGCCCGCGGCTCAATGCTCGGGTTTCTCGAGCGGGCGTTCCGGCAGGAAGTACATCGCCGCCGGTGTCGCGATCAGGATAAGCGCGAGCGGCGTGTAAATGAATGCCACCGCGATGGCTGCAATGTAAATGAGAATGGCGACAAGATTTTTGCGCGCCATCTTTTGGTTCAATCGCTTAAACTCGGGTTCGCGATGCTGCCGCGCGATCGACGCGCGCAGCAGAAAAAAAGAAACCGCGCCCGCGACCGAGACCGCGGCGTAAAGTGCGACTGGGAACGGCAATGCGTGATTGTCACCGAGATAGACCGTGACCCACGGTATGAGCGAGATCCAAAAAAGCAGATTGATGTTTGCCCACAGAATGATGGCATCGACCCGGCTGACCATGTGAATAAGATGATGATGGTTCACCCAGTAGATGGCGATGATGACGAAGCTAAGTACATAAGCAAAAAAGGTTGGCCACATTCTAACGAGCGACGCTGGTGTCGGGTCGTGGGGCGCCTTCAACTCCAAAACCATGATGGTGATGAGAATGGCTATGACACCATCGCTGAAAGCTTCGATCCGGTTGGTTTTCATGCTGGCGCGACTCTACTGGAGAAGTTGATGGTTGATAGTTGAGAGTTGACAGCAGGAAGCGGCCAACACCCACTCAGTGGGAGAAGCCGAAGTCAGAAGTCAGAGGCCGGAGGCCAGATGAATCTGGGCCGTTAGTTCTTTACTTCGAAGCGGCGGATGACCGACCAGTTACCTGGTTTACCAGAGGCATCGTTTGCGCGAGCGCGCCACCACATGGTCTTTATCGGCAGCGTGCTGCTGTTGAATTGCGATGCGGTGACGGTCTGGTTCACGATGAACGGTGACGGAAATGTGTCTGAGTCGTCGATCTGGATGGTATAGCTGGCGGCACCGGTTACATTGGACCAATCGAATGTGATGTTGACGCCGGGTGCGAAGCGCGCATCGGCCGCTGGGCTAACGAGTGATGGAGCGGGCAACGTTGCCGATGGCGTCGGCGTCGGGCTCGGCGGCGGTGTCGGTGTGGGCGTCGACGTCGTCCCGCGCGTGACGGTAAGTTGCGCGGATGTGGTTGTGTCGTAGAACGCAGTGATCGTCGCGGTTATGTTCGCCGTCACAGCAAACGTGGTGATGGTGAAGCTCGCACTGGTCTGGCCGCCGGGAACACTAACGATGCCAGGCGCTCGCGCAGCTGATGCGTTACTGGTCGAGAGCGTGACGGAAATGCCGCCGGCCGGCGCGGGTGCACTGAGAAACACTGTGCCGGTCGCGTTTGTTCCGCCGGTCACACTCGCTGGCGTGATCGACATTGACTGCAACAGCGGTGGAGCGTTCGGATCGGGCGTTACATTGACAAAGATAGACTTCGTCACGCCGCCCGCGCTGGCAAAGACAAACCCGCCGGTTGTCAACCCGGAGACGGGACTGGTGGCAATGGCGAAACTGACGGCGCTGTTTCCTGCCGCGATCGACACGCTCGCTGGCACGTGAATGACCGAGGGATTGTCAGTCGTTAGCTTAACAGTTCCGCCGCCGACTGGTGCTGGAATAACGAGTGCAACACTAGCCCGACCAGATTTCCCACCGATGACATCCTGGCTCGCCGGACCAATCGCCAACAACGTCGCCGGGCCGGCCGCTGGATCGATCCTTAAAATGCGCGCCTGCGATCCGCCGGAAGTTCCGTAATGACCTTGAATAAATACCCATCGTGGGAAGGGCGTTTCGGGAGCAGGTGATGTGGTGAAATTGGCGCTGATGCTGCCGGCGGGAATTGTTACACTTTGAGGGACGATAACGTCACCTTCCATGCTGCCTTGCAAGGTCACGACCGCGCCCCCGGATGGAGCGGGTGAAGTTAGCCTGAGCGTTCCGGTAACGGTGCCGCCGGAAAGCACTGACGGTTGACTCAGCGTTAATGATGACAGACTCGCAGGCGGAGTTGGCCTTCCCGGCGGCGTGACAACGATTGTATTCTGTGGTGCACGATAGCCATCGACATCAGTTCCACTCTCAATTGTGACGCGGGTTGGAACCGAGACCGCGCTGGTCGGGATTACAAAGTCGATGTCGGTGGCTCCCGCCGGAATGAAGACCGTAGTCGGCGGCCTAACGATGTTGGGATCGCTGCTAACCAGCCTGACAGCTGTGCCACCCTGCGGCGCCGCGCTTTGCAGCGTCACGGTGGCGTTGACCGACGTCCCACCTACCACACTCTCGTTGCTGAGACTGGTGCCGTAGAGTATCGGAAGAACGCCGAACGAATTCTGCCCCCGACCATTGGCAAAGCCTGCGAATAAATCTCCGATTATGCCGACCGAAACTCCGCCGTTTGGAACCGGGCCGGTAGCGATGTTGGCGATAGTTGCATCGGTTTTTCCGGCCGGAACCGTAACACTGGTTGCTGGCATACTTACCTGTGGGATATCGGTCGAAATCGACACGACCGCTCCTCCTGCCGGTGCGGGATTATCGAGCATTACTCTGGCGTGCGCAGTATTGCCACCGTACGCGTTTACCGGCTCAGCGAGAATGGCAAACAAGTTAACATTTGGCGGAGCGATCGGCGCAGTCACCGTGATTGCGCGCCCGGCTGACCACGGACCGGCGACATCGCCGTGGAGCGCGCGCACCCGCCAGAAATAATTTCCGGGCGCGAGCAGATCGCGCGTGATCATGTAATCCGAGCGGCTCGGGCTCAGAAGCAGCACATTTGAAGCAAGCGCGAAGCTGGAATTGCTGTTGATCTCGAGGTCGTAACCGGGCACCTGTGGATTGGGGGTATCGGACCAATCGAGGAAGAACGGTAGTTGCACGGTTGCTGCATTGGTCGGTGCGATGGGCGATACGCCTGCCGGAACTGGCGCCGCGTTCGTGATTTGCACCTTGAGTGGCGAGGATGGAAGACTGCGTACACCGTCCGCAGAAACTGCGCGCACTCTATAATAGACGGTCAGGGGATTGCCCCAAAGCGCCCCCCATTGAGTGCCGAAGTTTATCGGGGAAAGCATCAGATTAATCGGAAAAGAAAACGTCGGTTCATCATCGGCTTCGAGAATGTAGTTCTGTGCGTTTGGGACCGCGGACCATTGGATGTTGAAACTCTCGCGCACGTGAAACTGCGCGTTAGTAGCCGGAGTGATGAACGAAGGTGTGGCTGGCGCGGGGCCGAGGCCGGTCACAGTAAACGATCGCGCCGCCGACCATGCCGAATCGACCGAGCCGGTTGCCCCGCCCACGAGCTGAGTGGCTTTGACCCGCCAGAAGTAGGTTCCGTTAGGCAAGCCGCTCACCTTATCCGCAGTCGGCGTCGGCACGGATGGATCGGAATCCATGTTGGTGAAGCCGGAAGTGATGATGGTGGTAAACGCGGATGTAGTTGCGATCTGCCAAGTGTAACTTCCGATGGGCCCATCCGGATCCGAGACCGCATTCCAATCTAGTGTGATTGGCTGGACCAGTGATGCGCCATTTGCCGGCGCGGCCAAAACAGGAGCTGGCGGCACATTCGATGACGCTGTCGGTGTTGGTGTGGGATTTGGCTGCCCATTTCTCGCGAGCGCGTGTTTGGTTTCACCTGACAGGAAGAACAGAAAAGCGACAACGAACGCTGAACAGATTCTCTGGCCGGTCATATCGATTTAGATACGCGCGCGCCCGGCCGTCGATCCACCGGGCAATTGTAACAAAGTTGTTACCTTTTGCGTTACAAGGCGGCAGCCGACAGGGGGATTCTGCATTGCAGCGGACAGACGCGCAGAAGCGCGTTTTCTACCCGGCGGTGATGATGTCGTCGCAATTTCACAATCACCGTAGAGTAACCGGCGCCCAATTGTAAGTGACTGTTACAACTTGACTGGTTAAACCAGTCAAGTTTCGAACTGGAAGGTCGATTACGAAGGGAAACGTGCAACTTGGCTACTGTGCCCGCAGGGCGACCAGCGGATCGACGGTAGTGGCACGCAGGGCCGGGATGTAGCTGGCGAGTGCTGCCACAATTAACAGCATGACGCAAATAATGCCGAACGTAACCGGGTCGGTAGCGCTGATACCGAACAACAGACTCTGCATTACTCGGGTTAGCACGAATGCGCTGATCAAACCTAGGAGTAATCCGACCCCCACAAGCTTTAGGCCTTCTTTCACTGTCATTCTCAAGACGTCGCCGCGCTGAGCTCCGAGCGCGATGCGAATGCCGATTTCACGCGTTTGCTGGGCAACTGAATAACTCATGACCCCGTAGATGCCGACTGCGGCTAGAGACAACGCCAGCCCCGCGAAGATAGCGAGCAATAGCATGCTGAAACGCTGCCGTGCCACCGCACCCGCGACAATGTGCTTCATCGAATCGATATTCGCGACCGTCTGATCTTTATCCACTGACCAGATTGTATTTCGCACAGAGGCGCCAACGCTCAACGGATCAACCGATGTCCGCACGATCAGCGCATTGGCGACAAGATCCTTCACCTGGCGATAGCTGAAGTACATTTGCATCTTCGGCTCGGCGATGAAATCGTTCTGCCGCACGTCTTTTACCACTCCGATGACGGTGCGCCACGGAGTCTGTGATGTGGTGGCGCCGGGCTTGAGGCGTTTGCCAATTGGATCTTCGTTAGGCCAATAATTCCTTGCGGTCTTTTCGCTGATGACAACGACCGGCGTCGTGTCGAGCGTATCCCGGTCGTTGAAATCGCGTCCGCGCACCAGCGAAATTCCCAGGGTGGCGAAGTACCCCGGGCCAACGGTGCGGAAGATCACATCGGGCCATTGATCGATCGGCGGGTCGGGAATTCCTTCCACCGCTATACCCATCGAGTCGCCATTATAAGTGAACGGCAGATTGCCTGCGACCGCGGCGGATTGCACGCCCGGCAGCGTCTGCACGCGACGAGTCACTTCATCGAAGAACGTGGTTCGACGTTGAGTATCCCGATATTTCACCTCGGAGAGATCGACATTCAGCGTGAGTAAATGGTCCGCGCGAAAACCTGGATCGAGATTTCGCAGATGGACGAAACTGTTGATCAACAGTCCCGCGCCCACGAGAAGGATGAATGAAATCGCGACCTCGGCGATCACGAGCGAATTGCGGAGGCGTTTGCCGCGGGCTCCGGCGCCGGAATCACGTCCACCTTCCTTCAAGGTTTCATTCAGATTGAAATGCGATGCCTGGGTTGCGGGGGCGAGACCGAAGACCAGTCCGGTAACGACGGCCACCGCGAGCGTAAAGAGTAGCACCTTTGCATCGATTGCAATTGTATCCGCTTGGGCGACATCCTGCGGGATGAAGCGGGTGAGAACCTTAAGGGCGACATAGGCGAGGCTTAGGCCGACCACACCACCCACGAGCGAAAGCAATACACTTTCGACAAGCAATTGTTTAGTGACGCGAGCGCGATTCGCACCGAGAGCGAGTCTCAGCGCGATTTCTTTTTGCCGGACCGCGGCCCGCGCCAGCAGCAGGTTCGCGACGTTGGCGCAGGCGATGAGAAGAACGAATCCTACCGCGCCTAACAAAATCAGCAGCGGCGACTTCATTTTTCCGACAATTTCTTCGTGCAACGGCGTGACGACGGCGCCTCTCCTTGCGTTGACATCCGGATATTGTTGGGCAAGACGCGCCGCGATGGTATCCATCTCCGCCTGTGCCTTCGGCAATGTCACTCCGGGTTTCATACGCGCGATCGCTTCAAGGTAGTGGGCGCCGCGGGAGGCCGCTTCTTCAGAGGGGAAAGCGAGCGGTACCCAGACTTGGTCGCGCCAGTTACCAGAGGTAGGAAGACGCACCGTGTGTGGCAGTACGCCAACGACGGTGTAGGGCTCGCCATTTAGATTTACGGCGCGGCCAATCACGCCCGGATCGCCACCGAAGCGGCGTTTCCAAAGACTTTCATTCAACAGCACGACTTTGCTGCCCGGCTGATCTTCCTGCGAAACGAAAGTCCGGCCGATAATCGCCTTTACGCCTAGGACGTCGAAGAGGTTCGCGGAAACGCGGCGACCATCGAGACGTTCTGGTTCGCCTACGCCGGTGAGGTTAAAGCTGCGCTCGGCGAACGCTGACATGCCGTCGAAAACAGTGCTTTGTTGGCGCCAGTCGAGAAAGTTGGCGGGCGAGGGTGTGTCCTTGGGAAAACCTAGATGCCTCGCCTCTTCCCAAATGGCGACGAGTTGATCGGGACTCTTATAAGGCAGCGGCCGCAGCAGGATTGCGTTGACGACACTAAAAATCGCACTGTTTGCGCCGATGCCGAGAGCAAGAGCAATGACTGCGACGCTCGTGAATGCCGGGTTCTTGACGAGCGTGCGCAGTCCAAAGCGCAGATCCTGTCCGAGATCTGCGAATATATTGCCCGTTCCTTCCCGGCCGGGGATAACAGTATTTGCCGAGGCGCGACGCTCCACGCGTTTTAGTTCGCGGCTAAGGAATTCGGATGCATTGAGCTCCTGGAAAACGGCGTGGCGGGCTTCCTCTTCGGAGGCTCCGCGGTTGATTGCCGCCTCATACTGGTCGGTTAGATGTTGCGAGAACTCTTCCACGATTTCTGATTCCCGCACCGGAGACAGTCCGAGTTCAGCGAGACGCGCCCTAATTTCGGCTTTGAAATCAGGCATGTTGTGTCGCGGTGATTAACTTAACGGCAGCAACGAATTCGGCCCAGCCATGGCGTTGCTTGGCCAACATTTTCTTGCCCGCCGGTGTTAGCCGATAATAGCGGCGCCGGCGTTGCCCGGCTTTTTCAATCCAGCGCCCCCGGATCCAGTTCCGTTTTTCCAGGCGATAGAGGAGAGGATAAAGGGAGGCGACATTAAATCGAACGGCGCCGCGGGAGCGGAGCTCGATGAGTTGTCCGATCTCGTAGCCATGACGCGGACGATATTCTAGCAGAGACAGAATCATCAACTCGGCGCTGCCCTTCTTTAGTTCGCGATCGAGAGCTGGCGTTGCCATATATGTTACTGACATATACGGAAGAGACATACGTTGTCAAAAAAGCGATCAACGACAGGCAATTTTATTGCGGGGCGATCGCGGCCTGGCGCGCTCTCAAGACGTATTTCTGAATTTTGCCGGTTGCAGTTTTGGGAAGCTCTTGGAGGAAGGTCACGCTATGCGGCGCTTTGAAATGCGCGAGGTTGGCTCGCGCAAACTCACGCAGCTCGTCCTCATCGGCGTGTGCGTCTCGCTTGAGCACAACGAAAGCGTGGGGCGCCTCGCCCCAGCGTTCATGCGCCAGGCCAACAATAGCGACCTCCTGCACCGCCGGATGTCGTAAAAGCACGCTTTCGACTTCGATGGAGGAAATGTTTTCGCCGCCGCTGATGATGACGTCTTTCAGACGGTCGCGAATCTCGACGTAGCCATCCGGATGCACGACGGCGGCGTCGCCAGAATGAAACCACCCCCCGCGTAACGCTTGTTGGGTCGCCTCCGGGTCGTTAAAGTAACCGGCCATGATCACATTACCGCGGGCCACAATTTCGCCCTGGGTAATCCCGTCGCACGGCACATCGTTTCCTTCTTTGTCCACCACGCGTAACTCACCCGATGTAATCAGCTCGACACCCTGACGAGCTTTGATTGCCGCTCGTTCGCTGATTTTGAGCGACGCATGTTCCGCGCGCGGCTCGCACACGGTGATGAACGGCGCTGTCTCGGTCAGTCCGTAAACATGGATGATCGTCCAGCCCAGTTCTTCCTCGAGTCGCTGGATGGTAGAAGCCGCGGGTGGCGCACCGGCGGTGAAAACTCGAATCCCTTTCGGTGCGAGGTGACGTACATCTCGTGCGTTTGCTAACGAGATCAGAACTGTCGGTGCCGCACACAGTGTGGTGACCCGTTCCCTTGCCATCAATTCGAAGACGGCGCGCGGTTCGACTTTGCGCAGACAAATGTGGGTCGCACCGGCGGCCGTTACCGTCCAGACGAAAGTCCAGCCGTTGGCGTGAAACATCGGCAGCGTCCACAGGTAACAATCCGCGCAGTTCATGGATTGATGGACGAGGACGCCGATGGAATTCATCCAGGCATTACGATGGGTGATCATTACGCCTTTCGGACGCGAGGTAGTGCCACTGGTATAATTGATCGTGAGCAGGTCGCTCTCGCGAATTTCGGGGCGAACAAAATCAGGCGAACTGGCTTTGAGTGCGGCTTCGTAGTCGAGCCACTCTTTAGCTTCTCCAGTCAAGGCAACGAAGTGTTCGACGTGCGGAAGACGGGAACGAATGCTGTCGATGGTGTCGAGATAATCGCGGTCTGCACAAACCATGCGGGAGCCGCTATGATTGATGAGATAAACGAAGTCGTCGGCGGTCAGGCGATAATTTAACGGTACCAAGACGGCACCGACTTGCGGCACAGCGTAGAACGATTCGAGCTGTGCGGGACTGTTGGGTGACAGATAAGCAACGCGGTCACCCGGGCGAATTCCAAGTTTCTGCAAAACCGCCGACCAACGGTCACATCGATCGAGAAACTGCGCATAGGTCCAAGTTGAGTCGCCATCGACGATGGCGACGCGCTCGGAATAGAGTTTTCGGGCGCGGCGAGCGAATTCGAGAGGCGTCAGCGGCGTTTCCATCGGTATTGTTCCAAATGGTGGGCCCGAAGAACGGCGAAGTCGAGTCGGGACACTAAGAGGCTGATAGTTGGCACGTCGAGAGGCTGGCGACGTGGCAGCCGCGCAACGCTAAACTCAACAGAACAGAACTGATTCCAACGGAAGAAACCAAAAATAGCGAAAGCTTTGTTATTTCCGTCCCATTGAAAAAATTTCAGAATCCGCTGCAATTTAGGCTGCAGGTGTGAACTCAAAACGGCTCACCATTGTTAGTTTCGTCTGCGCGGCGACGGGTTTGCTTCTCATTTTTGAAGTTATTCGACCTTTCCGCGATATCTCGAAAGACGGCCCGCTAGCGATGATCGCCCTGGGGCGCCGGCGCGACGCTGGCGACCATCGTTTTTTTTGTGCGGCCACGCGCGATTACCCTCGGTGTTGTGGCCTTACTTGCGAATTTGATTCCGCTCTGTGGCGTCGCCGCAGTGCTCGTACTTCTCGGCCACTCGACTTTGATCTGGCACTAGTCGGAGCCACTGGAAAATCGGACAGGTCTGTCCGCGTGGTTTGCTGCGAAACATTTGCCGGGAGGTGAGAAAAACTTATGGAACCGAGAATTGATTATCTAAAGAATGGTCGCGGTGCGTTTGAGGCAATGTTTGGCCTCGAGAAATATCTGGCGCAATCCGGGCTCGACCACAAACTGATGACCCTGATTAAGTTGCGCGCTTCGCAAATTAATGGATGCGCCTACTGTATTGACATGCATTGGAAGGATTTGCGGGCCGCGGGAGAAAGCGAACAACGGCTCTATGGCTTGGATGCCTGGCGAGAATCCCCTTATTACACCGAGCGAGAGCGCGTTGCTCTTGCTTGGACGGAAGCGCTCACAAACATCCAGCACGGTCATGCTCCCGACGAAGTCTTTGAGAAAACGCGCCAGCATTTCTCGGAAAAGGAACTCGCCGATTTAACGCTCGCGATCGCGACGATCAATGCCTGGAATCGTCTCGTGATTTCCGTGCGGGCTGTCCCCGGCAAGTATAAGCCGGGCGACGCGCTTTCTGGCAAAATGGCCGCGTAAAAAGTGCCCCACTCGGCGCAGACGCTTTGCGCCGGTTGCTTCTCAAAGTAACTGTAGCGGCGGTCTGCGACCGTCGAGTTGTTTCTTTCTTCCACGCGCCTCGACTGCCATCTTTAGTGATGGCAGCGATGGTAAACGTGAACGGGCGGATTTTTGATGAGCACGAAGCGGTGATCTCCGTCTTCGACCACGGTTTTCTCTACGGCGAAGGAATCTATGAAACACTGCGGACCTATAACAATCGCCTGTTTCTTTATGATCGGCATATGCGCCGGCTGCGCAATTCGGCGCGAATGATCGAACTGGTAATTCCATTCACGAATGAGGAGCTGGCCCGGCATGTCTCCGACACGATCGGCGCGACGAAGCTCGACGGGAGGGAAGCCTACGTGCGGGTGTTGGTTACGCGTGGTGTTGGCGAGCTGAGCTACAACTTGAAAGCAACGCCCAAGCCCTCGTTTGTCATTATTGTCAAACCGCTCATTGAGCCGCCTTCGGCGATTTATGAGCGCGGCTGCACAGTTGTGCTAGTCGACGTCGTTCGGAACCATCCAAAATCGGTGAATCCAATGATCAAGAGCAACAACCTCATGAACCAGGCGTTGGCTGCACAACAAG
Organism: Verrucomicrobiota bacterium; assembly: GCA_046732175.1. GTDB lineage: Bacteria > Verrucomicrobiota > Verrucomicrobiia > Chthoniobacterales > UBA10450 > AV69. Next base: position 30,453 of record JBKPMO010000079.1, read on the forward strand.
CGTTTCAGCGCGGCGCGTTTGACGGGGTGATGAGGAATGATCGTGGCGAACTGACCGAGTGCGCGACCTCCAACTTGTTTATCGTGAGGAACGACACTGTGCTCACGCCACCGATTGAGTGTGGCCTCCTGCCCGGCATCACGCGCGAGCTCATCTTCGAGGTCGGTCGAAAAGCCGGTATCGAAGTTCGTGAGCAAGCGTTGCGCGAGGAGGACCTGTTTGATGCTGACGAAGCATTTCTTACCAGCACGACACGCGAAGTGGTGCCGATCGTAGCCGTCGACGAACGACCAATCGGCGACGGAACCCCCGGGGTGGTCACGCGCAGGCTGCTAAAAGCCTTTCGGCATCTCGCGTGGACGCGCTGAGGCCCCAATGATCTTGACCTGCCAAAAAGACAAAAATGAGAATTGACCCTTCTTCCTTGGCTGCATTCCACGTCGCGGACTACATTAAACCCCGATCAGCCATCCAATTCTGGTTGGTTTACCGATTGCTTTTTGCGTCCGTCGCTTCTCACGCTGACTGATATAGACTGTTGGTAAGATCGGCGGAGCAAACCGCTGTCCAGCCAAACCATGATTAACGACCTCTGGTACAAGAACGCCGTCATCTACTGCCTGTCGGTTGGCACTTATATGGATGCCAACGGCGACGGCATCGGCGATTTCGAAGGGCTGATGCGGCGGCTCGATTACCTGCATGGTCTTGGAGTGACCGCGATCTGGTTGATGCCATTTCAAACTTCACCCTGCAAGGACGACGGCTATGACGTTTCCGATTACTACAATGTCGATTCGCGTTATGGCACGCTCGGCGATTTCGTGGAGTTCACCCATGCCGCGAAGCAACGCGGCATCCGTGTCCTCATCGATCTCGTCGTCAATCACACCTCGAATGAGCATTCTTGGTTTCAGCAGGCGCGGCGCAATCCGAAGTCGAAATATCGGGATTGGTATGTCTGGTCGAAAAAGAAACCCTCGCACGCAAACAAAGGCATGGTGTTTCCCGGCGTTCAGAAGACGACCTGGAGTTACGATAGTGAAGCGAAGGCGTACTATTTTCATCGCTTTTACGATTTCCAACCGGATCTGAATACGTCGCATCCCGAGGTTCAGGCGGAGATCCTTAAGATCATGGGATTCTGGATTCAACAAGGCGTCTCCGGGTTTCGGATGGACGCGGTGCCATTCATCATTTCAACCAAAGGTGCCAACGTGAAAAAGCCGGAACAGCAGTGGGACATGCTCCGCGCCTTCCGCGAGTTTCTGCAATGGCGGCAGGGCGACTGCATCATTCTCGCCGAAGCGAACGTGCTGCCGGAGACGGATATGGATTACTTCGGCGACGACGGCGAGCGGATGCACATGATGTTTAACTTCCAGGTGAACCAGAACCTATTCTATGCGCTGGCATCGGCGGACACGCGACCGCTGATCAAGGCGTTAAAGGCGACGAAGCCGCGACCGGCGACTGCACAATGGGGCATGTTCCTCCGCAATCACGATGAGCTCGACCTCGGTCGGCTGGAGAAGAACCAGCGCGAGAAAATTTTTCAGGCATTCGGTCCGGACAAGAGCATGCAATTGTATGATCGCGGGATTCGCCGCCGGCTCGCGCCAATGCTGGGTGGCGATCAACGCCGACTCGAGCTCTCTTACAGCCTGATGTTCACCCTGCCCGGCACGCCAGTTATTCGCTACGGCGACGAGCTCGGCATGGGCGACAACCTTGACTTGCCGGAACGGAATTGCGCGCGCACACCGATGCAATGGTCGGCCGAACCGCACGGTGGATTCACCAAGTCCGACAAGCCCAGCAGTCCTGTCATCGACGAAGGACCGTACGGTTATCGGCGGATCAACGCCGCGGTCCAACGGCGCCATCCGGAATCATTGCTGAACTGGACGGAGCGCATCATTCGTATGCGCAAAGAAGTGCCGGAGATCGGCTGGGGCGATTTCGCGGTGTTGAAGGTGCGCGATCCTGTGGTGCTGGCCATGCGTTACGATTGGCGCAATAATTCGGTCGTCTTTCTGCACAATTTTCATGACGAGCCTCGCGAAGTCGTGCTCGACGTCGGGCTCGAGGATGAAGGCAAGATGCTAGTGAATCTACTGGCCGAAGATCACAGTAAAGCGGAGGATTCGGGCAAACACCGGATCGTGCTCGAAGGCTATGGTTATCGCTGGTACCGCGTCGGCGGACTCGACTATCTGCTTCGGAGAAGCGAAATCTAATCAGGCGCGCTCGCGGTATTGCGCCCGGCTCGGGAATTAACGACCTTCTCGAAGCGCGGATCATCGCGTGGCAAATCGGAGGGCCCGGTCAGAATTTTGAACTTTCGAGGAGGGCGGCTGCGGCTATTTGGCTTAACGGCTCGGTGAGTATCGTGCCGAAGCGGTCTGATTCCGGCGCCTGCGAACCATGACTATTCCGCGCACGAGCACTGCGCCGAGGACGAGCGCACCACCAACCATCGCCCAGGGGCCTGGCCGCTCGCCCAACGCGAGCATCACCCAGACCGGATTTAATACCGGCTCGATCAGCGGAATTAACATGGCCTCCAGTGCAGTGACGTGTTTTATCGCTTCAGCGTAGAGGGCGTAAGACAAACCGAGTTGCACAACGCCTAAAACCAGCACAAGCGACAAAGCGCGGGCCGGGTGTAACGGCGCCCGCAACAGAAACGGCGCACCTGCAATCGCAACTATTATGTTCCCCAGAATGACACTATTGATCGGCGAACCGGTTCTTTCTTTTCGTAAAAAGATGACCAACGACGCGAAGGCGAGAGCACTCGCAAGCGCGACAATGTTTCCCCAAAATCCGGACGTTGTTAGCCGGTCCAGAAAAAAGAGAGCGATGCCACCCAGCGCCGCCGCGATGACCCACCAGTCGATCGGCAGTGGCCGTTCATCGAGATACCAGCGGCCGATGATCGCGACGTAGATCGGCGCCGTGTATTGGAGGAAAATGGCGTTGGCGGCGGTTGTCATCCGGGTGGCAAAAACGAACAGCGCGACTGTGGCCGCGTAGGCTATCGCGCCACCAAGCTGAGCAGGTGAAAATGTGAAACGATGCCGGCCAGTGCACGCCAGCAACACCGGAATTGCGGCAATACTTCGACCAGCGGCAATTGCCATTGGCGGCCAGTCAATGGACTTGATCAACACTCCTCCCAAACTCCAGAGCAGCGCTGTTATCACCAAAAGAACTGGAGCGAGGAAACGTTGTTGCATTCTTGCTGCGCGCAGTTTAGCAGCATCTCCTAAGGTACTGCGACGCAGTTTCCAAGGATGGTCTTACGAGATTAGTCCGTGCTCGATAATGGGTCGCACCACGTGCACAATTACGTCGATGAAGAAGTGAGAGAGGATCGCAGCCTCAAGACCCCGGCGGATGTAGATCCAACCGAACGCCAGGCCCGCCGGCAGGACAATTAGCACTGTTCTGAGCGCGACGATGACGGGTACGGGATCGACGAACAAATCTTCGTTACTGATGTGATACCAGCCGAAGAAAAGCGCCGTGGCGAGGTTGGCGATCCAGAGCGCGATCCAGCGTCCACGTCCTTTCTCTGAGACGCGAAAGAGTTTCATCCCCAGCCAGGCGAGAAGTGAAAGCAAGAACAGACGATCGAAGATCTCCTCCGCCCACGGCGCCCAAAGGCTCGCCAGCCCGGTGCGCCACCACGAAACGGCGATGCGGGCATGAATCTCGGGCGCGGGCGTAGTGACTTGGAGCGCATAGCGGAAAAACCCGTCAATCGCGAAAGCGATGATCGCCGTCACTGTGGCCCAGAAGAGTGCGGGCCAAACGATCGACGAGAGCGGGCGGGCTGGCGGAGGCGCGCCATCGAGCCAGCTCTCGAGGTAGGGTGCGCCAAGACCGATTTTGCGCGCCACAAGAAGGCCGATTCCGGCGCCGGGAACGAGGTACTTGAGATTTTCAATGAGACCCGAAAGGATCAGGGAGCGGAGGGATTCCGTCGGATGTGGCCCGGGAGCGATCGCCAGCAGGCCGAGAAGATAGGGAATAACGAGCGGTCCAGTGAGCGTTCCGGCGGCCACCAAGAAAATGAAGGTCCGCCAGGGATATCGACGCGCTTCGGAAACCATGACCTCTATCTATTATAGTTATACAGCAATTCGATTAATTTGAGACGTTAGGTTCTCGCGTTCCGTTGAGGCAAGTGTGATGGGAAAATCCTGCGAATGCTTGCTTGTTGCTTAGGAATTTTACCGGCTATCTTTGCGCTACAACAAAATTTCCAACGGAGGAACGAAATCTTATGAATTACAACTGGCGCCGCACGCTTGTCCTAGCGATGACGTGCTTTTTATGTGTAGCCGCACATGGTGGGGCGAAAACGCGAGCCACCTCCGGCGCGTCCTCGGACGCAGGGAGCGCTCGTTTCATCGTCTATCGGATACCAACCATCGGCAAGTTCGTCATCGTCCAAATATATGTCGATAACGTCATGGTCGGCTCGATCGGATATGGTGATACCTATGACGGGTTCCTGAAGCCTGGGCACCACGTCCTATCGGTGCTGGCGACTCCGCGCCCGAAATGGAGGGACCGCCCGCCAACAGTCGTCGATGTGCGAAGCGGCCAAAGCTACAGGTTCACCGCAACGGGAAATAATGAAGGAAGTTTGTTCCTTCGTCCCATGGATTGAGGTTCAAATCGGCGTTACCGGTCCGGAATAGGGCTAGTAGTAGAGCTACGGCTCAGCGCGAAGTTGAGAGTCGTTAATTGAGAGCGTAAAGCTCCGTGGGAGCCACGCTCCCCTTACAGAGTTGAGAGGGAAAACATGGAAGTCAGAAGATTGGGGACCCAATCGTCCAACAAGGGATCTTCGGATTGGTTTACCGGTACAGTTCGAATTGATCCGCTATTCGAGGCGCCCGAACCCGCGCGTGTTCGTGGCGCAAGCGTCACGTTCGAGCCGGGCGCCCGCACCGCCTGGCACACGCATCCACTCGGTCAGACGTTGATCGTCACATCGGGGCTTGGGTGGGCGCAGCGCGAGGGCGGGCCAATCGAGGAGATTCGCCCGGGCGATGTCGTCTGGTTTGCGCCTAACGAGAAACATTGGCACGGCGCGACACCGACGACCGCCATGACGCATATTGCCATTCAGGAAGCACTCAACGGAAAAGTAGTCGAGTGGATGGAGAAGGTGAGCGATCCGCAATATCAGCGCTGATCGCTGGTTGTCAGTTACCAGTTATCGGGAATTGCTAACCAGGAAGGGCTTCCTTTCGTGCGCTCGCGAAGACCTTCGGATTAGCCTCGCCCGAAGGCGACCGTGTTTTCCGTAGCTAATTGTGAAGATCGTTCTGCGATTTCTTGACAACGGGCGGATGATATATGTTAGTACAACATATTGTAATGCAACTGCCGGATCGGGAACTGAAGAAAGGGAGCGCGGAGCTATTGATCCTGTCGTTGCTGAAGGATCGGCCGCGCCATGGCTACGAGATTGGGCAATTAATCCAATTGCGTTCGCGCGGCGCGCTACGATTCAACGTCGCTTCCCTTTATCCACTCCTTTACCGATTGGAAAAGCGTGGCTGGATCCGTGGCCGCTGGATCGAAAAGTCGGGGCAACGCCGACGCCGTTACTATCGGCTGACGCGAGTCGGCAGAAAGATCCTCGCAGCCCAACGCCACGGTTGGCGCGAGTTCGTGGAAGCGATCGGACGAATTACGGGAATTAAATATGCCTGATTTCAAATCCGAAATCCGAACATCGTTAGCAGCATTGAATCTTTCGCCGACACGTGAGGAGGAAATCGTCGAAGAGCTGTCCCAAGATTTGCAGGAACGATTCGAAGAGGCGCTGAGTCACGGGGCGTCAGAGGAAGAGGCGAAGCAAGTCGTTTTAAATGAACTGATGTTTCCGGAGTCGATCGATAATGCGTTGAAACACGTGGAGCGACGGGTTCGGAGCACTGGATCAGCGATCGGAGAAAAAAGAACGCGCAACCGGTTTGCCGGTTTTGAGGACGACATCCGGTTTGGCCTGCGGATGCTGTGGAAGCAACCCGGCTTCGCTATCGTTGTTATCCTGACTCTCGGCATCGGTATCGGCGCAACAACTGCAATGTTGAGTGTGGTGCAGGATGTCTTGATCCGGCCGCTGCCTTATGCGCATTCCGGTCGCCTCTATGCCATCTGGGCCAGCTCCGAATCGATTGGCCAAACGCAAATCCCGGCATCCGGGCCGGACTTTGTCGATTACCTCGAGCAGAGTCGCTCGTTTGTTCACATCGCGGAATATCTGCCGCGGTTTACCTTCACCTGGACCGGTGACGGAGAACCGAGACTAGTCAACTGCACTGCGCCGTCCGAGGAATTTTTTACGATGCTCGGCATCCGGCCATATCTGGGCCGGCTGTATGAGCCGCGTGAGTATACTTATTTAGAGAATGATACGCTGATCGTGTCGTATCGGTTTTGGAAGAACGCGTTGGGTGGAGATCCTCAGGTCCTCGGACGGGTCGTTCATTTCGAGGGGCAAAACCAGACGATTGTTGGCGTGTTGCCCCCAATGTCGGATTTGTTTCCTGATACCGATGTATGGCCCAAGCTCACTGTTCGCCCGAGTTGGCCGTACATGCAGTGGCGCGGCAATAAATTTTTGCGCGTCGTGGGTGAGCTGAGGCCCGGGATTTACTCCGGCAATGGCGGAGGAGGACCTCACTGCAATTTTGCGACGCGTGCCGGAAGAACCACGCGATGTGCGGGTGCATCTTGTTCCGCTCAAGCAGGATTTGGTTGGAAACATTCGTCTGCCGTTGTTGTCTACTTTTGGCGCGGCGGCGCTTATTCTGCTGGTTGCCTGTGTTAATGTGGCTGCGCTGCTGCTGGCGCGTACGGTGAAACGGCAGGGTGAAATGGCGGTACGGTTGAGTTTGGGCGCCGGACTCTCGCGCATCGCGCAACAACTTATGACGGAAGGGATGTTGTTAAGCGCAGCTGGTTGCGCGGTTGGTTTGCTGATTGCCTGGACTGTGCTTTGCCTTCTCGCGCGAATCCCAAATCTGCCGTTGCCGCGTGTTGATGAGGTTCACTTAAACGGGCCCGCTCTGCTTGCCACAGTCGCAATCACGATTGCGACGACGCTGCTTTTTGGATGGATACCTTCGCTGAGCGTTTCGCAATTGAGTTTATCCTCTGCTTTACGGACTCGCGGCGATGAAGGAACCGTGCGTCGCAGGTCCTCGCTTTCTCTGCTCGTTGTGACTGAGATTGCGTGTTCGGTCGTGCTCACGGTGACCGTGGGTTTGCTGGTGCACAGTTTCTGGCGGGTGGTCCATGTCGATCCCGGTTTTCAACCGCGGTCTCTACTCCGACTTTATTTGCGAACGAATTACTACAGCGAAAAAGGTCGCGTTTTTTGGAAAGGCGTCCTCACCGAAACGGCCTCATTGCCGGGCGTGCGCCACGCCGCCTTGTCGGATTGGCGGCCTGGCCGAGAGGCCGCGGTCGCAACGTTCGTTTTCGAGGACCGACCAAGCGACCCAACTCGCCTGCCTTCCGGCGAAGGTTCATGGGTCAGTGCCGATTTTTTTCGGACGGTTGAAACTCCATTGATAGCGGGCAGATTTTTTGCAGAAGACGACAACGAGAACGCGCCGCCGGTCGTAATCATTAATACGGCAGCTGCGCATCAGTTTTGGCCGGGGCAGGATCCGATCGGCAAACGTATCGGAGTTAACTACACCGGACCCGGAAGAAGAACCGATGCCGAACCACGGCTCCGCGAAATTGTTGGTGTCGTTGGAAACATTCGGCACGACGCGCTGGATGCGCCCGCCGCGCCGGCGGTTTACCTGCCCTATTTGCAGGACGAAACCAACCACGACATGGCGACGATGAGTCTTTTTCTGCGGACCGACGGAAACGTGATGGCTTTGGCCGATAGCGTGCGCAATCGAATTCACGTCGTGGATCCGAATCAACCGGTCCAGAACATTCAGGATGTGGCCGACCTGGTCTCGCAGTCGGTGGCAACCCGACGTTATACTCTAATTCTTGTTAGCGCCTTCGCCGCAGTCGGGCTGCTGCTCGCGGCAGTTGGAGTTTACGGGGTTATTTCCTACGCGACTTCGCAGAGGGCGCGGGAGTTCGGAATCCGAATCGCGCTCGGTGCGACGCGCGGGCGCGTTATGTCGTATGTCTTGCGTGACAGCGTGGTCCTTACGGCTCTTGGTTCGTTGGTCGGTGTTGTCGGAGCGCTATTTTTGAGCCGTTTACTTTCCAGTCTCTTGTTCGAAGTAAGTCCGCTGGATGTATTGAGCTTCTCGGCCGGAGTCGCACTCCTCGCACTCGTATCAATTGGTGCATCTTTTCTTCCGGCCTGGCGCGCCTCGCGGGTCAATCCGATTATCGCGATGCAAAGCGAATGACGCTCGAATTTGCTTGCGTAACCACAGACTTTGGACTGCTATTCCTCGATTGCGCCGCCGATGGCTCGAAGATGCTGACGCAAAGTGTAGTTCGGGTCGGCGGATCGCCTGGCCAGATATTCATCAAACCGAAGTTGTTCACGAAGCTTGCGGCCGCGCTGTATCTCGTGGGCTTGCTGACGTTCGCGCTGGAAAATGCTCTTGGCGGTCGAGATAACATTCTCGGCTTGTCCGATGGGGACGAATAGGACGCCGTCGGCATCAGCAAAAACGACATCTTCTTTGGTTACGACAGCGTCGCCAAAATGGGCGCTGGAAAATGCATCTTGATCGCGCCGGTCAATTCGTAGTGGGCCGGCCAGACAGATTCCGTAACTAAAGATCGGGAAGCCAATCTCGATGAGTTCCGCGGTATCCCGATGGCAGCCCCAAATGATTATGCCGGCGAGTCCGCAGGCTTGCGTTTCCAGCGCGGTCAAATCCCCGACGCAACCCTCATCGGTTCGTCCGCCGTTGTCGATAACAAGAACATCGCCGGGTTGCCCAGTTTCCAGCGCTTCCAAAAAAATATCGACACTTCCATAATGTCGGACCGGCAAAACTCGTCCGGCGAGACGACTCTTTGCTATCAGCGGCCGAATTCCTGGCGGAGCAATGCGAAGAGGAATTTTTAATCGCACGCAGGCATCGGCCAGCAGCGGCGTTGAAAGTTCTGGGAAAGCGCCACTCAATTCCTGACTTGTCGTTGGATGAGGCGACGCTTTCATGTGCTCGGAAGCATTTTAGCGTACTTTGGCATGTTTGGCGGATGTCCCTCCTCCTGGCGCGCCGACGTCCTGCAGCTGCCGGTGGAGGCTGGAACAAACCAAAGGAAGAAAAGGTGATTTTACTTTTCGCGACGTCGGTTCCGCTTCGCGAGAGAGATTCACAGCTCCATCGCAGGTGGGAGGAGAAAATCCTGCTAATGCTTGATAGCCGACCAAGACTCTGTCGGCTATATTTGGGCAACACGAACATCTCTAACGGAGGAACAAAACATTATGAGTTTCAATTGGCGCCGCACGCTTGTCCTAATGATAACGGGCCTTTTATGTGTCACAGGACACGCTGGGGCGGGTACGCGAGCCATCTCCGGCGCGCCCTCGGACGGAGGGAGCGCTCGTCTAGTCGTCCATCGGATCTCGACCATGGGCAAGTTTGTCTTCGTCCAGTTATATGTCGATAACGTCGTGGTTGGCTCGATCGCATATGGTGATAGCTATGAAGGGTTCCTCAAACCCGGGCGCCATGTCTTGTCGGTGCTGGCGACTCCGCGTCCGAAATGGTGGGAACGCCCGCCAACAATCGTCGATGTGCGAAGCGGCGAAACCTACACGTTCACCGCAATCGGAAATGGTCAAGGAAACTTGATCCTGTGGAATGACAAGGACCCGACGAGGCCCCGGCTAGCTGTGTTCCCCAGGCGGCCGAACGCTGCGGCCCGGTGAAACACCGCGCCAGGACCGATGTCGGCTTCTTATCATGTCGAGCTCAGTCTCCCGCGGCTGGGGGATTACCATTAGGAGTTCTTAAGATGAGAGATTGCTCGATTTCGCTCGGAATAGAAAGCTTCGCGAGTGAAACATTGTCGTCGATTTGGGCTACACGCGCTTAACATTTGATGTTTGCCTCCTCGGGGCCAGCGAAACGTTTCGTCTTTATGGTTAATCTTGCGAAAGAATCTTAACGACTTTCTCGATCGTGTTCCAATTGCGCGTGGTAGCGGGCACACCCAATTGTTTCTCAATCTTGCCGAGGTAGCTAATGGCTTTCATCTGGCGACGATACACACCGAGGACGAATCTGTTTTCAATCGCGATGATCTTGATTAACCAGTCGGCTTCCGAGGGCAGGCTCAGAGGAAGAGAAGGCGGCGCGCGAAGGCGCCTGGCTAACACATTCACGAACCGAGTGATGTCGGGACCGGAGGGTTGTTGTGCGAATGGATCCTTTTTCGCTGCGAGCTTGAGGATGTCACGCGCCGCACAAATCATGATCTCAGATTTAAACGGCAACTTGTTAGCGATTGCGGCGCGGAGAGTCGATTCGCTAACATCTTTGCGCACGACGAATGTGCCGACGGCGCCGATGTTGACGATGCCGAACTTGGCCAACTGTTTCGCGATCAACGCGGGTTGGCATCGATTCGCCCGACCGACGTTCACTGCTCGAAGAAATACAACTGAAGGCACAAGAGAACGTAGAAAGGAGAAGGCAGAAAGGCCAGATTAGAACGTGCCTCGGATTGTTTCTTTGTTGCCCGCCGCGACCGAGATTGTCGCGACATTGGACTTAATGGATGAGGTTGTCGGCGTCTCGCACGAATGCGATTTTCCGGAAGAAGCGAATGCGCGTCCCCGAGTCACCCATTGTCCGGTTTACAAGGCCGAGTTGAGTAGCCGTGAAGTAGACGATTGGGTGCGTCGCGCGCTGCGCGAAAACGGGACGATCTACACAATCGACGAGACGCTTCTGCGCGAGCTGCGCCCGGACGTGATCCTCACGCAAAAGCTCTGTGATGTGTGCGCCGTCGGTTACGGGACAGTCGCGCGACTCGCGGAGACTTTGCCGGGGCCGCCGCAAGTCGTGAATCTCGAGCCATCAAGTTTGTCCGATATCTTTGATGACATTCGCCGGGTCGCGGAAGTGTGCAGCGTGAGCGATCGCGCGGATAAAGTTGTCGCAGAATTATCGACGCGTGTGAAAACGGTGCGCGAACGCGCAGCAAAAATCCCGGAGCGTCCGCCATGTTTTCTGATGGAATGGATTGATCCGCCGTTCTGTTCCGGCCATTGGGGCCCGGAACTAGTAGAGATCGCGGGCGGCCACGATCCGTTAGGCCGAAAGCATCAACCGTCAGTCGAGATCAAATGGGAAGCCGTGTTGCAGGCGCGGCCGGAGATCATCGTGTTGGCGCTTTGCGGATACGATGTCGATCGTGCCCGTCGCGATTACGAATTGCTGAGGAAATTTCCAGGATTCGATTCGCTTCCAGCGGCGCAAACGAACCGAATTTACATCGTTGACGCAAGCGCATATTTTGCGCGACCCGGTCCACGCGTTGTCGACAGTCTGGAAATTCTTGCCGGCATTTTGCATCCCGAAGAATTTCCGGAGTTCAGTCCGAGTCGGACCGATTACTTCTTAAGTCCACTGAGCTGCGCGTGTCGCGTGCACGAAACGAGATGATCGTTGACCATTCCGGTAGCCTGCATCAGCGCGTAGCAAATCGTCGAACCGACAAATTTGAATCCGCGCCGTGAGAGGTCACGGCTCATTGCGTCGGATTCAGCTGTGCGCGCGGGCACCTGAGCCATCCTGCACCAGCGATTTTGCTTCGGCTTGCCGCCGACAAAACTCCAAAGATAAGTGTCAAAGCTCCCGAACTCCTTTCGAACCGCGAGAAATGCTTTCGCATTCTGGATAGCCGCAACAATCTTGAGCCGGTTCCGCACGATCCCGGAGTCGGCAAGAAGGCGTTTCACATCGCGCGGGCCGTAGCGTGCGATCTTCTCGGCGCGAAATCCATCAAACGCCTTTCGATAGTTTTTCCGTTTGTTAAGAATCGTCGTCCAGCTCAGGCCTGCCTGCGCGCCTTCGAGAATTAGAAACTCAAAGAGCTTGCAGTCGTCGTGCATCGGCACGCCCCATTCTTTATCGTGATAAGTGAGGTTTGGCTCGGAGATCGCCCAGGTACAGCGCGGCATCGAACAAACATCGCGAATATCGATCCCCAATGCACAACAAATCCGTCATGATTTCGCTCTTGTGGTAAGCCGGATTCCGTCGAGTTTTTGCATCGATTGAAACCATCTATGCGAAAAACAATGCTGAATTCTGTTTCTGCGGTTACGATTCTTATTAGTTCGCCATTGGTCGCCCAGGACGCTCCCTACGATTCCTCCAAGCCTCTTCCGCATGCTACGCTCTTCGCGCCCGGCGTGATCTCGACGGGCGACTACGAATCGCACGCCACGTTAACGCCCGATGGTCGGGAAATTTATTTTCTCAAGATGGCGCCGAATTTCTCGCGCTGGTCCATTTTCGTTTCGCGCTATCGGAACGGCGGCTGGTCGCAGCCGGAAGTTGCGCCATTTTCGGGCCGATATCAGGATGCGGATCCTTACATCACGGCCGATGGGAAACATTTCTATTTCATCTCTGATCGCCCCGCTAAGCCGGGCGACGAACGTCAGTCGCATCATGATATCTGGGTCATGGACAAGACCGGCGCCGGCTGGAATGCGCCACGTCATCTGCCAGACCCGGTCAATAGCGATGCAGACGAGTATTATCCAATGGTTCTAAACAATGGAACTCTGTACTTTGGGTCTGAGCGCAAAGGATGCAATGGTCCCTGCGACATCTATCGCGCTGTGCCACAGAAGGATGGCAGCTACACGGTCGAAAATATCGGTCCGCCGATCAACACTGCGGCGGGAGAATATGAAGCTTTCGTTACCGAAGATGAACAGCTCATGCTCTTCGCCGTCATTAAACGGCCAGACTCGGTCGGTGAGTTTGATCTCTATCTCTCGCGCAAACAATCCGATGGCAAATGGAGCGAACCAACGAATCTCGGGCCGGAAATCAATTCTTCGGCGCGCGAGTTGTCGCCCAAGTTAACGCCCAATGGGAAGTATCTCGTCTGGATGAGCACGCGCTGTCCGGCGTTGCCTGCGCAGCCGGACCAGCGTACGACTGCGCAAGTTCTGCAAGATCTTCGCTCGCCGGGCAACGGAATTGGCGATATCTACCAGATCGATGTCGCAGCGGTGCCGGCGTTGAAACTATCACAGTAAACGCGCCAATAGACGCGAATCGGGCTAAGACGAAGCCACGCAGGCGTGACGCATCGCGCGCGCGCATCTCCAGCAACGCTGTGTGCTGCACCGCTTGGATCGCAACTCGCGATTCTGCGTCGAGCACAAAAGCAAAAAGATCGTAGCTACCCAAAGCGGGGAAACCGAGCCGTTCGCACTGGCAGAAATGCTTTGACGTTTGTGCTCGGTCGTTCTTCATGGGGGAATGCAATCGCCCCCGGTTTCCCGCGGCCACAGGCTCTCTTTTCAGGAATGCCTTTTAAAAATGACCCTTCCTTTGTCGGGAATTTTGGTGGTGGTGCTACTTGCCGGTTGCGGAGAAGAAAAAAAGGCGGTCGAGCTACCGCCTCCGGTGGTCACCGTGACCGCAGCCGAACAGCGTGAGGTGAGAGATTGGGATGAATACACAGGTCGCCTCGCGCCCTTGGGCACGGTTGAGGTGCGCCCGAAAGTCAGCGGCTATCTCACGGAAGTGAAGTTCGAGGACGGCGATATGGTCAAGAAGGGACAGGTATTGTTCGTAATCGATCCGCGCCCGTATCAGGCGGATCAAGATCGCGCCCAAGGCGAATACGACCAGGCCGACTCTTCCATGAAACTGGCGACTGCGGAGTACGATCGGGCCAAACAACTTCGCGAAAGGGGAGCGACATCCGCCGGAGACTTTGACAAAGCCAGCGCCTCCTTCCTGAAGGCCCAAGGCGCGCTTTTGACGGCTCGCGCTGCGCTGGAACGTGCCAAACTTGACCTGGAATTTTGCCGGATCACTTCGCCAATCGATGGCCACGCGAGTCTCGCCAATATCACCGTCGGCAATCTGGTTTCTCCTCAGACTGAAAAACCGCTGACGACGATCGTCTCGATGAACCCGGTCTATGCCTATGCGGACGTAGATGAGCGTTCTCTGCTGCGCTACGTCCGTTTTTATTACGCTTTCAAAAAAGTTCTTCCCGGTGACGAGGACAAAGTGAAAGTGCCGATTCAGCTTTCGTTGCAGGACGAGAAGGATTTTTCCCACACCGGTTACATCGATTTTTTGGATAATAGAGTGGATCCCGAGACGGGCACGATTCGTATTCGCGGCGTTTTTGATTTCGAGAACGGCCTACTCGGGCCGGGGCTATTCGTTCGCCTGCGCATTCCGGCTGGCGCTCCCTATCAGGCCGTGCTTGTGCCGCAACGCTCGGTGACCAGCACGCAGGGAGAGAAATTTGTTGTGGTTATCGGCCAGGACAACACAGCAACTTTCCGTCCCGTGGAGCTCGGCACACTCAATGCCAGCATGCAGGTGATCCGCAAGGGCCTGGCCGCGGGCGAACGCGTGGTCGTGGACGGTCTGCTGAAAGTGCGTCCCGGCGAGAAAGTCGATCCCAAACCAGTTCCGAATGAGGACCAGGCGGCGAAACCAAACAGCGCGCAGTGAACATCAGCCACTTTTTCATCGATCGGCCGATCTTCGCGACGGTGCTTTCGATCGTCATCGTGCTTGTTGGTGGCATCGCGTTGATGACGCTGCCGGTGTCACAATATCCTGACATCGTGCCGCCCACGGTGAATGTGTCGGCCAGTTATCCCGGGGCCAACGCCCAAACCGTAGCGGAGGCAATCGGCGCGCCGATCGAGCAACAGGTCAACGGCGTCGAGAAAATGCTCTACATGTCGTCGCAATCCTCGAGTGACGGTTCTTATTCGCTCACGATCACTTTTGCGCTCGGTACGAACCTCGATACCGCCCAGGTGCTCGTGCAAAACCGAGTAAACCTTGCGCTGCCGGGGCTGCCCGAGGAGGTGCGGCGCACAGGCGTCACGGTGAACAAACAGTCGCCGTCGATGATCCTGTTTGTGAACCTCGTCTCACCGGACAACAGCCGCGACGAACTTTATCTCGGAAATTACGCCCTGCTGCAGGTCAAAGATCGGGTTGCCCGTGTCAATGGCGTCGGCAGCACGAGCCTCTTCGGCTTCGAATATTCGATGCGCGTATGGCTGAATCCCAACAGCCTCGCTTCTCTCGGCCTGACGGCCACGGACGTAGTGCAGGCGATCCAGGAACAGAACAAGCAGGTCGCCGCGGGAATCGTCGGCCAGCCGCCGACTCCGAGGGGAACGGAATTTCAATATGTCGTTAATGCGCAGGGCCGGCTGATTGATCCCGCGGAGTTCGCCGCCATCGTCGTCAAGCGCGGGGCGGGTGGCGAGATCGTGAGGCTGCGCGATATCGGCGGAGTCGAAGTTGGGGCCAAGAGCTATGCAGTCACCAGCACGTTGGACGACCGCCCCTCCGCGTCGATTGGTATTTACCAGCTCCCCGGTAGCAACGCCATCAACACAGCGAAAGCCGTTCGCAAGACGATGGAAGAGTTAAAGAAGAACTTCCCACCGGGCGTGGATTACAAGATCGTCTATGACACGACGGTCTTCGTGCAGGAGTCGATCCGCGCTGTAGGGCACACTCTTCTCGAGGCGGTTTTACTGGTAACGCTGGTCGTGCTCCTTTTCCTCCAAAGTTGGCGCGCGACGATCATCCCGCTCGCGGCCGTGATTGTCTCGCTCATCGGCACCTTTGCCGCCATGGCGATGTTTGGATTTTCCCTCAACACCATCTCGCTCTTCGGGCTTGTGCTTGCCATCGGTATCGTGGTGGACGACGCCATCGTGGTCGTCGAGGCGATCGAGCTTAAGCTGAGCCAAGGCCTGTCGCCACGGGATGCCGCGCGGCAGACGATGAGCGAGGTGGGTGGCGCAGTCATCGCGATAGCGCTTGTCCTCGCTGCGGTCTTCATTCCCACAGCGTTCATTAGCGGCATCACCGGCCAATTTTTCCGGCAATTTGCGCTTACGATTGCTGTGTCGACGGCCATTTCTGCGTTCAATTCGCTGACCCTGAGCCCGGCTCTTGGCGTGCTTCTCCTGCGCAGTCACGGCGCGTCAAGGGATCCTTTGACCAAGGTCCTCGACGCGACGCTCGGCTGGCTCTTTCGCGGCTTCAACGCCGTCTTTGATCTGACAGCGAACCGTTACGGCAAGGCGGTCGGAAGTCTCGTCCGCAAGCTGGCGATCTGTGCTGTCGTCTATCTCGCTCTCCTGGCGCTGACGGGCGTCGGCTTTAAACGCGTCCCGTCGGGCTTCGTTCCCGCACAGGACCAGGGTTATCTGATTGTGGCCTGTGAGCTGCCGAATGCCGCGTCGCTGGAACGCACCGAGACCGTGACCAAAAAGGTGCTCGGCATTTTACAGGAAAGCCCAGGCGTCAAAAATAGCCTGATCATTAACGGCTTTTCAGCGGTGACGGGGAGCAGTCAGTCCAATACGGCCACTATCTTCGTGATTCTCGACGAGTTTGGACATCGCAAATCTTCCGATGAGATCCTTGGCAGCTTGCGCGGGAGGTTCAACCAAATTCCCGAGGCTGTTGTCCTGGCTTTTGGCCCTCCGCCAATTCAGGGGGTGGGCACCACTGGCGGTTTCCGCCTGATGGTGCAGGACCGCAGCGGTGGAAATTATGAGCAACTCGAGGCGGCCGCGCGCGAGCTCACTGCTGCGGGCGCCCAGCAGCCAAGTTTAGCGGGTCTGTATTCAAGCTTTCGCGCCGACCAACCGCAGATGTATGTGGACGTGGATCGCGCCAAGGCCAAGAGCATGGACGTGCCGCTGACCAATGTTTTTGACACACTCCAAATCTATCTCGGCTCGGCCTATGTGAACGACTTCACGTATCTCGGTCGCTCGTTTCAGGTGACCGCCCAGGCTGACAGCAAGTTCCGCGTGACTCGGGCTGATATCCTCAAACTGAAGACACGGAACGCGCGGGGCCAGATGGTTCCCCTCGGCACTCTGGCTTCGGTCGAGGAGCGCCTCGGCCCCGGCACCATCCCCCGCTATAATCTTTACACCGCGGCGGATGTGTCCGGCGACACCAAGCCGGGGACCAGCACCGGCCAGGCGATCGCCGTGATGCAGGATCTCTGCCGCAAGACCCTTCCGCAAAACATGAGCTTCGAATGGACCGACCTGACCTACCAGCAGATTCTGGCAGGGAACACCGCCTTGTTTATTTTCCCGCTATGCGTGCTTTTCGTCTTCCTTACGCTCTCGGCGCAATATGAAAGCTGGGCATTGCCATTTGCCATCATCCTTATTGTTCCGATGTGCATTCTGTCCGCTCTGGCCGGCGTGCTGCTGCGCGGGATGGATGACAATATCTTCACACAGATCGGTTTCGTTGTGCTCGTGGGACTTGCGTGCAAGAACGCCATCCTTATCGTCGAATTCGCCAGGCAAATCCAGGATACCGGTAAGGATGCGATTACCGCCGTGATCGAGGCGAGCAAGCTACGTCTGCGCGCGATCCTGATGACCTCTTTCGCATTCATCGCGGGCGTTATGCCACTCATGCTCAGCCACGGAGCTGGCGCCGAGATGCGTCAGGCGCTCGGGACAGCCGTCTTCGCGGGAATGCTGGGAGTGACACTTTTCGGCATCTTTCTGACGCCCGTCTTCTACGTTCTTATCCGCAAATTTTCGCGGGTAAAAACGTGAATCGAATCTTCTTTTTTCCAACAGCCGCAGCCCGTTTCATTGACGTCCTGCCAACAATCACTCTACGAAGAGCGTCGACGTCGCTTCGCGCTACTTATACGCGATAGCCGCGCTCGATGGTCCGGCCAGGTGGATAACTTCGAAGCGTTTAAAGCCTACCTCGCGACACCATTTCTCGAAGTCCGCGGCGGAGTAATCGAATGCTTCGCCGAATTCGATGAGCATGTTGAGTGACATGAGCAGGCCGAAGACATTCTCGCGACGCGCGTCATCTATAAGCGCTTCGACGACAATAAACGCGCCGCCGGGCGGCAGCGCATCATAGGCTGCGCGGATGAGCTGCATCTTTCTCTCCAGGTTCCAATCGTGCAGGATCATTCCCATCGTAATGACGTCAGCCCTGGGCAGCGGATCCTGAAAGAAATCACCGGATGCAACGCGGATACGATTCTGCAATTTGGCCGCGGCAATGTGTTTTTTCGCCACGGGTTCGACCGGCGCTAAATCGAAGCTGGTACACTCAATCTGTGGATGCTTCCTCGCGACTTCTATAGAGAGCAATCCAGTTGCACCGCCGACGTCGCAGAGGGTGTGATAGCGGGAGAAGTCGAATTTCTCGGCCAGCGCTTCGAAGTTGATTCGCGACAGGCCAGTCATGCCGTCGAGGAATTGTTCGAGTTTCGCCGGCTCGGCATACAGCTCTTCGAAGATGCCTTTTCCGCCGTGCTTGGTTTCGTTTTGCGGCTGCCCGGTGCGAAGCGCTTCCGGCAAGTCATGCCAGAACTTGAACAGCCGCGCGTTCAACATCTCGGGGATTCCGCCGATGTAGCGCGGGCTCTTGCGGTCAAGATAGAGAGCGGTCGCGGGCGTATTGGAATATTTTGCCTCGGCTCCGTCTCCCTCGCGTTCGAGGAACTTCATCGCTACGAGCGCGTCGAGAAAATCTGCGACGCCGCGCGGATGCAGGGCGAGTTCCTTGCCGATTTCTCCGCCAGTGATCCGGCGTTGTCCAAGCGTAGTGAATAGACCAAACTCGACAGCGGTAAGCAAAATTTTGGAATTCCAGAAACCGAAAGCGGTTTGGAGGATTGCGTCTGGTGTTGGCCCGGACGTCTTCACAAGGCCGATTTAGCATCGGAACGATCGTTTTGCGAATGAGGCCGGAGAACAGAAGGGAAAATCGAACCCGCCTACGCCAGTCGCCGGTCTGCATACTCAGTCGGTAGTCTGTGATCAATTGTACTGTGATCATGATCAGCAGGCGGGCTAATTACCGCGCACGTTGCTGATCTTTGAGCCAGTCTATCACTAGTGTCGCGCCTTCTTTATTTAGTCCGCTGCTCTTGCCGGCAAAAGCGTCGGCCCAGTTGCTATAGCTCTGCAGAGTGTGACCCATGTCGGGGATTTCAACGAAGCGTGCCGCTCCCGGATTGTTTGCGGTTACATATTGCGTAATCAGCTCGTGGTCGTCGCGGCTCATGATCCAGTCGTATTGACCATGAAGAACTAACGTCGGCACTTTTACCTTCGACCACGCCGCAGCGAGGTTCAGATTCTGAAGTTGCTCGTAAAACGCGAGGGGCCGGCCGTAAAGATGATCTCGATCTTTCCCTTCGGGCCAGAGATCAGCCAGCGTCGCGTTTTCGTGCAGAATGCCGGCGACCTTGCGCTTTTTGATCAGCCATTCGTGGTAAAGCGTAGTCGCACCTTTCATTCGTTCGGTCACTCCCGCAGGCATTTTGCCCATTAACCCGAAACGTCGGCGCTCGATCTCCAGCATGTGTTCGAACCATGTCTTTACCCAACCACCGACAACGATGAACCCGCGCACTTGTCCCTGTTCAGCAGAAGTCTCCGGAACAAGTGGCGCAAAGCCTCCGCCGTTACTGATGCCAAGGAGGTAGATGCGATCGGTATCGATAAATTCGTAGTTTTTAAGGGCGCGAAAGGCCGCGCGATAGCCGGCAAGCTCGGAATCGAAATCATTTTCCGCACAATTTCCTTCGCTGTCGCCGACGCCTTGTTTATCGACGCGGAAAAGACAGAACCCGGGCAACTGCGCGAGCTGTCGAAAGAGCATGCCTGTTTCGTCTCTGGTGTTCTCCGGCGCTTCAACGCTGTCGCAGCTTAACCAGCCGGCCACGAAAACGACCGGCAGCTTGCCTTTTAGTTCCCGTGGCTTGGTGACGATGGTGCGCAAACGTTCCCCACACGGTGTTGTGACTGAATCGTAGATCACATCTACGTTTGGATAACTCTCGCGTAGCGTTTGAATTTTCCGCGGCAGATCGGCCGCGAATGTGCGCGCAACAAGCAGAAAGAGAAGCACCAAGAGGCCCCGTTGCATGCGCTACAATTATTGCGCGCGCGCCAGTCGCAACTGCCAGAGAGCAGAAGAAAAATGGCGCAGAAATGACGAATGGCGGATGACGAATGACGAAGGAATGACGAACCTCGAATGGTGAAGTTACCTAGGAAACCCGACTCGGAAAACGCGTGAAGGGATGGCGCCAACCGATTCATGAAAGGAAATGGAATGGCGCGACAAGAAACCAGAACTCGAGTATCAGGCTGACGATAATGCCAAAGCCGACCGGGTGACATCTCGAGCGCGGTTGCGCATGGCCGATCTGCTGCGACAACCGTTTGATGTGCGATCGGTTGTGCTCACCGGCCTCTTTATTCTCGCTGTCTTCTATACAATTTATTTCCTCCGCGCTGTCCTGCTTCCCATCGTGCTGGCCTGGCTCTTAAGCTATTTGCTACGTCCGATTGTGCGCACGCTTTCGCGGATCAAAATTCCACCACTGTTGGGCTCCGCGCTCATTCTCTTGGCGCTGCTTTCCATCGTCACGCTGAGTGTTTCAGCCCTAGCAGTCCCGGCCAGTGGTTGGCTGGCGAAAGCACCGTCAGGTTTACAGGAGCTGCAACACAAATTGATGCCGATGAGGCGATCGATCGCGGAAATGGCCAAAGCGAGCGGTGAGATTGAAAAACTGGCTACGCCTGATTCCAGTTCCAAGGCGGCGGTAGAAGTGCAGCGTCATCCCATTACCGAAACCCTCTACATGCACACTCCGGAATTTATCAGCAGCATGGTTTTGCTTGTCATCCTGCTTTTTTTCCTTCTCGCCTACGATGGTGTCTTCATCGGCAAGTTAATTAAGCTACTTCCTAGTTTTTCTGACAAGAAACGAGCAGTCTCCATCGCGCAAGATATTGAGTCACAAGTGTCGCGATATCTTCTTACTGTTACGATAATTAATTGTTGTCTTGGGATCGCGGTGGGAACTACTGTCGGCCTGCTTGGTCTTCCAAACCCGGTGATGTGGGGAGTAATGGTTGCGATTTTGAATTTTGTGCCGTATCTGGGTGCGCTCACCGGCATTATCTGCATGACCATAGGGGCAATCTTAAGCTTCGATAGTCTGGGGTACGCGCTCATCTTTCCTGCCGTTTATCTCGGCTTTGGCGCACTTGAAGGTAACTTCATCACGCCATGGGTGATGGGCCGTTCTCTTACTCTAAATCCAGTCCTTATTCTTCTTTCGTTGGTTTTCTGGGGCTGGATGTGGGGAATCGCGGGTGTCATTATCGCGGTCCCGATCCTGGCTGCCTTCAAAATCTTTTGCGCTCACATCAAGCCCATGGAACCGCTGGCCGAATTTCTCAGTTAGCAACATGTTTTCTTTACGAAGCCTGGCATCCGCTTAATCATTGCTCATTCAACTAGTCACAACTTATGTCCACCAATCCTACTCGTTGTTCTGTCCAACCTTATCTCTTCTTCGGCGGCCGTTGTGAGGAAGCACTGGAGTTTTATCGGAATGCGCTCGGCGCCGAAATCGTGATGCTAAGTCGTTTCAAAGAAGCACCTGAACCCCAGGGACTGCCGGACTGCTTCGATGATAAGATAATGCACGTAAGCTTTCGCATCGGCGAGACGATCTTGATGGCATCGGACGGGCGGTGCGAGGGACAGCAAGAATTTGAAGGCTTCTCGCTCTCGCTAACGGTGCCCGATGAAGCAGAAGCGGACCGCGTGTTTGCGGCGCTCAGTGGTGGCGGGCTCGTTACCATGCCACTGGAAAAAACTTTCTGGGCTCCGAAATTCGGGATGCTGCAAGATCGCTTCGGCGTCGGCTGGATGGTTTCGGTCCAGCATAAACCGGCAGCGCACTAAGCAGCGAGCGAGGCGCAAAGCGCAGGGAGTGAGAAGCATTTCTTCGCCTTCTCTGCTCCGGCCGCCGCCGGATTTAACGATTCGACGTTTCGACGCGACGAAGCGAAGCGAAGTCACGCACCGTCGTAGACCAGCTTTGTAAAGACCTCGCCATTAACAAAGGAGCCGGCCCATTTGCTGTCGTAGACGGCAGTTGGTTTGGCAGCGATGATTTCGTCGAGCGATTTGCCTTCTTTCTTGAGTGCGGCAACGCGGTCGTAAATCGTTACCAGCATGTCGCGGTAGTCAGTCAGCTCTGCTTTGCCCGCGATTTTGCCGTGGCCCGGAATGACGATCGTTTTGTCAGTTACATTGGCGAGGTTTGATTCGGCCGCCTTAATCATACCTTTGATATTCCCGCCCGTGGAATAATCAATGAATGGATAATGACCGTTCCACCAGGTGTCGCCGCAATGAAGGACATCTGCTTCGGCGAAGTAGGCCAAGACATCGCCATCCGTATGGCTGGGGCCGTAATATTTGAGCGCGATCGTAACACCATTGACATGCAGCGTCTTTTCGTCAGCAAAAACTTCACCTGGAATCGCGCCGGTGGGGGATGGCGGAAAAGTGAAGTCCCACGCTTCCACTCGTGTCGATGTCGCGAGATGCTTCCTGGTATTTTCGTGGGCGAGAATGTGCGCGCCGTCCTCGTGCATCCATTCGTTGCCGTCGCAATGGTCGAAATGCCAGTGTGTATTAACAAGGTGCTTAACAGGGTCGGAACTCAAATTTGCCAGAGCGTCGGTGATCTTTGCGCGCGAAGTCGCATAGCCCGAATCAATGATCAGCTTGCCGTCCGGCCCGGTTAAGACGGCAATATTTCCTCCCGAACCGATCAATGCGCTCACGTTGCCGCGCAACGATTGCACGGTGATGTTAGCCGCCTCGGCACGTTTACGCGCAGTAATGACAATATTTTCGTTCTCAGCCAAGAGTTGACCGGGAGTTAGCCATACCCCTGCCGTCAAAATGCCGGTGGAAGCAACGAAACGTCTGCGCGAAAAATTCTCAGCCATGTTTGATCATCATTTCTCTTACAAACTACAGCAACTCAACCGAGTCTCCCTTTCGGATCATTCCTTCTGCGAGGATAGCGCCGTAAATTCCCGCGAATCCCTCATGGGCTTGCGCGACTTCTTTCAAGATTGCCGGCGTTTTCTCGGCAGTATCCGGATCAAGCGTAATCATCATGCAGCGCGAATCACGCTCCAGAATCGAAACGACAACTTTTGGTCCGATGCGCAGGGAACGGCCGACGAATCCATTTTCCTCGAAACCCTGCGCGGATTGTAAATCCACGTAGATGTTTGCTCGAAAACGCCGCTTGTCGACCTTGACGCCCGTTTCTTCGCCAAGTTTCTTTGCTGATTGCACCGCAAAGATCGAGATCGGCCGACAATCAGTGATGGCCTTGTCAGAACGAAGCAACGTCAATTTGTGTTTTGCTTCAATTCGGGCCCGCAAATTATCGATCAATGCCGGGTCGTCGATTGCGAAAGTTTTTCCGTCCGGCGTTTCCACATCAATCATCAACTCATCGGGTTTCGCCGAGATTGGATTTGCGTTCGAGTGTTCTGCCTCCGCCCAGTTGACCGGTTGCGCCGCTTTTTTCGGATCACGAAATCGTGGCCGGTATCGGATCATCTGACGTTGGTCGCGCCCGGTGAAAAAAGGAAATCCTTTTGAGTTGGTCGAGCTTTCGAAAGCGAAAAGGCGATCGCCGTAAATGCCGGCGTAACTTGCGAAGATTTCGTCCAGTTCTTCGCCGCGCATGCTCTTAACGGGATACCGCCAAAGGCTTTCGACCGTGCCGACGACGCTCATGCTTTAACAATATATGAAGCAAGTGGCACGGATGAAAGGCTGAAGGATCTAATCACGGAGAACCAGAGGGCAAACAGGATCCCAGAAAACGCCGAATACCGAACGTCCAACGCCGAACGCCGAACTTGCAAGCAGATTGCATTTTCACACGCGGTCTGCCTCCCTGTTTGCCTTCTTTTTACTTTTTGCCCCCGTGTCCTCTGTGTCCTTTGTGGTTAATGCTCAGGCGAGATCCGTCTGGATGAACTTTGGACTCGCGTGAATGTCGATTTGGCGAAGGACTGTGGTGCCGGAATTAACAAATCGATGCAGGGTATTCGCGGGAATTACGGCAATGCCGCCGGCCTGAACTTCACGCTCTTCATCGCCGACCGTGATCCTGGCAGAGCCTTCGATGACAAACGCAACCTCGACGTACGGATGTTTATGCAACGGCGGACCGTGCCCGGGTTTGGCGGTGACGATGTAAGCGGAGAAAGGCGCACCTTGCGTTTCGCCAATGAACTCATGAGACATTCCAATGAAAGGCAATTGCTCGAGATTCAGAAAACTCATGCTTTGGAGTTAATATATTCGTTGGAGGTTTCCAGCAGTTAAAGCGCGATTTACCCTCGACACAGAAATTCGAGCGCAACGGATCAAGATCTGCGTCCGGATGTTTGTGTAAAGAAATCAGAGGACAAGGAGGAGATTCGTGGGACATGCGCGCGCGCGAGGACGGGTGTATGAGTGATACATGTCAGATCCAAGAAACGTGGCGCACGCCAAGAAAGTCGTTCAACAAAAGCATCACCAAGAAACAAACTCCGCCGGGCGCAAATCGAAGAAGGGGAAGAAATCTGGCGTAGTTGCAGCTGTTAACGGTCAACTTACTGAAACTGCAGCGACACAGCCACCCCCTCCTGAACCAAAGCAAGAACACGTTCCCGGCGAACACGAAAAATCGGTGGCGGTTCTTTCCAAGCTTAAGGACATGGAATTTCATTCCAAGGCGAACATAGAGACGCTGGCGCAACTGACGTTGACCATTGAAGACGACCTGAAGCAGAAGGAGTTTTCAAACGGACTCGGAGAGGTCTACTCGGCACAGGATAGTTTTCACACGAAACTGGGCGCGCTGATCAAGAGCTACGAAGCGAAATGCGAGAGTTTAAAGCCCTCTGCTTGAGTAAAGCCAGAAAGCCACTTTTTACATAAGCAAATTCTTCTCGGCAGCTACATCGCGACAACTCCCACCAGCCGCAGACGGCGTTCAGCGCTGCGCGAAAAATTCGCTCTAGCTTCTCCCTCTCAGATTTCTTCAAATTCGCCCCGCTCGCGATTTTTCCGGACGCGATTCCACGGGAATGATTGACCATTCATCGCAATGTAAACGCCGGGAGGCAACACTTGGGCGAACGACAATGCGCTCCCGAGATTGAAGAGACCGTCGGAGCTGCCAAAGGCATACGGGATCATCGCGCCCGTTAGCACAATTGTTTTTCCCGGAACCGCACGCGCAATTGCGGCGGCAGTATCCGTCATGGTGTCGGTCCCGTGGGTGATAACGATACAATCTTCGGGCGATTGCGCACAATTCTGCACGATGAGCGCGCGATCGGCGTCAGTCATTTCCAGACTGTCGACCATCATCACGGTGCGAATGGTTACCTCGACGCGTGATCGTCCCAAGCGCAGCATTTCCGCGATGTGCGTGTCCTTAAAATAGAGCTTCCCGGTAAGTTCGTCGTATTCCTTATCGAAAGTGCCGCCGGTAACGAGAATGCGGATGGCCATGAATCAATTTGCGCGGAGCGGGTGCCTTTGAGCAAGTTTGGAATTAGATAGAAAATCGAATCGCTGATTACAACAACTTGTTTCTAATCCAAAATTCGGTTTCGCCAAAGCCGCCGCGAGTAATTCGCGGTTTTCGGGTCGATTGATAGATTGTTTCACGTTATGATTTCAAGTGGCAATAATGACTTTGCGGTAACAAAAAAGATTGCAGATGACGTCCTGCTGATGTCGTTCCCGATGCCTGCATTGGGCATCGATTTCAGGCGCAATGTCACTCTTTTGCGGCTTCGCGATGGTCGAGTCGTGATTCATTCCACCGCGCCGTTTAGCGAGCGCGATCTTGGTGTCATCAAAGGCTTTGGCGAACCGGTCTGGCTGGTCGACGCGACCCTGATGCACGACACCTTTGCCAAAGAAGCGCGGGCAGCTCTGCCCGGCGTGTCCTACATCGCACCAGATGGTTTTACGAAGACGACTGGCGTTCCAACATTGTCGTTATCTATTCCGCCATCCGATTGGGCGGGAGAGGTCGATGTGCTGCGAATCGATGGTGTTCGAACAAACGAGCATGCGCTGTTTCATCAGCCGTCGCGCACCCTCGTAGTTGCGGATCTGTTCTTTTCTTTTCCAAGCGAAATGCGTGGCTGGCCATGGTTCTTTGTGCGCCACGTCATGCGTTTGCCACGGTTGTTCGGGGTCAGCGTATTTTTTCGTCGCTTGATAATTCGCGACAAGCGAGCTTTTGGGGATTCCATGAACCTTTTGCTGGCTTGGGACTTCCAGCGGCTAATAGTAGCGCACTGGGAACCAATTGAGAAAGATGCGAAACGGCAAGTCGAGCGAGCCCTGCGCGAGAGCGG
This sequence comes from Verrucomicrobiota bacterium, assembly GCA_046732175.1. Lineage (GTDB taxonomy): Bacteria > Verrucomicrobiota > Verrucomicrobiia > Chthoniobacterales > UBA10450 > AV69. The sequence continues at coordinate 56,962 of JBKPMO010000079.1, forward strand.
ATTTTAATGTGGAAGGAGCCTCATTGTTCCGACTGAAGCAGCCTCTTAAGAAACGACGAGTGATAAGGTTGTCATGAACAAGCGAAGCTGCTGTGCTGGACTGATTGTTTGCGCGCTACTCGGTTGCGCTTTAACGCTCGTTCATGCCGCTGATGACGCGAATGCCGCGGCTCGGGCGACGCTGGAGCGGATTCAGGCTCTGCGGAAAGAACGCCCCGGTGATGCCGTGCTCGTCTTCTACGAATCGTTAGTCCGCACAGGTCTGGGGGAACGCCAATCCGCCCTTGATCTGCTACGCACGTTGAAAGGACGAAAACTTGGTCTGATTCCGGTGCGCGACATAGGATTCGAAGCGCTGTGGGATGATCCGGAGTTCCAAAAGATCCAAAAAGAGCTGGCGGACGAAGAAGAAAAAACGGCCGATTCTCCGGTCGCGTTTCGACTCAGAGATCCGAAGCTAATCCCGGAAGGGATTGCCTATGATCCGAAGGGCGACCGTTTTTTTATTGGCAGTATCGCGCAGCACAAAATCATTGTGACCGATAAAGAAGGGAACGCGCGGGATTTCTCGAGTCCCGCCGACAGGCTCGATGCGGTTCTCGGCCTGACAGTTGATGCCGTGCATTTGTGCGGCGCCAGCACCAACGGTTTCGAAGCAAGCGCGAAGAACGAACGCCGCAATGCCGTTGTCTGCTACGATCTCAATAGTGGTCGGCTGACGGATCGATTTCCCGCGCCGGAGGCGATGCAACTGAACGATCTTGCCATCGCATCCGACGGCACGCTTTACGTTACCGACTCGGAAAGCGGGACGCTCTTTCGCAAAAAACCAAATGAGAAAACGCTTACTCTTTTCGGGGAGACAGGGGCACTGAGAGGAGCGAACGGAATTGCGATTGGCACCGATGGAATTTTGTACGTGACGTTGTCGACTGGAGTTGCACGTGTCGACACCAGCACGGGCCAGCCAACAAGATTACCGCAACCCGACACTGTGGTGACCGGAGGCATCGACGGACTTTATTGGTATGATGGTGACTTGTTTGGTATTCAAAACAGCACGAACCCGGGGCGCGTCATCAGCATCGCGCTGACTGACAAAGGCACCCGCATCGCTGGTATTACCGTGTTGCAAACTCATCATCATCCTGACTTCGACGAACCGACGACCGGCGCAATTGCGCGCGGCGCGCTGCATGTCATCGCTAATTCCTACGTCGGGCATTATCAACCCGATGGGACGATCAAGGATCCCGGTGATCTGAAAGGGACGGCGATTATTGCTGTGCCGCTCAAACCGCTGGTTGAGAGTCGTTAGTTAAGAGTTGAGAGATTTGAAGTGTAGAATCGCCAGTCGACATGTGCCTCGATTCGCTGAGCAAAAATTCTGCCTTATAATCAGCAATAGCTATTTTACGCGCTTGCCGTGCTTGATAATCAGGTCGACACGCTGCAACACATCGATGTGACGCAAAACGTCGCCTTTCAGGGCGATGATGTCGGCGAACTTGCCTGCGCTGATTGAGCCATAGTCCTTGTCCACTTTCATCATAACCGCGGGCCAGTAAGTGGCCGCGCGGATCGTGTCCATAGGATCGACTCCAAGTTGGTTCACCCACGCGTCCAGTTCATGCCAGGTGGAGCTGTTGTGAAATTTCATCGGGATGCCGCTGTCGGTCCCGATCAGCATGACCACGCCGGATTCCTGCAACTGCTTGAATTTGTTTCGAACCGTTTTTGCCCGTAACGGCGTGATCTGGTAGTAAGCGAGTTGGTTTGGATGTGCGATGGAACGCTTGATGTCGTCCGCGATATCGGCCGGGATGTATTCACGACAGGCCGGATCATCCAGCGGTTCAGGATTATCGACTAACGATTCGTAGTTAAGAAAGCCTTCAATTGTTGGGCACCAGAAAAGTGGACCGAGACTCATCTTAGCGGTCCGCTCATGCAGCGCCTTTAGTACGTCGTCAGGATAGCCCGGTGCTGCAGCCAGCCCGGTATGCTCGAAGCAATCCACGCCCGCGGCCAGGCCGCGGCGGATTTCCTCGGGTCGATGGGCGTGCGCTACAACCGGAAGTTTGTGCGCGTGGGCCTCGTCCACCACCGCTTTCACCTCTTCCATCGTCATCTGATCCTGATCGATCAGCTTGATGATGTTGACTCCGGCGTCGGCAAGCTGTTTGACCTTGGCTTTGCCGTCTGTCGGTCCTTTGACGCCCCAACGGAAAAGCTCGGTGCCGGGATAAGGTTCGTGCTGAATGAATGGACCGGCGACGTAGAGCGTAGGGCCTGGAATTTCGCCGCGATTGATTCGATCGCGCACATCAATGCTCTCCTTCAGGGGAGCGCCGAGATCGCGCGCGCTGGTAATGCCGGCCATGAGTAATTGCCTTGCCGCGGCCGGCATAATCTCGCCGCCGTAGCGGGGAGGATAGGTTTTGTCCCAATGATCATAGTCGCTATGACCGAGCAACATCGTGTGGACATGGCAATCCCACAGTCCCGGCAGCACATCCATGCCCTCGGTGGAGATGACTTCCGCATCCGCGGGCGGCTGAAGTGTGCCCACCGTTCCGACGGCGGCGATGCGCTCGTTTTCGATGATGATCACGCTGTTGGCCAGTGGGTGACCACCGAAGCCGTCAATGAGGCGACCGCCCACCAGTGCGAGCGGACGTGCCTGAGCAGATGCGAGGATGAAACAGAAGGCAAACGTTCGGACGAGGTATGTGTTCATGAGATGGAGCCTCTTATCAGCCAAGTTGTAATGAAATGAATGTTCAAGCAAAAAGTCGGGGCACTGAGGCCCCTCCCACATTGGGATGCAGTCAACCCCACAATTCCCGGGATGGCATTCCAATCCTGCCGTTCTCGTAGATGATTCGGCCATCGCGATCGCGGCCGAGGAGTAAGGCTCCATCAAGATCAACCCAATCGGCGACGCCGGCGAGTAGGCGAGCGGGGGCGATTCCTAACGAGGTGCAGACCATGCACCCGATCAATAATTTAAAGCCAGCCTGGCGTGCGCGCGCCGCTAAAAGTAGAGCCTCGGTTAGCCCGCCGGTCTTGTCGAGTTTGATATTCACGGCTTCGTAACAATTTTTGAGTGGGGGGAGATGAGCACTCGTATGGCAGCTTTCATCGGCGCAAACTGGAATTGGATGATCGAGAGTTTCGAGTACCTCATCGCCATCAGCAGGAAACGGCTGCTCAATTAATTCGACGCCGAATTCAGCTAATGGTCTCACAATATTGTTATAATGATCTGGAGTCCATGACTCGTTAGCATCGATGAGAAGGCGCGCTCTTGGCGCGACTTCGTGAACGGCCTGGACTCGCGTGAGATCTGCGTTGTTTCCATCAAGCTTGAGTTTCAAAATCGGCAGGTGCGCTGCTGCCTTTGCCGCCGTTGCCATTGCTTTGGGGGTATTGAGGCTAATCGTGAATGTGGTTTCCACTTCCGGAGCGATCGAGACGTTGGTCAGCTCCCAAGCGCGTTTGCCCGAAAGCTTGGCTTCCAAATCCCACAACGCACAGTCGACCGCGTTCCGGGCGGCGCCGGGCGGCAGTAACTTTTGCAGTTGCTTCCGATTTAAGGTCGGCGCGCTCTTGATCGATTCGATGTCTGCGAGGACAGAGGCAGGAGTCTGGTTGTAACGTTTAATCGGGACACCTTCGCCGCGTCCGGTGTATGGCCCATCTGTCAGCGTCACAACGACGACTCGCGTTTCAGTACGACTGCCACGGGAAATGCGAAACGGTTTTTCGAGAGGCCAGACTTCCTCGTGCGCGTCGATCTGCATATTCACCACAGAGATCACGGAGTTCACAGAGGGCAAATTCAATTTCCTCTGTGTCCTCCGTGTCCTCTGTGGTTAAATGCGATTATGAAATCGAATCGAAGCATCGGCATGATTTTAGTCGCGGTTTTCCTGATTATTTATGGTCTCATGGGTTTTGGCGTTTATTTCGGCCCGGCCATTCTTCTACTCAATCTTGTCGCGCTGGCGGCGGGCGTTTGTATTCTCATTGGCAAGTAATCCCGATTCACCACAGCGGATGCAGAGACTGCAGAGGCAGGGGCGAGCTTCTCTTACTCATGCTCATGCTCTTACTCCACCTCTAGCAAAGGGTTCAGGATTCAGGTCCAGAGGAATCTTCGTTAGCTTTGTTACCTTCTGTTCAAATTGAATTTGCAATCCGCCTCCGAAGCACGTGGACCCGGATTGCGACCAAATAACAGAGGCGCAGCGATACTTGTAGGTGAACGATGAACGCTCGCCCCGTGTGCCGAAGGCTCGGATAGGGCAAACGCCGACGGAGCTTTCAAAATCTGAATTTCTGTTGCGGTGGCGGCAACAGTTCTATGATCCGACTTTTGATTCGCACGAACGGGAGTTGGATTCGCTGGCAGAGATTGCCTGGCAAAATTATAGCGAGTCGCGAAAATCGCCGCGCATTCGCAAAGCAGGTCCGAGCTTTGCGGATCCTGAATGTGAGTTGTCGATCGAATGGCTCGATGCACGCGACAAAATCATCGCCGCGCAAAAGCAGCATGAATCGCTTGATGCGCCTTCGCGCATCCTCTTGATATGCGCATCGCCTCGCACGGATCAGACCTGCCCCGGCGAGATGTCGAAAACATTTCGCTTGACCAAGGAAGCAGAAAAGATTCTTGCGGAAACGGCCGAATTCGAAATTGATCTACTCGATCTCAGTGTGCTGACAGCAGAGTACGGACGCGTGATTTATCCATGTAAAGCATGTGTTTCAACTGCGATGCCGCTTTGTCACTGGCCGTGCAGTTGTTATCCGAATCATTACCTCGGTCAGACGCAAGACTGGATGCACGAAATTTATCCGCGCTGGATCGCTGCGCACGGCATCATGATTGTCACGCCGGTGCACTGGTATCAGGTGCCCAGTGCGTTCAAGCTGATGATGGATCGGCTCGTTTGTGCCGATGGTGGAAATCCGGATCCAACCAGCACGCATGGAAAAAATCCGGAAGAAGCAAAAGCGCTGGAGCTAAGAGGGTGGCATTATCCGCGACACCTGGCAGGTCGCGCGTTCTCAGTAATAGTTCATGGTGACACGGAAGGCGCGGAGTCGGTTCGCCGTGCGCTGCACGACTGGCTCTGTGATATGAAACTCTTTCCGGCTGGTGAAGGCGCAGTACTCGAACGCTACGTTGGTTATTACAAACCATACGCGACGAGTCACGAAGAGCTTGATCGCGACGAAAAACTTTTCGAGGAAACTCGCAACGCGGCAAACATTCTGATTAAGGCGGTAACAAATTTACGGGCCGGGGTTAGGCCGGCGGATTGGAAACTCGAAGATCCACGGCCGAAGTAGCGAACCCAAGGTCCAACCCGTCTTCGCCCGACTTCGGTGGTTGATCCGCGGGTCGGAAGGTGAGATCTACAACTCGTCAAAGCGCGCTTCTTCATCGAGGACGCGCTTGGCTTTATCGAAGATTGATTGCGCTTCCTCGGGTGAATTGCCGACTGCGGTCAGACCCAAGCGGCCAGTGCTCCCCAAAGCGCTGAGCATGTGGAGAACAACTCCTGTTTGTCGGACCTGTCCGAAGTGCAGGCCGCGCCGAACGACCAGATCGAAAAGATCATCCGGGGTGAACCCTTTATACTTTGGCGATTCGAGGTGATCGCTGGCAACGAGAAATTTTTTGTGTCCGTTTGGGGCGATAAATGTCGCGCTTTCCGGATCATAAATGCCGCCAGTAAGAAATTGCAGAGTCAGGAAAGGATGCGTAGTTCCGCCTTTCCGGAGATTGATCTCGATGGCATAGGTTTCCCACGAGGTGCTCTCGTGCGCGCGAGTGACGACAAAGTCGATCGCAAAACGGCCGATGACACCAGCATCTCGCAATAGCTCTCCAACCTTGGCGGCGTCGTGGGTGATAGCGACGGCATAAGCAGGATCAGCTGGAAAGATGCAACCGAGATAGGTTTGTCCGGTCGGACCTCCAAGCATCTGGTCGTGCGTCGAAAGTAGTTCCACTTTGCCCAGCGGCGTAATGCGCAACTGCACGCTCGGACTACGCACTTCTTTGGCTCCGACGCCGACGCGTTCTTCGACTACTCCGCCGCGGGCGCGAAACTTTGCGCCGTACTCATCAAAGTTAACTTTGCCGTGTTCGAAACGCATCCCACGCACCCGCTCGGCGATGGCAGCACTGGCAGGCTCAAACAGATTGGATAGATCCACCGTAGCATTGCCTTCTCCGGACACGCCCTCATTCAGTTTCACGATCGCTTGTGTCATTGACGGTCGCTTGGCGTGCATTTGGACCAACGCCGAGACTACTTCTTCGATGTTCTTCAGGTTGTCGAACCCGAGTGGATGATTGATTCGGGCGCGGGCAAATAATTGACGGCATCCACTTTTTGTTCCGAAAGGGAGATGCAGCGGATCCGCTCCATAAAGCGGGATTCCCAGACGCAAGGCAAGGTTGCGTTCGAGGAAGGTAGTATTGTAGCAGATGAGATGGGCGCGATCTTTGTTGAGGATGCCGGCTTCGATTCGCTCAAGAAGGCGAGGTCGCTCGAGCAGCTTAAGACTGAGAGGTCGGTCAGAATCGTCGTAGGGCGAAAGCAAAATGAGCCGGCGCAGGGCGTGACTGGGAATGACTCCGGAAAGGAGGTCGAGGTAATATTCGATCACGCTGGGGTGGATCGCCTGGGAAGTTACATAGATCATTCGAGCGCGCGGTTGCGCCAAGAGCAAAAGCAGAAACAGAAAACGTTCTTCGTAGCCCTGGGCCTCAGAACCTGTTGCCGTCTTATCGACAGACATTGACGGCACAACCACGATGGTTTGTTCCTCCTGATTGAATGACTCGATTAAACGCCAAAGCGGAACGAGTTTTTGTTGCAGTTGATCGAACTTCGCCGCCGCTTGCGCGGCGGAAACGCCAGCCGGAAGACCGATTAATGAAGGGGGGTCAGATGCCATATAGGTGCGATTTTTTGCCTAAATCGATGAGTGTGGAAAGGAGAGCGTTTAAGGAAAGACAGGATTTACCGGATTGGCCAACATGTCGATTCGGTTCGCTCTACAGGGATCTTGTTAATCTTGTCTAGTCTGGTTCCGATCGTACGGGATGATGTCGTCCCACTCAGCGGCGGAGGAACGCGCGACGAAGGCGACGACTGGCTGGGTGTCGCTCATGTTGAAGACCTCATGAGGGACGCCCGGTTTGATGTAAATGAAGTCGCCAGCTTCATTTTCCAAAACCTGTTTCAGGCCAGTACCGAATTCGTGGCGGACTCTTCCTTCGATGATGTAAAGGATGACTTCAAAACCGACGTGAATGTGGGCGGCGGCGACGCCAGCGGGCGGAATCATGGCGATATTCGCCGATAGTTTGGTCGTCCCGACATTCTTTCCGGACATGCCTTGCTTGTAATGAATGCCGTTCCAATCTCGTCGCGCGCCCCCGCCGCGAATGGTCAAAATGCCATTGTAATCTTCGACCGCGCTGAGTTGAATGTTGTCCTTATCATCTTTCATTTCGCTAATTTATCAGTGCTTCGAGATTTTCACCACAGAGGACACAGAAGGCACCGAGACAAACGTTGGCGTCTCACGGGGCGCGCCCTACAACCGAAACGGTACAGGCAAAGAGCAGAGGAAGGAGAACAAATCAGATGAAAACGATTGGTTCGATTTTTGTTATTGTCGCCTCGAGTGCGGCACAATTGATCTCGGCCGATTCTAAGATCAGCGCGATTTTCAAAGGCAACGATCAACCGGCGAATCTGGCGTTTGTTTCCGCGCATAAAGGCACGCCGTTGAGAGGTCAGGAAACGATGAAACTTGTTTTTACCGAAAAGGATCATTCCAAAGATGAGCAACCGGACCTGAAAGCGTTGTTCGGGGATTTTGGGAGCGCGCTGGTCATCGGAATTCAGCTCGACGGAAAAGTCGTGACCTGCGATGTCCTGCATGAGGCGCACAAACAGAAGCCAATTAGTTCGCCTGCATCGATCAAGATGAGCGAGTTCAAAAACGAGAACGGTCAAATCTCAGGAAAGCTCACGACGGACGGAAAAGCAGAAGCGTTCGGCGAGACTTGGGAAGTAAATCTCACTTTCAGGACAAAGGCGCCGTAATCAAAGATTAGAGGTCAGGGAACAGGGGCGAGAAGCCCAGTACTTACTTCAGATACTTATCGAACCAGGCGACAGTACGATCCATTCTATCAATCTGATTTTCCGGCTTGAGATACATGTGGCCTTCTCCAGGATGAATGACGAGCTGTGTCGGTATGCCAAGCGTTTTCAGAGCATGCCAGAATTCGTAGGATTGCGGAACGGGACATTCCGCATCCCGCTCGGCAGAGATAACCAAAGTTGGTGTCTTCACCTGCTTGATGAATTGAATCGGCGAACTCTTTTCGTAAACCGCGGGATCGTCGTAAACCGAAGCGCCGAAGAATGGGATCATCCATTGATCGATCAGGTTCTGGCCATAATAACTTTGCCAATTGGCGATGCCGGCGCCGGCGACAGCCGCATGGAAACGATTGGTTTGGGTGACCGTCCACATCGTCATGTAGCCTCCATAGCTCCAACCCGTTACGCCGAGACGCGAGGGATCGATGGGAAACTTCGCAATCGCGGCATCAACACCAGCCAGATTATCGCGAAGATCGCCTCCACCGAAATCTTTTACGTTGGCGCGGGTGAAATCTTCGCCCTGGCCGTAGCTTCCGCGCGGATTCGGCAACAACACATAGTAACCTTGCGATGACAGCGCAGCGACGATCGCGCGCGACATGCCGAATGACGCCGGCCACTCCGGCGTTGTTGCGCTCGACGGACCGCCGTGAATGAGAACGACCATGGGATATTTCTTGCCTGGCGCGACTTGGCCCGGTGGGATCAGCCATCCCTGAATACGGAAGCCCTCGTTGGTCCACTCCAGATTTTCCGCTTTGCCCCACGACGGAGTTAAAGCCGCATTGTTTTTCGTTAGCTGGCGCCAATCGCCCAAAGGTCCGAACCACACCTCGGGCGGAGTTTCGTAGTTATTGCGCACCGCGGCTGCGAACTTTCCGTCTTTGGAAAGAGCGAAGTTAGGGAAGTTACCGAAAGCATGAAGATGTTCCGGAGCCTGCCAGATAGTTCGGACTGAATTATCAGCCAGAGTCAATTCCGAGATCGCGCTGCCGCCGGCAACGATTTCCGTGACAGCGATTCGGTTCAGCGTCTGCCAAAAGAATGAACTGATCGAGGTCTTGCGATTTTTGGTGTGATGCGAAATTTTTTGGCCATCGGCGGTGATGGTAAATAAGTCGCCGCCATGGAATCCTTCGTCGCTCATCAAGCCTTCGATAAAGGCGACGGCTTTGCCATCGGGCGACCAGCGCGGGACTGCTACTTGAAGCGCAGGTTTATAAACGGAGATCGCATCGCCTTTGGCGACGTCGATGGTGTAGATCTGCGCGATCCACCAATTGTTATCACCTGGCCCCGGCGCAGCCGTGGCGACAAATGCTTTGTCATCGGGTGACCAATCGTAGTCGTAGACATGCAGGTTCGGGGGTGAAACCTGGCGTAAGTCGGGGGTGGCGAGGTCGAAAACACCGATCCGCTGGTTGTGGATGGCGGTATCGATAATACCAGTGGTGGGGGGTGCGGCCATGAGGGGACCGCCGCCTCCAGCATCCTCTATATATAGTACGGCAATCCGGCGCCCATCATGCGACCAGCGCGGGCGGGCGATATACCCTTTAACATGGGTAAGTTGACGGGGCTTGGACCCGTCGGCGCTTAGAATCCAGAGCTGTTTTTGGTCTTTTTCGCCCCCATCGGAAAGAACAGCGAGGGTTTTGGAATCGGGAGACCACGTGGGATCGGCGTCGATTCTCTCGCCCGAGGTTTTGAGGTCGACCGGAATTGCCGGACCTTCGCCGGTTGTGGACCGAATATAAGTTTGTTTCGGAGTAGTCGCGGCAGTGGATTGGACCCAGGCGACGTGAGACCCATCGGGGGACAATGCGACGTCACCGTAAAGCACCGTCTTTCCCAACTGTTCGGTTAGCTGTTTGGTTTGGGCTAGCGACAACGTCGGAATTATCAACGCAGAGAGAAATGTGCCCAGCAGAAATTGCTTCATATGGTGATGCTGGCAAGGCGTGGCAGGATTCGCAAGGAATTGGAAGTGCGGGTTGCAAAAAGCGAAAGGTGAGAACTGATTGGAAAAAGAAAACATCGAACGCTGAACACCGAACGAAACCTAGGGCGATTGGGCGTTTTCTGTGATCTCGGGTTTATTCGAAAGTGGAAAATCGAATGGCAAAAATGAAAGAAACAGAAAACCAGGCGAAGGGGTCCGACGACTTTGATTTTCTGGTTGGATGCTGGCTTGTGCACCACCGGCGCCTGAAGGAGCGACTCGCTGATAATCACGACTGGATCGAGTTCAAAGGAACGTGCGTGGTGCAAAAGATTCTGGGCGGCGCAGGTACTTTGGATGAGAACATTCTCGATTTTCCAGGTGACGCTTATCGCGCCGTGACTTTACGTACGTACGATGCGGCAAAACGACAGTGGTCGATCTGGTGGATCGACGGCCGTAACCTTGGTCATCTCGATCCGCCTGTCGTCGGAGGATTCAAGGACGGTGTGGGAACTTTTTACGCCGAGGATACTCTCAGAGGGAAATCGATTCGGGTTCGCTTTTTGTGGACGAATCTCCCTATCCAACCCCGTTGGGAGCAGGCCTTCTCCGAAGACGGAGGCAAAACGTGGGAAACTAATTGGACGATGGAATTTGTGAAAAGCCCCGCCAGCACACGGATGTGCTGTCCGGTAGTTGAACTTCGACAATACACGCTTCTCCGAGGCGAATGCGAAACTCTGATCGCGCTCTTCGAGCGAGAGTTCATCGAGACCCAGGAAGCTACAGGGATGACAATCATTGGTCAGTTTCGCGATATCAATAACCCGGATCGCTTCGTCTGGCTGCGAGGCTTTAGCGACATGGAGGCGCGGCGTGCGCAATTAGGGGAGTTTTACGACGGTCCAGTCTGGAAAGCTCATCGCGATGCGGCCAATGCAACGATGATTGATTGTGACAACGTCCTTCTATTGCATCCGACTTCGCCGACTTCCGAGTTTCACCTGGAGCAGGCCAAGCGCGCTCCGCTGGGATCGAACACTGAGCGAGAAAGTCTGTTAGTGGCAACGATCTATCACCTGGGCAAAACGAAGGGCACGGATTTCGCGGCATTCTTCGAACGCGAACTTCGGCCGCACCTGGCGGAGGCGGAAATTTCAGTGCTGGCTTCGTTTGTCACCGAAACTCGTCCGAATACCTTCCCGCGCTTGCCTGTGCGAGAGGACGCGAACGTCTTCGTGTGGTTTTCGCATTTTCCAGATCGTGAAGTTTACGAGAAAGCAGCAGCTGTTGCTCAATCTATGCGGGGAAAAGAACTCAGGATGAAACTAGCAGAACTTACCAAGGAACAACCCGAAGTGCTACTGCTTTCACCAACGCCTCGATCGCTTCTTTAACTGCGGAATGAGTAGAAACTACAAACTAACAAATAAATATTTTCGTACTGGTCTTCTGGTGTGCGCGCCGATTGCTGCCTTGTCACTGCTTCAAGAGGTGTCGCTGGCAAGTTCACCAACTCCGCCACCGGCGAAGGAGCGAGATGGTGAACATGACTTCGATTTCAACATTGGCACTTGGGAGACTCACGTGTCGCGTCTCGCGCATCCATTAACCGGTTCGAAGCAGTGGGTCGAGTATGATGGGACGTCAATCGTGAGTAAGGTTTGGAATGGCAGGGCCAGCCTCATTGAGTTGGATGTGAGCGGGCCCGCCGGCCACATCGAGGGCGCGGGACTACGCTTATACAATCCCGAAACTCACCAATGGAGTTTGAACTGGGCAAACAGCGGCGACGGAGTGATCAACAAACCGATGATTGGTCAATTCAATAATGGCCGAGGCGAATTTTTTGACCAGGAGGAGTTGGCCGGCCGACCGATCCTCGCGCGAAATAGCTTTTCGGACATCACTCCAAACTCGAGCCGCTTTGAGCAGGCATTCTCGGATGACTGGGGAAAAACTTGGGAAACGAATTGGGTGATGACTTTCTCGCGTGAGAATCATGAGACTGCTGGGTCGAAGGTAAAGCCTCAGCCGATGCCTTCTGAAACTTACCATGCACAACAGGATTTCGATTTCCATATCGGCACTTGGAAAACGCATCTCTGGCGTCGAACTCATCCTTTAAGCGGCTCGAATACCTGGGTAGAATATGACGGCAAGACTGTCGTAAGAAAAGTTTGGCAGGGCCGCGCTAATTTGGTGGAACTCGTAGCCGATGGTGAAGCCGGCCACTTTGAAGGGTTGAGTCTGCGACTTTACAACCCCAAGTCTCATCAATGGAGTCTCAATTTCGCGAACATTAACGACGGCACGTTAAGCCAGCCAACGATTGGCGAATTCAAGAATGGGCGCGGCGAGTTTTTTGACCAGGAGACACTGAATGGGCGGGCGATTTTTGTCCGATTCGTTATTTCGGAGATTACTCCGGCCTCATGCCGATTTGAACAATCGTTTTCCGACGACGGCGGGAAGAGTTGGGAAGTAAACTGGATCGCGATAGACTCGCGAGAAAAGGAGGGCACCGATAAGGTGCAGTGATTCTCCATCGGCGGTTGTGCATCTATATTTTGGGAGAAGCGGGCTGCACGTCCGCGGTGCATCCCTGTGACCCGCTATTTTTGGCACCTCATCCGCTTCTTTGGTGGTGAAATTGAACTTCGGCTAGAGGGCCGCGACGCTTAGGGGACGATTTTAAGGGGCAGTGGCCGGATTCGAGGATCAAATCACAGCAAAAAATTCGCCCCGTGGAAACTAAATACACTGGATTAGTTTCCACGTTGTGCTAAGATTGTCGGGATGAAGCGGGCGGACAAATCGCGAACACCAAGTCGCCAGTCTGATTCCAACCGGCAGCGAATTGTCGATGCGGCGCGGGCGCATTTTTTCAATCACGGATTCCGCAGTGTGACCATGGACGATCTAGCCAAAGAGCTCGGCATCAGCAAGAAGACGCTTTACGCCCATTTCCCGGGGAAGATAGAACTGCTCGAGGCGGTGCTGGCCGATAAGTTCGCCGGCGTTGAAGGAAAACTAAAGGAAGCGGCCCACACGAAGCCCCATGACTTTCCGGCAACGCTGCACGCATTGCTGGCCAATGCTCAGCGTGAACTGGATGAAATTAAGCCGCCGTTCGTGCGTGATATGCGGCAGAAAGCGCCGCAGGTGTTCAAAGTTGTCGAGCGCCGCCGGGCGGCGTTAATCGAGCGCTATTTCGGGAAACTCTTCATCGAGGGACAGCGTGATGGGATGGTCAGAAAAGATGTTCCGGCCAGACTGATCATCGAAATTTTGTTGGCGATAATCCAGGCAATCATGAATCCGCCTAAGATGGAGGAGTTAGGGATGATGCCGAAAGAAGGGTTCAGCGGAATTCTCAAGATCGTTCTCGAAGGCGCGCTTACCATGAAAGGACGCAAAGCATGAATGCATTTCACTGGCGACGGATTGCGTCAGTTGCGATCTCGTTAGTCATCGCATTTTTCTTAAGCAGTTGCGGCGATCCATCGACAGATCGGTTCCAGGGGTATGTCGAGGGCGAATTTGTTTACGTTGCGTCGCCCCTGGCCGGACAGTTGGAGACGTTGTCGGTGCAGCGCGGCCAACAGGTAACGCGCGGGCAACCCCTTTTCTCGCTAGATGAAACGGCCGAAAAAGCGGCGCGCGATCAGGCCCAGGCCGCGCTCGCGCTTTCCGAAGCAGAGTTCAAACGTCAGGACGAATTACTTCGCAGAGGTCCGGCTTCAGCGCAGGACTATGATCGGGCGCGCTCGACCCGAGACCAGGATCGACAACGATTGACTCAGGCCCAGTGGAATTTTGACCAGAAAAAGCAGGTGGCACCGGAAGCGGGTCTGGTTTACGACACACTCTTTCGTCAGGGCGAGTGGGTTGCCGCTGGGAAACCGGTTGTTGTTCTATTGCCTCCGCCAAACATCAAAGTGCGCGCATTTGTTCCGGAAACACGGGTTGGCTCCATCCACTATGGTGACCCCGTCCAGGTGACGGTGGACGGCGTGGAAAAACCTTTCGTCGGCAAAGTGAGCTATATCTCGACGCGCGCAGAATACACGCCGCCTGTTATCTACAGCCGCGAAAGCCGGGAGAAACTCGTCTTCATGGTTGAATCGGTATTCGATCCGCAGGTTTCCGCAAATCTGCATCCCGGTCAGCCGGTCGACGTCAAATTCAAGTCGCAATGAAAAACGGCGAAGCAGTCATTGAGGTTCGGGGTATGACAAAACGTTTTGGCGAGCTTACTGCGGTCGATCACGTCGATCTCACGGTGCGCGCGGGCGAAATCTACGGGTTCCTCGGCCCGAACGGTAGCGGCTAGACGACTTTTCTCCGAATGCTGTGCGGATTGCTTCGCGCCGATGACGGCAATGGACAGGTTCTGGGCCATGATGTGATTGCGGAGAGCGAAGCAATCAAACGCGAGGTCGGTTACATGACGCAGCGATTCAGTTTCTGGGAGGATTTAAGTATCGAGGAGAATCTCGATTTCGTTGCGCGCATGTACGGCGTGAAAAACCGGCGAGAGGCGGTGCGGCGAAGTCTCGACGAACTTGGGCTGGCAAAACGCAAGACTCAACTCGCCGGACAATTGTCGGGCGGCTGGAAGCAGCGTCTCGCGCTTACAGCCTGTCTCATTCATCGCCCGAAATTGTTGTTGTTGGACGAACCGACGGCCGGAGTTGACCCAAAAGCGCGACGCGATTTCTGGGAAGAAATTCATCAGCTCGCGGCCGAGGGACTCACATTTCTCATTACCACGCATTACATGGATGAAGCGGAACGTTGCCAGCGGCTGGCTTACATCTCCAAGGGCAAATTGCTGGCGGATGGCACGGTCGAGGAAGTGATCTCGCGTGTCGGACTGACGACATGGTCGGTGCGCGGACCGGATTTGTCGCAGCTAGCCGGACAACTGCGCGAGACTCGCGGGGTGCAGCAAGCAGTTGCCTTCGGAAATTCGCTTCACGTCAGCAGCAACAATGCGTCCGAGCTTGAACACGCCATCGCACCCTTTCGGCATGAGCCTTACCAGTGGCAGCAAATTCCATCCGGTTTGGAAGACGCTTTCATCAGCTTGATGGACGACGGCAAATCATGAAAGGGCATCCCAAATTTTCGTTTCAGCGTCTGGGCGGCATTATTTCGAAGGAATTCCTGCAGATGCGGCGGGACCGACTCACCTTCGCCATGATGCTCGGCATTCCACTCATCCAGCTGACGCTCTTTGGCTACGCCATTAATTCCGATCCGCGACATCTACCCGCCGCGGTGCTTTTGGCCGATCAGGGCGCGCAAGGTCGGACGCTGCTTTATGCGATGAAGAACAGCACCTACTTCGATTTTGTTCGGGAAGTGAAAACCGAAGCCGAAGGCTACAATTTGCTTGCCCGTGGGCAGGTACAGTTTGTCATCAACATTCCGCAAAATTTCAGCCGCGATCTTTTGCGAGGTGATCGACCTGCTCTATTGGTCGAGGCGGACGCGACGGATCCGGCTGCGACCGGAATCGCGCTCGGCTCATTACCGCCGCTGTTTGATGCGGCATTGCAGAACGATTTGAAAGGACCGCTTGCATCGCTCAGTGGGACGAGCGGACCAATTGATCTGCGCGTCCACTCGCTCTACAACCCTGAAGTGATTACCCAATACAACATCGTGCCCGGTCTGATGGGCGTAATTCTAACCATGACCATGATCATGATTACCGGCCTCGCCATTACGCGCGAACGCGAGCGCGGGACGATGGAAAATCTTCTCTCGATGCCAACACGGCCGAGCGAAGTGCTCGTTGGAAAAATCGTGCCTTATATTCTTGTCGGTTATATCCAGGTTTCGGTCATTTTGATGGCGGCCTACTTTCTTTTTCACGTGCCGATGCAGGGCAGCATCCTTCTCCTGCTGGTAGTCGCACTCGTCTTCATTGTCGCGAACCTGGCGATGGGAATCACCTTTTCCACCATCGCGAAGAACCAGTTACAGGCAGTGCAAATGGCGTTTTTCGTCTTTCTTCCGTCGATTTTACTCTCCGGATTCATGTTTCCTTTTCGCGGGATGCCACAATGGGCGCAGGTGGTCGGGGAAGCTTTTCCTCTCACTCATTTTCTGCGCATTGTCCGGGGCATCTTGTTGAAAGGGAATGGCCTCATCGACGTCAGTCTTCAGCTTTGGCAAATAGCGCTTTTTGCTCTCATCGTCTTGGCCATTGCGGTCAAGCGTTACCGGCAGACGTTGGATTAGAAAAGGGTCGCCGGTAGCGGCGAAAAAATTGTTTGCATTGCCAATTTTGTGTGCCAAATAGTTAACCAGATGGTTAAGTATAATCCGAGAACGCTTGATCGCACCTTTTCCGCTCTGGCGGATCCAACCCGGCGGCGGATCCTGGCGCAACTGACACGGGGTGACCGGTGCGTGACGGATTTGGCCCGGCGCTATGACATGTCGCTCCCAGCCATTTCGAAACATTTACGCGTTCTGGAAAAGGCGGGCTTGCTCCGACGGCGACGTTATCGGCGCGACGGGCGCATTCACGAAATGCAGTTGCAGGCCAGGCCGTTGAAACAGGCGGCGCAGTGGGTCGAGGAATATCGCAAATTCTGGGAGGGATCACTCAATCGCCTGGCCGCGTATCTGGAGAAAACGAATAAACAACCACAAAAGAAAGGAGCAGCGTAACCAATGTGTCCGGCGTGTGTGGCAAGCGTGGGATTGATGGCGGCCGCCGCTGGTGCGACATCGAGCGGGGGCGCGGCCGTGCTGGCCTTCAAGAAACTTTTTGGAAAAGCAACCCAACAAACGAAAGGAAGGGAAAATGAAACTGGCAGAAAAACCAACCGAAGTAGTGTCGGCCGCTGAATGGCTGGTGGCGCGGAAAGATTTATTGAATCGGGAAAAGGAGTTCACGCGCCAACGCGACGCGCTGAGCGCGGCGCGCCGTAAACTTCCGATGGTCAAGATTGAAAAAGAGTACGTCTTCCAGGGACCGGACGGGAAAGAGACGCTGGCTGATTTGTTCGAGGGCAGGAGCCAACTGATTATCTATCATTTCATGCTCGGGCCGAGTTGGGAGGAAGGTTGCAAGAGCTGCTCCTATCTGGCGGATCATTTTGACGGTGCGAACTGGCATTTGCCGCATCGCGACACGACGTTAGTGGTGGTCTCGCGCGCGCCGCTTTCTGAGATTCAAGCATATCAGAAGCGCATGGGCTGGCGTTTCAAATGGGTATCATCGTACGGCAGTGACTTTAACTTCGATTACCATGTTTCCTTTACTGAAGAAGAAGAGAAGAAGAACAAGGTTTACTACAGCTACGAAACGGTAGAGTTCATGAGCGACGAACTTCCGGGCCTGAGCGTATTCTACAAAGATGAAGAGGGAAATGTCTTCCACACCTATTCGGCGTATGCGCGCGGCCTCGATCAGCTGGTAGGCACGTATAATTTCCTCGATCTGACGCCGAAAGGGCGTGACGAAGATCCGGAGGAGACCATGTCGTGGGTGCGGCGGCACGATCAGTACGATAGCTAATTCAGAGGAGAGCAATTATGACTACAAACATAGCGGAAGCAGTTGTGATGGACCGGATGTTCAATGCGCCGGTCGCGAAAGTTTGGCAGGCGCTCACCGATGTTGATCAAATGCGGCAATGGTATTTCGACCTCAAGGAATTCAGGCCGGAGGTGGGGTTTGAATTTGAATTTACGGTCGAGCACGAAGGCACCAGGTATCATCATTTGTGCAAAATCACCGAAGTGATTCCGCAAAAGAAAATCGCCTACACCTGGCGCTACAAAGGCGAGCCAGGCGACTCGTTGGTCACATTTGACCTGTTGCCGGAAGGCGAGAATACCCGACTGAAGTTGACGCACAGCGGACTCGAGACGTTTCCGAAAACGCCGGCGTATGCACGGAAGAATTTCGAGGCGGGATGGAATACGATCATCGGTACCGAACTTAAGCAATTCGTGGAAAGGAAAGGGTAATGAAAGAAACCAAACCTGCCTCCACAAACACGGTGCGGCTTCACCGGGTGCTACGCGCCACGCCGGAAAAAGTTTATCGCGCGTTTGTTGACGCCGATGCGCTGGCGAAATGGCTGCCGCCTAACGGATACACTTGCAAGGTTCATGAGATGGACGCCAAAGTCGGCGGCGGCTTTAAGATGTCATTCACTAACTTCAGCACCGGTAAGAGCCACTCCTTCGGTGGGACATATCTTGATCTAACGCCACACGAACGCATTCGTTACGCCGAGAAGTTTGACGATCCGAACTTACCAGGCGAAATGCAGACGACGATTACGCTAAAAAAAGTTTCCTGCGGAACGGAAGTGACGATTGTGCAAGAAGGCATCCCTGCTGCCATTCCAGCCGAAATGTGTTATCTCGGCTGGCAAGAATCGCTCGTCTCCCTGGTGAAACTCGTCGAACCAGAAATTCGAGATCAACTATGAAACCGCCCGTACAGATTCCGTTTACCGGCGGCTGCGCGTGCGGCGCGATTCGCTACGAATCCACCGCAGAACCCGTGATGATGCTTCACTGCCACTGTCGGGATTGCCAGCGAGCCAGTGGCGGGCCGTTTTCATCTTATGTAATCGTGCCTGCGGAAGCTTTCAAGCTCTTGCAAGGTTCGCCCCGTTTCCATGCGTCGCCCAGCGAACGGGGCGGCATGACCCGCCGGGGCTTTTGCCCTGACTGTGGCGCGCCGGTTGTGGTCAAGCCCGACGCCGTGCCTCAATTTGTGGCGATCCGAACTGCGAGCCTGGATGACCCTAGTTGGTTCAAACCGCAAGCTGATGTATGGACAACAGACGCGCATCCGTGGGACCAAATGGATGGCGCGCTGCCCAAGTTTGAGAAGTATCCGACGCAGTCGGCGCCTTAGCGGGGGGCATAGTTGCGCTGATCGTGAAGGTATGCGGGAGAATTCCGGATCACCTATGAAGGAAAAGGCCCCAAAAACAGGGGAGAAAACATCGCTTGAGATCAAACGATTCCTTAACGTGCCGCGCAATCGCGTTTACCAAGCATGGACCGATCCGACGCAATTGAAGCAATGGTTTGGTCCGGAGAACGTTCGGACGCGCGACCTCGTGGCGGAGACGCGGGTCGGCGGCAAGTTTCGCTGGGACCTCACTAATCCGGAAGGTGAAAAAATGACGGTTCAAGGTGAGTACCGTGATTTACAGCCGGGAAGGAAAATCGTGTTTACCTGGCAATGGCAGGACGACGAAACCTGGCAAAATCATAACAGCATCGTGACCGTCGAGCTGTCCGATGTTGGGGGTGGCCGGTTGGAATAGTTCACTCAACAAACTGGACAAATTCCTTATCGACAAGCACCCAGTTAGGCGCGATTGACCTTAATCGCCCGCATGCAGTTGTAATTATATCAATCTTAAATCCAGGAGGAACATGAATACAGAGGAAGTTGCGAATAAAGTTGTAGACCTAACTCGCAAACAAGCGTGGCACGAAGCGGTCGATGCGCTTTACGACAAAGACATCGTGAGTGTGGAAGCATCGGGAATGGGCGGCGAGTCACCGGAAAAACGCGGCATCGATGCCGTTCGCGGAAAGGCAGACTGGTGGATTGAAAACATGGAGGTGCATACCTTCAAAGTAAGCGGTCCCTTTGTAGCCCACGATCGATTTGTCGTGCAATACGATGTCGATGTTACTGACAAGAATTCGAAGAAAAGGTTTCAAATGTCAGAAGTCGGCGTTTACACGGTGAAAAACGGCAAGGTTGTGCGCGAGGAATTTTTGCCATTGGCTGGAAAATAATAGAGCGGGGCGGGAGTAGGGCGCCGAGTGATGGAAGATAGGCATCTTGCCTGTCTCGGACCTCGGGCATCTTGCCTGCCGATCTGGATAAGACGGCGACAAGCTAGAAGCTTGTCGGCCGGGTCAGGCTGGAAGCCTAACTTCCGAAATCGCACCGGGGTCGGTGCGCAGCCTCCATCATTCCTGCCGAATTTTTTGAATTCGAGTTTTGAGCCACTCAGCTTCGTCACTGAATCCAGTGCCACGATCAAATTGTTCCAGAGCGGTGTAACGTGCGAAGACATCAAATCCGACGCTCCATTGCAGCTTCCGCAGGCAGACCGGACAAAGGTGCAAAGGACGTCGATCGCTTTCGGCCAGATGATTTGATCCGTTCATCAGGCAATTGAAAAAGGTGCAGTGTGTTAGGCCAAACATGTGGCTGGTCTCGTGGGCAAGAACTTTGCAGCTCCGGCGTAAGAGGAGAACCTCATAACCGTTCGTGCGCGCTTCGCCGTAGAATGCCGGGTCGTAGCGAGAAAAGCTGTAAACACCAACACGCTCGCGCAGTGACGCCTGACCAAAAACGAAATTCCACGATGCTTCAGGGTAAAGATCTTCCATGGTAATCGCCAAAACGCAGAAGGCATCGCCGGGAATGCGAGCTTTAAGAAAGCGAAGGACATCGGTGGTGAGCACTTGCGGGTTATGAGTGAACGGGTTGCGCCGTGTTGGAAAATTCTCGATCGGGACTGACGGCAGCGTTTTTACTTCCATGGCAAAGAAGGAAGCGGCAAATTCGCTGAGTTTTTCGAGAGGCGGGCTTCGTTCAGGGGCAAAATCACCAAGCGGTTGAAAATAAATAATATTTTTGTTTGGAGCAGGGCGATTTGGATTCGATGCCTTGAATTGTTCAAACGTCTGATCTTGCTCTTGATGCACAGCCAGCCAATCGCCCGGCCCCGGCTTCGGGATGGCCTCGAAGGCATCGCCATCTGATGCGAGAGCTCGCTGCAGCTGAACAGGTAAGTCACCTGTATCGCCAATTGCATTGCGGATCGTTTTCTGATCGGGAGGTATGAACCCCATTGCCATTGCCGACATTAGTAGTGCGACTATCTCAATTCGCATTAGCTGGCAAACCATTAACTAAACTTTGCGTTGGCGACAGCGCACGCTACAGCGCTTAGTTTGATGGCAACGCTATAGTTAATCTGAAACACCACCATATTCTTGGTGAGATCAGAAAGAACGCGACAGAACAGACGCAAAGGAAATTTCGCTCCAACCAATCGGTTTGCGTCAGGGATCGATCATAGTTTTCGGTAGCCGGGATGGACATCTGGGGTAAGGCCTTGTTGCTGGACAATCTTTTGACCCAGCGCGGCCAGTTGTTCTCGCTCTTTTTTGGTGAGAGCGGCAAGTAAATCGGTCTCGTGGTCGGCTGCGATCCGGGAAAGTTTTTGCAAAGTCCGCTCGCCTTTCGCTGTGAGAACGAGGGCGGAGTGGCGCCGATCCTTGGTGCTGCGTTTCCGTTCGACCAAACCTTTCGCTGCTAACTCATCAATCAAGATGACCATGCGACTCGGGAGCACGCCGAGACGTTTGGCGAGGGCTTGTTGATTGCAAGCTGGGGTTCGAGCGATGAAGCGCAAAATCCCGGCGTGCGGCGGGTTGATCTCCAGGCCGGCAATTCTCTCTCCAAAACGATCGGCGGCGTGCGCGCCGAGCTGAGCCAGGAGAAAGGCCGCCCCGCATGGGCGCGAATTGCGAGCATTCATAAACTTGAAAAAGACATTAAAAAAATATTTGCAACACCGCAATCATTCATAATATGAATCATTCATGAACACAACTAAAGCGCGAAGCCACGAACATGCCGGCCCCAATCCGGGCATTCTCGCCCTCATATACACGCTCCTTTTCAATGCTGGACTGTGCTTTGTCATCTCTTTCCGTTCCCCGGAACATCTGGCGGCTTCCCCTGAGGCGATCCGCCCATATTTTCCCAGCCCCTGGGAATCTGCCCAAACAATAGCGGCCTACTTTCAGACCCATCCGCATGCGGTTTTGATGTGCGCGTTTTTACAATTCGGCGCTGCCATACCGTTTGGCATCTTCACCGCGACGATGGTGAGCAGGCTTCAGTTTCTCGGCGTCCGAGCGGCTGGTGCGTTCATTGCCTTGTTCGGCGGACTAATGACTGCATTTAACATTGCGATTTCAGCGCTGGTGCTTTGGGTAATGGCTTATCCCGGTATTGCTCAAGAAACCGGAGTTGTGCGCGCCCTCTACTATCTCGTCTTCTCGATCGGCGGCGTCGGTTTTTCAGTGCCAATGGGCCTGCTCATTGCCGGTCTCTCCGTGCCGTCGATAATCATGAAGCTGATGCCCAAATGGCTGGCCGCGTCGGGTCTCGCGCTTGCCCTAATCGGCGAATTAAGCGCGCTCAGTTTGGTGATTCCTCAACTAATCTTTCTCATCCCGCTGACGCGATTCCCTAGTTTCATCTGGCTGATAATCGCCGGGTTCAAATTGCCTAAAAGTTCCGCTTCCACGGGCTTGTCGCGGCCAATGCAACCAACCAACTGAGGAAAAATTTCAATATGTTTGGATTGATCATGAAATCAGGAAAAGAACTTAACCAGAAATTACGGGAGCGGATTCTTAGTTTGCCCGGTGTTATAGAAAAACCGAACGCGGGTATCCATGAGGATGCATTTTTCGTTGGGAAAACAATGTTCATGCACATTCATGGGTATGGTCATTGCGATATTCGATTGCCGAAGTCCGATCAGGTACGAGTTCTAGCGGAGGGCAAAGCCAGAC
>JBKPMO010000080.1:0-28578 GCA_046732175.1 Verrucomicrobiota bacterium
CGTGTGGAAGGCCGGGTGACAGATATCGCCGTTCGCGGCGATCGCATCGCTGGCGTTGGCGATTTTGCAAATGCCACCGCCAAAACCACGATCGACGCGCGGGGTCTCGCCGTTGCGCCCGGCTTTATCAACATGCTCTCATGGTCGACGGAATCGCTCATTCAGGATGGAAGATCGCAGAGCGAGATTCGCCAGGGAGTGACCACCGAAATCATGGGCGAAGGCAATTCGATGGGTCCGCTCAACGACCGGATGAAAGAGCGGTATGTGCGCGAACAAAGAGACATCAAGTTCGATATCAAATGGAACACACTGGCCGAGTATTTGCGTTATCTGGAAAAGCGCGGTGTCTCGTGCAACGTCGCTTCCTTCCTCGGCGCCACCACCGTGCGTGAGTACGTCATAGGATTGGAGGACAAACAACCGAGCCCGGAGCAACTCGAGCAGATGCGCGAGCTGGTGCGCAAAGAAATGAAAGTAGGCGCGCTCGGGATTGGCACGTCGCTCATTTATCCACCGGCGTTTTATGCGAGAACCGAAGAGCTAATCGAGTTATGCAAGGTCGCCGCCAAATATCAGGGCAAATACATTTCGCACATGCGGAGTGAAGGGAATCAATTGCTCGAATCGCTCGATGAATTGATCCGAATCAGCCGCGAAGCCGGGATTCCGGCCGAGCTTTATCACATAAAAGCGGCTGGCGAGAAAAACTGGTCGAAAGAAGATCAACTACTGGAACGAATCGAAGCCGAACAGAAGGAAG
Source organism: Verrucomicrobiota bacterium (assembly GCA_046732175.1). GTDB lineage: Bacteria > Verrucomicrobiota > Verrucomicrobiia > Chthoniobacterales > UBA10450 > AV69. The sequence continues at coordinate 764 of JBKPMO010000080.1, forward strand.
GGCTCAAAATCAGAGCTAACATGTACACCTACACCGCTGCCGGCACCGGACTCGATGCGTGCTTGCCGCCGTGGACAGAAGATGGCGGATACCCCGCGTTGTTCAAACGTCTGCGGGATCCGGCCACCCGCGAGAGGATTGCGGCTGAAGTGCGGATCGATTCCGATGCTTGGGAGAATTTATATCTCGCAGCCGGTTCGCCGGACAAAATTGTGCTCACTGGATTCAAATCCGAAAAACTCAAGCCGCTGACCGGTAAATCACTCGCCGAAGTGGCAAGAATGCGGGGCAAAGATCCGATCGAAACGATCATGGATTTACTCAGCGAAGACGAATCGCGCATCGACTCAATGTATTTCCTGATGTCGGAAGAAAATGTTCGCAAAGAACTGGCCAAACCGTGGATTTCCTTCGGCTCGGACGAAGCTTCTCAGGCGCCGGAAGGTGTGTTTTTGAAATCAAATCCCCATCCACGCGCTTACGGGAATTTCGCGCGCGTGCTCGGGAAATATACGCGCGACGAAAAAGTGCTCACGCTGCCCGAAGCAGTGCGACGCTTGAGCGCGTTACCAGCGACTAATCTCGGTCTCGATCACCGCGGTTTCATTCAGGAAGGAATGTTCGCTGACGTGGTCATCTTCGATCCTGCGACGATAGCGGACCGCGCGACCTTCGACAAACCCCATCAGTACGCTGTCGGCATGAAACACGTTTTCGTCAACGGTGTCCAGGTCCTGAAGGACGGCGAACACACCGGCGCCAAACCCGGCCGAGCGTTATGGGGGCCGGGAAAGACGAAATGATAGCAGGATTAGATAGAATGATTCGATCTACATCTTGTTAGGCGTTGACGCATGTTCAAACCGGCGAGTTTCCCCTCTGCGTTGATCCTGTGCTGTGTCAGTGCCGTAGCGTTACTTCCGGGTTGCCGGACGAGTAGCCACCCGAAGTTGCAGCCGGCCGAGCAGCGCGCTTTGCAAGCTATGTTCGGTGGCTCGTGGCAGCCACGAGATCAGGATGTCGACTTGGCGATTGCTGGGGATGGCGCTGCACTACATCGCGTCTTGAGTCGCTCTGCTGACAGTCACCTCGACGGTGAAGCACTCGAGGAGCAATGCTACCATCTTATCCGCACCCTCTTCTCACTCGGGGACCACAGATTTGCGGAAGGACTGCGGCGAGAGTCGCCAGCCGTTCGCGAGAGAGTCGTCCTCCTTATTCGCGATTCATTCCGGCAGCTGCAGTTCCGCCCTTCATATCCAGAAACAGAATCGGTTGCGCCGAAGATTCCGCGGTTTGGAACAACGCCCAACTAACCGATCCAACCGACGGGCTAGGACGCCAGAGCGCACACGTGCGTTCCGGTGGGCGCGGCTGATCTTCTGTTTCGATACATAAATAAGCGCGCGGTGATTTGTGGGATCGAGTTTGCCCTTAGGGATGAAGGCTGCAACGAGATTGCCGCGCATTCTCTTCCGCGGACGACAGAAAAAGATGTCATTTTGCTCGCTATGGTCGGAGCAATGTTTGGTACCAGCGCACGATTGAGTCGCCGCAAAACATCCAGGTGATGGCGCCGAGGGCGAGGTAGGGGCCAAAGGGGAGTTTGAGCGACCAGACGCGTTTGCCAAGGATCAGGGTGACGAGGCCGATGACGGAACCGTAAAGCGAGCCGGCGAAGATGGCGAAGAGAACGGCGCGCCAGCCGAGAAAAGCGCCGATGCAGGCGAGAAATTTTAGATCGCCCCGGCCCATGGCCTCACGCGGAATCTCGATCTCGTTAGCTGTTCCGCTGATTTCATCGAGCTGATCGAGTTCGAACGTCTCGGAGCCGGCCTGAACGCGGTTGTAGTGAAACCGCAATATCGCGTTGCCATATTCGCGATCGGCCATTTTGGCGCTCGAACAATGCAATAAGAGTTGGTCCTTCTCACGGGCGAAGAAATCGCTCCACAGACTTTTTTCATCACCGACGATAAAATCGGCGTCGTCGCCATGACGCGTCCAGGTGAAGACGGTTGGTTTGTCGAGTCGGATCCGTTTCTTCCCGAACACAAGTTTTCCACCTTCTAGGACGAGCCAGAGCAGTGTGTAACCAAGCGCAGCTGAACCCGCTGCGATGAGCAGCGCCGTCAGACGGCGATCGGTATTCATTAATTGCGGGACGACGAGAGAGACAATTAACCCGGCAATCATCCCGCCAATGGTGATTTCATCCGGAATAATGAAATGCTCGAAATCGATAAAGGTAGCCGCGATGGTGAGCGCGATGAAAACCCAGTAAGCGATCGCCATTTGCCAAGAAAAAGTTTTCCAAATGAAGAGAAAAAAGAAGGCAGTGAGGAGCTCGACCGCAAAATAGCGGAAGGCGATGCGGGCCCCGCACTTGGCGCAGCGGCCGCGCAACAGAAGCCAGCTAACGAGAGGCAGATTTTGGTGCCACGGAATTTGGGTTTTACACGATGGACAAAACGAACGCCGCGGCTGGTTGACGGAAAGATTTAATGGCAGCCGATAGATGCAAACGTTCAGAAATGAGCCCACGCAGGCGCCGAGCACAAACGCCATCACGCTGAAGAAGTGCTCGTACATCATCTCAGCAGGCCCCGGGGCTGGAGTGATGGAGTAGTGGGAAGCCGGTTCAAAATCATTAGCCATCACTCCACTACTCCGATACTCCAGCGGCGAGAACGGTCATGCAGTTCTCGCCGCTCGTCGCTTCATGAACCACGCGATCCAGATACAGCTTTCGTAAAGAAAGACCATCGGCAGACTCATCGCGATGAGGGTAAGCACATCTGGCGTCGGGGTGATGATGGTGGCGAGAATGAGGATAAGCACGATGGCGTAAGGCCGGGTCCGCGCCATAAATTCGTAGGTGAGCAAGCCAAAGCGGACGAGCACCAGTACCACCACGGGTAACTCAAAGGCCAGACCAAACCCAATCGTGAAACGGGTTACAAAAGAATAATATTGCTGGACCGTCCAAGTCGGAGCCCAACCGAGCGACTGGGTGTCGCGAAAGAAGAAAAGGATCGTTTTCGGCAAGAGCCAGAAGTAGCAAGACAAAACGCCGGTAAGAAAGAGGGCGAAGCTAACGCCAATGGCCGGAAACAGGATCTTTTTCTCCAGCACGGTCAACGCTGGGAGGACGAATTCAGCTGCGAAAAAAAGAAGTAACGGAAAGGAAATGACGATGCCGGCATAAAAGGCGAGATGAAACGAAATCACGATCGAGTCGGTGATGCCGAGGGCGCGTAACACGCCGACATTCGGATCTACATCGTGCAGCGGCGTCTGCATGATGCGCACCAGCGTTCCACGAAAAGCAAAACACAGGATCATGGCGGCGATCAGCGTGATCGCCATTTTCACAATCGTCCAGCGCAGGTCCTCAAGATGTTCGAGAAACGGCTTGGAGGTTTCGCTCTCCGGTAGCTCGCGAAATTTGAAGATGTCGCGCAGCGCCATGTTACCGGGCCGGCAACTGGATAATTCCTTTCGCCATCAGACGCGCCCACATGCTTAGCGTATTGGCGTCGCGAATGGTGTCGTCCGCAATCATGGCAGTGATTTGCGCCGGCGAAAATTCGCGGCATTCCAAAATCATTTCGGCATCGACATAAGTGTGCATTTGAGGGACACGCTGCACGGGCCGGGCAAGAAATAGGAACTCCCGTTCATCAGTGAACCCCGGCGAGGAAAAGAAATCACCGAGGAAAATGGTCTCCCCATTGAGCGCAAGCTCATAGCCGGTTTCCTCGCGCAATTCGCGCAGCGCTACATCGCGAAATGAGCCGAACCCGCATAATTGATCGACCTGGCCGGCGGGCATTTCCCAAATCGCTTTCCGAATCGGAATACGCTCCTGCTGGATGAGCACAAAGTTCCCTTCCGCCGTCATCGCCGCGACCACGACGGCCGATTTACGCCGCACAATCGTCCAGGCATGCGTGTCGGTCCGGTGTGGCGTGCGTACGCGCTCCGTCACGACCGACAAATGATCGTCGGTGAAATGCGCATCGCTGGAGATGGTTGTCCAATTTTCGTGTTCCTCCATGCGGGAAATAAATAACGTCGCCGCGCGAAAAGCGAATCGTTCTTATCTTTACTGTAGCGGCGGTCTATGACCGCCGAACATCGCCGAGTAAATCGGTGGTCATAAATCGCGGCTACAAAAGCAACTCGCGCCGGCGGGATGAAAATCGTTCCTTCCTTCATGATCGTGTCGATTGGATCACTGCTCGCGAATCGCGGTCACGGAAACATGGTCTGCGTCTGGCAGGACAAATTTCCGCACCTCGACCGTCACCTTGCGCAGGGGGAACCGCGCGAGCAAATGCCCGGCCGTCTCTTCGGCGAGTGTTTCGATCAATCGATAATCCCGCTGCCCGACGAATTGTCTCAGTGACGCCGTGACTTCGGAGTAATTCACTGTGTCGGCGATATTATCGCGTGGCCCGGATCTTTTCGGCCAGAATGTCACATTCAAGGTCAACCGCTGTGCTTGCGCGCGCTCAGAATCCGGGACACCGACACGCGCATGAATCTCGAGCTGCTCAATATGAATGCGATCGATCATGACGGGATATTCTTGATGAACACGTATCGCTGAGGACGAGGCATTCTTCCATTAACTTTGCAGAAATTACCTTGGCGTGAACGATACGACTGTTCTTCCTCGATATGCTGCCGTCAGTTGAAACTGAAATTCACAAAGCAGCAATTTGCCGACTGAGCGCCATTTGAGATTATTGTCTTAAAAGCAACGCGAAGATGAAAAGGACGTTCGGGTCTCGGAATAACGCACTCGACAATTAAGACCGTGTCCTTAGCGCTTTCGCTGCCTAGCTAATTTTTTCTCGACCAACGACAGTAACATTGCGATCCTCGGAGGATGTTTGCGTAGGCAACATGTCCGCTGAGCTAAAGCCGGATCTCCAACTCGAGATCGCTTATCTGCTGCTAATCGACGTTGTCGGTTATTCCAGGCTGCTGGTGAACGAGCAAATCGAACTGCTGCACGAACTGAACCGACTCGTCCGCTCGACGGCAAGTTTTCAAGCCGCGGAAAGCAATAACAAGCTGATTCGCGTACCGACCGGGGATGGCATGGCATTGATTTTCTTTCGCAGCCCGGAAGAACCGGCGCGATGTGCGATCGAGATCAGTGAGGCGCTAAAAACACATCCGGAGATTCAGCTAAGAATGGGCGTGCACAGCGGTCCGATCAATCAGGTGACCGACGTTAATGATCGGATTAACGTCGCCGGTACAGGCATCAATGTTGCCCAACGAGTCATGGATTGTGCCGACGCCGGGCACATTCTGCTAACGAAACATGTGGCCGACGATTTGGCGCAATATCGTCATTGGCAGCCCTATCTGCACGACCTGGGTGAATACGAGGTCAAACATGGACTCAGGGTTCACATTGTTAATTTCTACAAAGATGGTCTGGGCAACCCGGCATTACCCGAAAAACTAAAGCGTCGCGCGAGATGGAAACAACGCGGCACGGAAACGGTCAAGCCAGTGAGGGCACCGGCCTGGCCCAAAACATTACTGCTCATTACATTACTGCTATCAGCGCTGGCCCTTGCCACCGGTTTCTTTGTCCTTTTCCGCCGCGGATCACTGAACCGGACTTCCAATGCGGCAATTATTCCAGAGAAAAGCATCGCGGTGCTGCCATTTCAAAATCGCAGCGAAGAAAAGGCGAATGCTTATTTCACCGATGGCATCCAGGACGAAATTCTGACGCGTTTGTCGAAGATCGCCGATCTCAAAGTCATTTCAAGGACGTCGACGCAACATTACAAAAGCGCGCCGGAAAATCTACCTGAGATCGCCAGGCAACTTGGCGTAGCTCACGTTGTCGAAGGTAGCGTTCAGAAGATCGGCGACGCTGTACGTGTAAACGTGCAGCTCATCAAAGCAGCCAATGATTCCCATCTTTGGGCGGACACATTTGATCGTAAACTGACTGACATCTTTTCAGTCGAGAGTGACATTGCAAAAGCGATCGCCGATCAGTTGCAGGCGCGTCTTAGCGGACGGGAAGAGCAAGATATTGCCGCCAAACCGACCGATAACGCTGAGGCTTACGATGCTTATCTGCGCGGCTTGGCATATACCCTGAAACCGGGAGGAGTTACGCCCGCCAACTCTCTCGGCGCAGAGAAACATCTTAGGGAAGCGGTGCGGCTGGATCCGAAGTTCGCGCTTGCTTGGGCGTTGCTCTCAATTGTGGAATCCCGCGGTTATATCACAGCGGCTCTTCAACCAACCGTTGCTCGGCGTGACGAGGGACGGTTAGCAGCCGAAACCGCACTCACGCTTCAGCCGAACCTTGGCGAGGCGTTGTATGCCATGGGATATTACCATTACGCTGGCCTGAAGGATTACGACACAGCAGTGCGTTATTTCGAGCAAGCACGCCAGCTTTTGCCAAATGGCAGTCGCATACCTGAATCGCTGGGGTATGTCGCACGAAGACGGGGCCAATGGGATCAGAGCGAGACCTACTTCAATGAAGCCGAGCGCCTTGACCCTCGTAACGTTAATCTTCTTGGACAGCATGCAGCATCCTACGCCGCGCTCCGCCGTTTCCCTGAAGCGCTGCGGAAGCTTGACGACGTTCTAAATATTACGCCTAACGACGTTGATACGATTGCGCAAAAAGCCGGCGTCGCTCAAGGCGAGGGCGACCTCCCACGTGCCTCCGCGCTCCTCGCTCCGCTCCAGCCCGGGCCCGACGACCCCTCGCCATTGGCAGCCCAAGCTTACCAAGCGATCTTGGAACACCGAACTGCTCAAATCATCCCACGGCTTAAGGAAATCCTGACCAAACCGGATCCCGCATTGGGTTATTTTAACGGCGTGCTACGCTTCTGGTTAGGCTGGGCCCAAGACGTTGCCGGAGACCATGCCGCTGCTCAGACAAGTTGGCGCGATGCGTGCAGGGAACTGGAATCATTTCTCAAAGAACAGCCCGAAAATTATAGTCTCATCGGGTTTCTGGCTCTTATCAACGCGCGGCTTGGCGATAAAACCGCCGCGCTCGCTCTATCGGAACGGGCCATGGCTGCGATGCCAATCGAGAAAGACACTTTGTTGGGTCCCTATCCGATCGAGATCTTCGCCCGGGTCGCAGCGCAGGCAGGCGAACATGACCGCGCCATCGCCGCTTTAGAAAAACTACTCTCGATCCCGTATTCCGGGCCAATCCCTGAGAACGTGCCGCTGACCCCTGCTTTGCTCCGGCTTGATCCAATGTTCGATGCGCTTCGGGGTGATCCACGCTTCGAGAAACTCGCCACATCGTTCCCGCCCAAAGGGGCGAACAAATGATTGCAATGTGTTGACCAAAACAATCTCCCCGTCAAACAGCAGCGTGGCGTGTAGGGTCTTACCGCGCATCGCGGCCCTCCCTAACGATTGAAGCGCGGACATGTTCCTTCAGGCGCCTAACGTTTCGCCTTGACACAGTCGAGTAAACGAACCGGAATCGAGCTATGAAAAAGCCAGCGAGGAAAAGTTCGACAAAGCATTCGGGCAGGAGACGCCAGATCATCGTTCTCGTAGACTCGGCGAAGAATTATTATGAGATTCCACGGGCGGTCCTGGAACGCAGCAGGGTCAGTAAGAGCAGGAAAGAACAGGTCAAAGCAGCCCTCCAGAATGAGCCGACGATATTCAAGTACATCGGAAACAGAAATATTCCTGGAGGCATCGCGATCCGTCCTTTTAAGGGTGGCCGAGCGCTTCACTACGCGGGATTTTACCTGAAGTAGATGGAATCGAAGTCCTGAACAGGCTGGAGTTCGAGCATGGATAAGGACGTCTTAGAGCAAGGCGTCTTCTTTGCCCTGCAACGCGCGAAGTACGTTGCCAATCCATATCCTCTGTATCACCGGCTTCGCGCGGAAGCTCCATTTCACTGGGATTTTGTTTTGGGGGGATGGTTCCTCACCCTTTACGATGATGTGCGGGCGGCGTTGGTGGATCCGCGACTTTCGACGAAGAACTTTTCGTTTGATGTCAGTCAACTTCCGACCGCTCTCCAGAAAAACTTGGCACCATTCGGACGCGTCAAGGAGACAGATGTTCTTTATAACGACCCGCCCGAGCATGATCGACTGCGACGGCCGCTAAACAGGGCGTTCAATCCGACCGTCTTTGTCGGGATGCTTCCGAAGATCGAAGCGCAAGCACAGGAATTGTTAGCCAAGGCGGCGCGGCGGCGCCTAATGGATGTAGTAGGTGATTACTCCGAGCCACTCGCTAACTACATGATCTGTGAGTTATTGGGATTGCCGGGCGCCATTCGGCAAGAGTTTATCGAATGGTGCGACCAGCTCACGGAGTTTACAACAGCGCAACGCATAGGTTCTGAAACGGTGTTGACCGCACAAAAGGCGGTGAAGAGTTTTGAAGCGGTCCGCGCATTAATCCGACGCATGATTGCCGCTCGGCGGGAGAACTTCGTTGACGATGTGATTGGCCGTACTTTGTCCGTCGAACCGAACGAAGCGACGCTCAGCGATGATGAGGTGCTCGCGAATTGCGTATTTTTTCTTCATGCCGGGGTGCGAAACATGGCCGCTGCAATCACGAATGCTGTGCTTGTTTTGCTGCAACATCCTGAGCAACTCATTCATCTGCGCAAAGATCCCCAATTGATTAATATCGCCGTGGAGGAGCTGCTGCGCTACGAGACCCCCGTTCACGTGGCGATCCGCGGGGTACCGGAGGAGATAGAATTTGCGGGCCAAATAATTGGCCCCGAACAACTGCTCGTGTTATTGTTAGGCGCGGCGAACCGTGACCCCGGGCAATTTACGGACCCGGATAGGCTTGACCTGACGCGCCGCCCAAATCATCACCTGTCTTTTGGGTTCGGAGCGCATGGATGCGTCGGGGCGTGGATGGCTCGCTTCGGTCTGACGATTGCGATCAGAGCAATCCTCGATCACAAGACTACGCTTCGACTCGCAACTAACAGACTGCGATGGAATCCAGCACCAATAGGGCGGACAGTGCGCAAACTCGTAGTGTTGGTTGATGGTCGCTCCCGAAATGGCTCAAGACTTCCGACTCGGGTGCCTGCCCAGAACCCGATCAGCGTCGCCCGAACTCCTATTCCGGCGTTTTAAATGGAACCTGCCAAGATTGATCGTGCTCCAACAGTCTGGTCGGCATCAACGGCTGAAATACCGCCCGGCCGCTCCCTGAAATTTCACATCCTGTGGCGGGAACGGGTCGTAGAAGGCTTCTTAGTCAACTTCAGCGGGCGCTATTACGCCTACGTCAATCATTGCCCCCATGCCGGAACGCCGCTTGACTGGTGGCCTAACGAATTTTTCACCCGCGATCGGCGTTTTCTCACCTGTGGGACGCACGGTTCCCTATTTGAGCCCGAGAGCGGGAAGTGCAGTGGTGGACCATGCAACGGCCGCGCTCTCTTTCCGCTTCCTGTTCAGATCACCGACGGCCGGATTGTTGTCACCGGCAGTAACGATTGAAAAACCCGGCGCGAGAAGGCTGGCTTGTTAACCCAATCGGAAGCGAATGTCACGTATCGTTTTCCCACCAAAACGTTGTTTGAGCTTGCGCAGAATTTCCGTCTTGGCGATGCGTTCGAGCTCGTAGTGGAGGGATGGCTGGAGGACGCGGACGTAAAGGACGCCATCGCGTAACGCGACCGGCGCAGAGTGCGCGGCAATGAATTCACCCACGATCGAGGACCAGGCCTCGATTGCTTCGCTTTCGCGCAATCGTTCTTTCAGGCCGAGCTTTTGCATCAGCTTCGGAAGCAATGCGCCCGGCGTTTGCCATTGATCCGGTCGCGCCTTTTTTTCAGGCAGGCCGCGCCATTCCTGGATGACGGCGGCGCGGAGGGAAGGTGTCATGAATCGTTAAAGGTCTCACAATGTTAAAAAGGTTTACCGATTTAACAATGTAACGGTTAAGGGATTTAACGCTGAAGCGAAGTCTCAATACTTCCGCCGCATGTTGCTCGGCAGAATATTGAGCTCAGTCCGATATTTTGCGACGGTGCGGCGCGCGATCGGAATGCCGCGATTGCTCAGGATCTCGACGATCTCCTTATCACTTAGCGGCGCGTTGCCCTCTTCATTTTTCACCAGATCCAGGATGGCTTCCTTGACGCTGGTGTTGCTCATCGATTCGCCAGTCGCGGTCTGGTAGCCGGGCGTGAAAAAGTATTTCATCTCGTAAACACCCTGCGGCGTGGCCATGTATTTGCCGCTGATGGCGCGGCTGACGGTAGTCTCGTGCACTCCGACCGCGTCTGCGATTTGCACCATCGTCATCGGTTTCAATTGCGATGAGCCTTTGTCGAAAAAATCGCGCTGCCGCGAAACAATCTGATGCGCAATGTTGGAAATTGTCTGCTGACGCTGGTGGATCGACTTGATCAGAAACTTTCCGCTTCGGATTTTGTCGCGGATGTAATCCTTCACTTCATTTCCATTTCCATCCTGCGCCATGATGTCCTTGTAGGTGTTGCTGATGCGCAGATGCGGAATCTGGTCGCCGTTGAGGATGACCTGGTATTCCCCGTTCACCTTTTCGACGGTCACGTCTGGCACCACGTAATTTTTCGGGGCCTCGGCAAAGATCGCGCCTGGTCGGGGTTCCAATTGCGCGATGTTATTAGCGCACTTTTGCACCTGCTCGACGCTAATGCCCATGCGGCGCGCGATTTCAGGGAACCGGCGTTTGCCCAAATCCTGCATATGCTCGGAAATGATTTTGTATTCCAGGCTGTTGCTTTTGCCGTCGCGTTTTAATTGAATGAGGAGGCATTCGCGCAAATCGCGCGCACCCACGCCCGGTGGATAAAAACTCTGGATAAGCGTGAGCATGTGTTCGAAATCGTCCCGGGCGATGCCGGTATTAAGCGCCATTTCTTCTGGAGTGGTCTGGAGAAACCCATTGTCGTCGATATTGCCGATAATGAGCTCAGCGGTTTTGCGGTCGTTTGCATTCAGCACCTGCTGATTAAGTTGCGACATTAGGTGTTGTTGAAGGGTCTCAGTGGTGGCGATGGAATCGAAAAAGAACTGGCGCTTTTCTTCGTCTTCGTGGGCTCGGGCGCTGTAGCTGGCGGATTGCGCCATGTAATCGCGCCATTCTTCGTCGAGTTTGGCTAGCTTATCGAATTCTTCTTTGAACTCCTGATCATTGGCGGCCGATTCGGTCGTTGAAGGATTATCGGGATCGGTCGGGAGCTCTTCCAACACCGGGTTGGTTTCCATTTCCTGCTGCACCAGGTTGCGGAGTTCGAGCAATGGCGCCTGGAGAATGAGGAGACTTTGCTGAAGCTGCGGCGCGAGAACCTGTTGCAGAGAAAGATTCTGCGATTGATGCATCCCCTGCGCGGCCATCGTGACAACGATATTGTTCTTGTGAGGCACTCGCAAGCAGTTTCCACGCCGCAAGTCGAGGGGAAAACGTGCAAATTCAGATAGGGGAACGCGAATTGCTGTTGAAGGAAAATACTGTCTATGAAACCAATGCTCGTGTTTGCGTTTTGCGCAATCATCACACTCGCTTCTTCCGCGCCGGCGCAGGCTCCGCAACAGAGTCCCGGCCAAGTGGAACTGGCTGCCCTTATCAAGGAAGTTCGGGCGCAACAAGCCGCGATGGCGGCCAATCAGGCTAAGATTAACGAGAAACTTGCCACCCTTACCGAGGTTATTCGGGTGGCGCGAATCTATTCAAGCCGGGGAGGCCGATAAAATGCGGACAATGCGAGTTTTCATAATCGGCGCCGCGATGCTCGCCTGCACGTTGATCAGCATTGCGCAAACTTCCGAGCCCACGCCGCCGCTTATCCTATCGACACAGCCTACTCCTGCTCCGGCTGCGGCGGATGCAGCAAAAGAGCAGACGGAACTGGCCGCGGACATCAAGGAGCTCGATGAACTAAAGGCGCAAAACGGGGAGATCCTGAAACAGCAGCAAGCTGCGCTCGATCAACTCGACGACCTGCAAAAAGAAGCCGAGCAGATCCGGATTTTTAGTAAGCGCGGGTGAGCGCTGCGAAAAATATCAAGCGACTACTCTCACTAGGACACTCGCGATTGGCGGATACATTCGGTTTCGCGTCTGCAAGTGTTCATGCCACGCTCGAACAGCGCAAGGGAGATCGGCCGCTCGGCCGAACGCCAGCACGGCTCGGACCGATGGCGAAAAGATAGCGGCTTCGCCGTCAAACGTTAGCATCGAGGTCCGAGCGGGACCGGCGCTGGGGCCTGCTCGACCGACTTTCGAACATCGCGAGCCTGTTACCGAATTTACTTTTTCTTGGGCTCGACCTTGCGGTAAAGAGTCGCCATGCTGATCCCGAGCATGGTCGCAGCCTTCTCGCGTGAGCCGCCGCAATGTGCCAGCGTTGCTTCGATGTAACCGCGTTCTTGTTGCTGAATAAAATCCTCCAATGGTTCGCCGACTGGCATGGAGGCACGCGCCTGTTCCGCCTTTTCGCCGAGCGCTATCGACACGATATTAGGCGGCAAATCCGCCGGCAGAATCATATCATTCTCGCACAAGGCGCAGGCGCGCTCGATCGCATTTTCCAATTCGCGGACATTTCCGGGGTAATCGTAATGGCAAAGGATGTCCACCGCTTTCGGATCGATTTTCTTCGTCTCGCCCCCGGTGGCTGCACTTTGCTTTTGCAAGAAATGGTTCACCAATAACGGCACGTCTTCCAACCGCTCGCGCAACGGTGGAATCTCAATGGGAATGACTGCGAGGCGATAGTACAAATCCTCTCGAAAAGTTCCATCCTTCAATTTGGGCAGCAGCGGTTCGTTCGTCGCGCCGACAACGCGGACATTTACCGGCGAACTCTTGTTATCGCCGACACGTCGCACTTCGCGCTCCTGCAAGACGCGCAACAGTTTTGTCTGCAACTGCGGTGCCATCGAGTTGACTTCATCGAGAAAGATCGTGCCGAGATTTGCTTCTTCGAACAATCCACGTTTGTCGGCGACTGCTCCAGTGAACGCGCCTTTTTTGTGGCCGAACAATTCCGACTCGAGCAAATTTTCCGGCAACGCACTACAATTGATCGCGACAAATGGGTGATGCTGTCGATTGCTGTTGAAATGCAGACCGCGCGCGACCAATTCCTTGCCGGTCCCGCTTTCGCCCTGAATTAAAACGGTGCTGTCGGTGTCAGCGACCTTATTAATAAGGCTGTAGACCAGCTGCATTTTGCGGCTGGTGCCGATAATGTTTTCAAATTTGTATTTGTTCTTCAGTTCCTTGCGGAGATAAACGTTCTCGCGCAGCGCTGCCTGATAATCGAGCGCGCGCTGCACCGTCATTTGCAGCTCGTCGATCTTGAAAGGTTTGGTGACGTAATCGTACGCGCCCATCTTCATCGCTTCGACCGCGGTCTCGACCGACGCGTATGCGGTGATTAAAATGACGGCGGTTTGCCGGAGATGTTCGCGCACGTGCCGGAGGACATCGAATCCCGTCATTGTTTCCATTCGAATATCGGCGATGACGACATGCGGTTGAATGGAATCCATCTGCTCGACGGCTTTCGGTGCAGCGTTGAATGGGAAAACCTGGTGGCCTTTTTCTCGACAAAGAGTGACGATGACTTCGACCATCGCGGGCTCGTCATCGATGATTACGATTTTAGCCATTCGCAGCGCGGAGAATATTTCAGTTTTGAGAAAAGGAAAGAGGAAATGCCGGAAAAGTTAAGGGCTGATTTTTCCATGGAGCATGATCCATGGAACTTTGCCGACAAAATTGAGAATTGTCTCAAAAACGTCGGCCGACTTTATAAGTGGTAGAGCAATTATATCTGCCAGAAAATTTTGGCGGATTTTTCCGAGTTCGTCGCATTGTTCCAACGCGCACGCGGGGTTTATCGTCACCATTTCCAAGACTTTTTCCGGCTGAAGAGGAAATCGGTCACGAAACATTCGCATTTCTGCGAATAAGCTGAGGTCGTCATTGCTCGCGAGGCTGTCTGTCCCGAGACAAATACTGAAACCGAGCTCACGCAACCTTTCGAATTTGAAATCGCTATGCTCGAAATAGGCGTGGCTGCGCGGACAATGCACGACCGAGAACTTCTGGGGAATCTTCGCAAGTAAATCGAAATCGTTTTCCGTTAATTCGTTTAGGTGCGCGATGATCCATGGCCGCGTCATCCCGAGCGATTCCGCCAGTCCGGCGCGGACCGAGGGATCGCGCGGCGAAAGCTGAAGAGTACGAAGAAAGACTTGTAGTGGCGTCGTCCTGCCGCAGTCGCTCATGTCGCGGCCGATCTTTTTCAGAAATTCATAAAGCGGCCCGTTGGCGTCGCGGAACATTTGCATTTCTTCGCGTGATTCCGCGAGATGCGTCATTAGCGGGAGGTTGTCGCGTTCCGCAATGTCCGCGCAGCATCGGTATAGCTTGGCCGAGGCAGTGAACGGGGCGTGCGGCGCAAGTCCTTTGCGATCTGTGGTCTTTAGACACTCAAGCGCATGATCAGCGATTTCGTTTCTCCTGGAAACTTGACTGGTTAAACCAGTCGAGTTTTCCAGTCGCTGTCGGACGTCAATCAGTTCTGCAAACCACCAGGTCCCAATCGGGTCTGGGACCTGTGCGATCAATTCCGGGAACGCGGTCAGATTCGCGATGGTGGTTGTTCCAAATTGTTTCGCTTCTGTAAAACCTTCGTTGATCGACGCGACGTAGTCTTCGGCCGAAAGCTTGGCCTTTTCAGCATTGATAGCGCGAATCCAATCGGCGAACGATTGCGGTGGCGGAATCTTGCCGTGCAAGCAGGTGTAATCGAGATGGCAATGAGCGTTGATTAGTCCGGGCAGGAGAATGTGATCGCCGAGGTCGACGATTTCATCGGTGCCGGCGAGTTCCGAAAATTTACCGACTTCAATGATTCGATCCCCGCGCACTCGCACCCCGCCGTTTTCGATCGGCGGGCCATCCATCGTGACGACAGCGCGCGCGCGCACAATCATCTTTTGTTGTAGCGGCGCTCTATGACCGTCGCAACCCCACGACGAACGCGCTTGGCAGTGTCCGAGGGAAGGCTCCTGATTAGCGCACCGGCGGTGCGACGCCCTCCCCCTCCACCTTCTCGCGGCATGCGGCCACCAAAAGATTGCATGCTTCCTGGCACAGAAGCGGAATGCATTTTTGACCCTTCGCCATTTGATCGTGGGCAGGATCAAATTTTTCTGCCGGTAATTTGGTCGACGAGACTGTCCCTCTGTCATCCCGTTTCCACAGGATCGTGCGTAAACATCCGCCATCAGAACGGCAAAAGTTGCCAACGAGTTCGTCGATTTGCTGGTCCGAAATTTTGGCAGCGACACGATACATGCCGCTTTGACGGTTTAAGGTTTCGCGTAACGGAGTCGTGACGAGTTCGCCTGATTCGAGCGCACGTAGGACGGCAAGTCGCCCGGGATAAATCGCGTCGATCGTCTGCTCAAGCTCCGCGGCATTCTTGACGAAAATCTTCCAGCCATGCCGGAGATTCGGCGCTGTCTTTAACGCCCGGTAATTTCCGGAATCGTCAAACTTTGCGATCTCGAATACGTCCTCGATTTCGCGCGGTGTCACATCGTCTCGCCCAACGTCATCGCGATGACATACGACAAAGCCTCCGTCAGACGCAAACATCTCCAACTGCCCAACGCGGGAGGTTTTTTCCGCTAGCGCCTCGAGCAGCTGCCCGAGTTCGTTCACCGAAGAGCGCGCCAGATAATTCGTGCCACTCCTTCGAGAAAATCGCGATCCGATTTGCCGAAAGCGTTGGCCTTTGCGCTTTCCACGTTGATCACGCCCAGAACCCGATCGTGTTCGTCATCGATGATCGGCACGACAATCTCCGATTTTGTGGACCAGAAATTGGGAAGGAAGCACGGCTCTTTGCGGACATCGGGAACCATGACGGTTTTGCGCTCTTCCGTCGCCCGTGCGCTTAGCCCTTGAGTTACCGGGAACTGCGGGCACGCTGGCTTCATTTTGTTGGTGGCGGCTTCGATCACGAACTCGTGACGCTTGATTTTGTAAACGCCGACCCAGCGATATTTGCAGGTGCGCTGCACCAGCTCGGCGATTTCCTCAACTACGCTCGGTCCTTTGCCGCCGGCAATCACGGTGGCCCCGATTTCCTGAAGTGCCCGGCTCTTGCGATCGCGCCGGACAGCTCTGACCGGCGTTCGAGAGGACTTCGCCATTCTCTTAGCCGGCATGAGTCACGTTACCCGCATTTAGCGCCTGCTCAACGATGATATCGGCAAATTTCGGATCGGTCCCAATCGACCTGGCGTAATACAAGGAGCGGTCCCGTAGCCGGTAGGGATTTTTGGCGAAGACGTCGGTTTCATGGCAGTCGATTCCGAGCAATTTGGGGATGTCCTCATAGCTGTGCAAGCCGTCGGCGATAAAAAATGGAACAACGATGACATTGGTCGCGTTCGTGAGTCGGTCCCAATCTGCGATCAGTGGTGGCTCTTCCATGTAGGCATTGCCGACGCTGGCGAATTCGCCGCGGGCGCGGATCCGATCCGCTTCGCGTTTGGCTGCGATCGCGCTGTTGTCGTTCAACTCGGTTCCATGCGCAACGATGAGGAGCGCGGTCTCTGTCGGCTCTGCGTCGGGTGCAATTTCGTGGGCGCGCGCCAGCAGCAATTCAGTCACGATCGGATTGTTGCCGACCGGTTCGCAATAGATCCAACTCTGGCCGTTTGCGCGGGTCGTAACCGGCCCGTTTAATTCCAGCTCCCGCGGGATTACCGTCTGGGTGAAATAGCCTTCGCTGATAAAATTCGGGACCACGAAAACCTCGCGGATTGTTCGATCCGCGAAAAAAAATCGCGCGTCGCGCAGGCTCGGCTCCTCTTTCCAAAAAGCGCACCGGACATCGACAAAGATGTTTCGCTTCTGAGTCTCTGACGCGTGATTCCGGGTGGGAACGCTTGAATGCGCGTTCACAGTTGAGCCATGCCCGATGATGAGCAGTGCGCTTCGATTATTCGAAATCACAAAGGCAACTTCCAACGCCCAACGCTCAACGTCCAACGCCCAATTTGAAAGGACGGCCCGTCGATCTCACAAACATTCATTGCTTTCCATAAAACGTCCTACCCGCTTACGAGTTAGTCGAAGATGCGGATTTCTAAAAGAGATACACTCTGAAATTGAGATGTTGGGCGTTGAGCATTGGGCGTTGGGCGTTTAAGCTGAGAAGAATGCGGTTTCGGACCTACAAAAACAGCGACCTGGCCGTGAGCGAGGTCGGCTTCGGAATGTGGACGATCTCGACCGGGTGGTGGGGGAATTACACTGAAAGCGACGCACTAGCGCTAATGCGCAAAGCGTTCGACCTCGGCATTACGCTTTTCGATGCCGCCGATACCTATGGCAACGGACTGAGCGAGGAGTACATCGCAAAAGCGTTCCCGAAAAATCGCGACGAGATCGTGATTGCGACCAAGGTGGGCTACGACTTTGTCACTCATGGCGAAGCGCGCGGACGTGGGCAGCGCGAAATCCCGCAGGATTTTTCGCCGGACGCGATTAGGCGCGCGACCGATGCGGCCCTTAAAAGATTGAAAACAGATCGGATCGATTTGTTGCAGTTGCACAACATCCGGATGGAACAGGTGGAGGATGACGCGCTTTGGAAAACCCTCGAGCAACTGCAGCGCGCCGGCAAAGTTCGGTACTCCGGTATTGCGCTCGGTCCGGCCATTGGCTGGATGTACGAAGGAATTAATACGATTCGCGAACGCGGGCCCACGACCGTGCAACACATCTATAACTTATTAGAACAGCATCCGGGCCGGGCGCTGCACGAAGCCGCGCGTGAGACGAACAAGGGCACAATGTTCCTCATCCGGGTCCCGCATTCTTCTGGCATGCTGGAAGGGAAATATGCTGCTGATACGGTGTTCCCACCGGGCGATCATCGCGCGCACCGCCCGCGGAGTTGGCTTCTAAACGGGGTCAAGAAAATCGAACAGCTCCGTTTTCTGGAGAGCACTGATCGCACGCTGGGTCAGGCTGCGCTGCAATGGTTGCTTGCCGATGATCGCGTCGCCTCAACGCTGCCGAACATTTACAACGAAGAGCAATTGATCGAATTCGCGAAGGCTCCGGAAACACCAGCGCTCACCAGTGACGATATGGAGCGCATCGCGGAGCTTTATTGCGACAACTTCGGGATCGAAGAGGATCCGCCAAAATTCAAGGGCACAATGGAGCTGGCTGAAACTGCTGCCGTTTAATTCATCGCACGGTTTTTGCGGAGATGGAGATTTTCCCGAAAAGCGCCAATGAGACAGTCAGCGGTTTGCGGTACTTCGGACGCATGCTCGACAAGATCCGGCTTCACGCCCGCGGTGAATTGCCTTCGGATTATCATAAGAATCTCGGCCATCCGCAGGCAGCCGACGGTGCTGTATGCAATTTCCTTCGCGTCAATTATGAGGACCTGCGACAGCGCTGCTTGAAGGCGTGTCTGATGAAGAAGTTTTGGAATGTGTTACCAGAAGGGTCGACGACTGAACGAGGGCGATATTTTCGTCTGGAATAACTTCGCCTCGAAGATCGGTTGGCGCGATTGGGCAACGCCGACGCTGCAGCGAAGAAAAAAAGAACTGGGGATCACCGATCGCGATGACATCCAAACAATGGGCGACTTGTTCGATTACGAGGAAGGGCGAAGGAAATAGTGATTAGTGATAGGTAAGAGGTGAATAGATAGAGATCGCCACACGCATTTCGGCCATTCGGCCAAACCTACCAGCGAGCTGGCTGATTAACGTTTTCGCTTGCGCGTGCGCGCTGCTTTTTTCGCAGCGCGGGAACGACTCGCTTTAGAACGTCGTCGTGCAGCGGAACGCGCCTGACGCGATAACGCTTTGCGTGAGGCAGACCGGCTCGATTCGCGCTTCAGCGCTTTTCTTACGGCGCGCGAACGTCGCCGCGACGGTTTGCGCCGCGATTTTCCCTTCCGCAGGTTGCGCGCGGCCTGTTTTTTTGTTCTGGCTGAGCCTCTCTTTGGCGGCGGCAACTTAACGCCAGCCCGTCGCGCCTTCGATAATCCGATCGCGATGGCTTGCTGCGGAGATCGGGCGCCGTGCTTTCCTTCGCGAATATGTTCCATCTCCTCCCGTACAAATTCGCCTGCTTGCGTCGACGGCGATTTGCCTTCGCGCTCGTCCTCCTGAGCCCGTTCGATTGTTTCTTGGTCTGGCATGACAAATTGATTTCGCTGCAAAAAGGGAGAGTGGTTGTGCGCTGGATGTTTTTCACAAAACGTCGTCCGCGCTAAAGACAGAAAGGCTGGGAATTTACGCCGTATTCTTGATTACCCGGCGAAACGTCACACTTTATCTTTGTTCAATGTTGGGCTAGCGAGGGGTTTGAACACGTTGCCGCAGAGCTTAAGACAATTTCTTCTCGATCAACCCGAGACCACTGACGACTTGCATGTCGTTTCCGTCACCTTAAAGGACGGCCGCGTCTTTGACGACGTGGCGATTTCGCAGTGTTCATTGGTGGCAGCGGTGCGCGGCTACTCGCACGTCCCATTCGACGCCAAGGATGTCAGCGAACTACGCGTGACACATCGGCGCTGGGGCTTCGGACACCAGAAAAAGCCCTCCTAGACCATCCTTTTTTCGTCATCCCGAGCGCAGTCGAGGGATCCCGTTGCGCAAGCTTAAAGATTCCATCATGGGATCCCTCGACTGCGCTCGGGATGACCGAGATTGCTTGAATTTGCCGTCGCGCGAACTCGCGCGAGACTCGGAAATGCGCCGCCCCATCTTTTCCTCCAAAATTCATGGGTTGGCTATCGCGATGATCGCCACAATCGCAGGGCGTTCTGCGTTCCCGCAAAGCCCCCACCCGGACGCGAGCTTAACGCCGTCGCCAAGTCCCAGCGCGACGCCGATTGTTTTCTCAGAGCAAACGCTGGCTGATCTGAAACGCCTGCGAGAGGCGGCGTTGACCAGCGATTATGCATTTAGACAAGTCGCGCATCTTGCCAACAACATTGGACCGCGTTTGAGCGGTTCGATTCAGGCGGCACAGGCAGTGGAGTACGTGGCGGGCGAAATGAAAAGCCTCGGCTGCGAGGTGCAGTTGGAAAAGGTGATGGTGCCGCATTGGGTGCGCGGAATGGAAACCGCGGAGCTCACGCAATTCGCCGGGAAAGCTGCAGTCACAACACAAAGAGTTGTGCTGTGCGCGCTCGGCGGAACTGTCGCCACTCCGCCAGAGGGAGTCACCGCCGATACAGTCTCCGTGCGCGACTTCGACGAACTGAAATCATTGGCACGGGAAAAAGTGAGCGGAAAAATTGTCCTCTTTAATCATGCGTTCGACCAACAAATGGCTGCTCAAGGTCACGCCGGCGAGGCCTACGGCCAGGCCGTCGTGTATCGAAGTGATGGCCCGGTCGCCGCGGCCAAGCTAGGCGCCGTCGCGTGTTTGATTCGTTCCGTTGGCGGAGCGGCGTACCGAATACCGCATACCGGCCAGACGAACTACAAGGATGATGTTCCCAAAATTCCAGCAGCAGCGGTCACTGCCGAAGACGCCGATTTAATTACCTATCTCACCGGCAACGGCCCGACGCGAATGCATCTTGTTCTCACGCCGCAAATCCTACCCGATGTAGAAAGCGCAAATGTCATTGCCGACATCAAGGGAAGCGAACATCCGGAGCAAGTTGTAATCGTCTCGGGTCATCTGGATTCCTGGGACCTGGGAACAGGCGCGATTGATGATGGCGCCGGTGTTGCGGTCGCAATGGAAGCAGCCCATTTGATCCAGCAGCTGCATTTAAAACCGAAACGCACCATTCGGATGATTGCGTGGATGAATGAGGAGAATGGCACCCGCGGGTCGAAACAATACGAGAAGGATCACGCTAGCGACTTTCCAAATCATTTTGCAGTTAATGAAACCGACGGTGGCGCCAGTCATCCAGTCGGAGTCAACCTGAAAACAAAACCGGAGGTGAAAAAAATGTTCGAGCCGGTGGCGAAAATCTTGGAGGCGATTGGTGCTGGCACTTTGAATCTGGCTGAACATATCGGCGCCGACACCGACCCGATCGAAAAAGCCGGCGTCCCTGCCTTTAGCCCGATGCAGGATAATCGCTTCTATTTTAATTATCATCATACCGCAGCTGATACACTGGACAAGATTGTCCCACGCGAATTGCAGGAGAATGCCGGAGTGGTCGCGGTTGCGGCTTACGCTTTTGCCAACGCCGAACAGTCGCTGCCGCGGGAAAAGTGAAGAGTGACAAGTGACGAGTCGTCACAGAACCGGATTCTCGGTGCTTCCTTCTCACCTTTTCGAAAACTGCCCATAGCGTTCGCCTGACTTATGGAAACAGCTCCCTTGCTGCCACCGATGCCGCCGACAAATTGGTTTGGACGAAACTGGAAATGGGTTGTGCCGGTCGGTTGTCTTGTGCCGGTGCTCTTTTTGGGTGGCTGCGCGCTTGCGATTTTTTTCGTCGCCATGGGCGTGCTGAAGCAAACGGATGCTTACAAGACGGCGCTGGCGAGCGCGCAAGTAAATCCGGCGGTGATTGAAGCGATCGGTCCCCCGATCTCGCAGACTGGAATTGTTTCCGGCAACAACAACGTAAATGGGCGACCGGCGAAGCGAATTTGTCCATCCCATTGCGGGGGCCAAAAGGGAAGGCAACACTCTACGTCGAAGCAAAAAAGTCGGCGGACATTTGGTATTTCCAAACGATGGTCGTAAAAATTGAGAAAACCGGGGAGCGGATTGATTTGAATCAACTGCCTCTGCCGTTACCGCAAAGACGCCCGTCGCGGTCGCCTCCGTAGAGACGATGATGCAACAATCAAGAACTGTTGCCGCGCCATAGTCTGGGTAGCGCACGCGTCTCGCTGTTGGCGAAAGCGTCACGCTTTCGCGGACTTCCCGGGAAGATCGTTTCGGCGAGACGCCGAAACCAACACGCGAGACGCGTGCGCTACCCAGGCGTCTTCGATCCACGGCTTCACAAGCGATTTTGCCCTCATGTCGCCACAACGTAGCTTAGCGGTGACGATGGCGTTTACCCAGGAACAAATTAGAAATGCACTGAAGTCGGTGAAATATCCCGGATTCAGCCGGGACATCGTTTCGTTTGGTTTGATCAAGGAAATTGCTTCGACGGATGCCGAAACACGCGTGCAGATGGTGCTGACCACGAATGACCCCGCAGTCCCGCGCGCCATCAAAGCCGAGGCCGAAGACGTTCTTCGAAAACTCGGCGTGCCGAACTCGAAAGTCTTGATCGACATTCACGCGCCACCAACTGGCGTGGGAAGTGCGGGAGTCGGCGCAACCAGAATTCCTGGAGTCAAGCACATCATCGCCATTGCCAGCGGCAAGGGTGGTGTGGGGAAGTCAACCGTCGCCGCGAACCTCGCGGTCGCCCTGCACAATGCCGGCGCGGGCGTCGGTGTTTGTGATTGCGACATCTATGGCCCGAGCATTTCGCTCATGTTCGGCTCGCGTGAACAGCCGATGGCGACGGAAGAGAACCGCATTCTGCCGATCGAACAATATGGATTGAAATTGATGTCGATGGGGTTTCTCCTCGACGACAGCTCACCGGCAATTTTGCGCGGACCAATGGTGACGCGTTACACCCAGCAATTTCTGCGGCAGGTGGAATGGGGCGAACTCGATGTGCTCGTGCTCGATTTGCCGCCCGGTACCGGCGACATTCAGCTCACGATTGTGCAAACTGTCCCGCTCGCCGGCGCAATCGTCGTGACCACGCCGCAGGAAGTGGCGCTGATCGACGCGCGCAAGGCGGCGACGATGTTCGAAAAAGTAAACGTGCCCGTGCTCGGTTTGATCGAAAACATGAGCTACTTCATTTCGCCGAGTGATCAGAAACGCTATGACATTTTCGGAAGCGGCGGGGGCGAACGCGAAGCGAAACGGCTGCGAGTGCCGTTGCTCGGACAAATCCCAATCGACATCGCGACGCGTGAAGGGGGGGACCGGGGAATGCCCATTGCAGCGGAGGATCCCAAGTCGGCTGTTGGCGCGGAGTTCAACCGGATCGCGCGCGAGCTCTTAAGTAAGCTGGGATAGGAGAAGGTAACAAAAAGCAGCTGGCCTTGTCCGAAGCGCTGTAGCGTGCGCTGTCGTCGGCGCACAATTGGTTCGAAATCCACTGAAGATAGCGGACCCTACAGCCTCGAACCCAAGCGCGAGCGTATTCCTTGTATCCAACCGTCCATTTTCTCACGCTCGAAACCGTATCCTGAAATCTGCGAAATGTCAGCTGGCAATTGCAAACCTAAGGTTCTGTGGTTCTTTAGCTTAGCGCCTTGGATAAATAGGTATGCGCAATGCTACGTCATAATTAATGAGATTGACTAGAAACCCGCTTTTATTTTTTATGAATAAGAACCTTCCGATGCGAAGTTCATCCGAAGACCAACCGCAGTTCGTCAAGAACTCCGTTCTTTACAAGGAGTTCCTGGCCGAACGCGAAGAGATTTTGAAGCACAAGTGGATCGAGAGCGAAAAAGCCGGAGCTGATATTGGCTTCGAGAAAGCGTTGCTCGATTGGATTGTGAAACATCGTTCGAATTGGCGACAAAAACGCTTGAAGGAGGGCAGGAGCATCGTCCAAGCTACTGCCTGATTTCAATTTCCTTTAAGGCGATCCTGCGAGGTCGCGAAGGAAGGTATGAACGAAAAGAGGACAAATTCGGATAAGTCCATCCTCGTGATGGACGCAGCGGCGATTCAGCGAGCGCTCCGCCGAATCGCGCACGAGATCATCGAGCGCAATCCCGAGCTCAAGCGAATCATTCTCGCTGGCATTCCCTCTCGCGGGAACGAAATCGCGCACCGGATTGCAGAGACGATTTCCACGATCGAGAAAGCTGTGATTGCGGTCGGAACGATCGATGTGGCGATGCACCGCGATGATGTCGGTACGCGGACCGAGTTACCGGTGGTAAGAGCGTCCGACCTGCCGTTGCCGCTGGAAACCAAAACGGTCATCATTGTCGATGACGTTTTATTCACGGGTCGCACTGTGCGCGCGGCCATGGACGCAATTACGTCGTTCGGTCGGCCGGCAAGAATTCAGCTCGCGGTCCTGATTGATCGCGGTCATCGCGAATTACCGATTCGGGCAGATTATGTCGGCAAAAATCTACCCACCGCACCCGATGAAAAAGTGCGAGTACGCCTGGGCGAAAAAGGCTCAGAAGAGGGCGTCTGGTTAGTCAAAGAATGAGGCGGAAATGAACACACGCTGGAATCGCAAAGATCTGCTCGGATTGCGCGAATTATCTGCCGAGGAAATAAATTTTGTTCTCGAGACTGCGGACGCGTTCAAACAAGTCGGCACCCGCGAGATCAAAAAAGTCCCCGCTTTGCGCGGGAAAACGCTGGTGAATTTCTTTATCGAACCAAGCACACGTACACGCACGTCATTCGAGCTGGCGGCGCTTCGACTGAGCGCCGATGTGATCAATATCACGGCGGCCGCTTCAAGCTTGAGCAAGGGCGAGACCTTGAAAGACACCGCCAAAATTCTGGAAGCGAATCATGTCGACATCATTGTCCTGCGTCACAGTTCCGCCGGCGCGCCGCAGTTTTTGGCCGAGCGGTTGCGCTCAAGTGTCATCAACGCCGGCGACGGCGCGCACGAACATCCGACCCAGGGTTTGCTCGATACCTACACCATTCGAGAAAAGAAAAAGCGGTTCGAAGGATTAAACGTCGTCATCATCGGCGACATCTTGTTCAGCCGAGTCGCGCGCTCGAACATTTTCGCGCTAACGAAACTTGGGGCGCGCGTCACTCTGGTCGGGCCAAGTACGCTGGTCCCGCGCGATTTTGAAAGACTCGGCGTGACCGTTTCTTACGACATCGACAAAGTTTTGCCGAACGCTGATGTGGTGAACTTGTTGCGCATCCAGCACGAGCGTCAGCGTAAGGAATATTTTCCCGGTGTCGGCGAGTACATCCGTCTTTTCGGTTTAACCAAAGAGCGCGCGAAACTACTGAAGCCCGATTGTTTGATCATGCATCCCGGCCCGATTAATCGCGGGATCGAGATCGACAGCGAAGTAGCCGATGGAAATCAGAGCGTCATTCTCGATCAGGTGACCAACGGTCTGGCCGTGCGCATGGCTGTTTTGTATCTCTGCGGAGGGATCGCAACGTGAGCCGGGCTTCGCTTCTCTGTCTGGGTAGCGCATGCGTCTCGCGTGCTGGCGAAAGCGTCACGCTTTCGCGAACTTTTCCTGAAAGACTGTTTCGGCGTGACGCCGAAACCAAAACGCCGGATGCGCGCGCTACCCAGATTGTGCAATGAAAGCGACCATCATCCGCAACGGCCGCATCATCGATCCCGCAAATAAGCGGGATGACGTCGGTGATCTCGTGATTGCAAATGGGCGAATCGCGGATCAATCCGCAATCCACAATCAGCAATCCGAAATCGCCGAGATTGATGCCAAGGGCCTCATCGTTGCCCCCGGTCTCATCGACATGCACGTCCACCTGCGCGAACCCGGTTTTGCTCACAAGGAAACGATTGCGTCAGGTGCGCGAGCAGCAGCGGCGGGTGGGTTTACCACCGTTGTCTGTATGCCGAACACTTCGCCGATTGCGGATAATCCGAGTACTATTACCTGGATAAAAGATCGCGCGCGTGACACCGCTAGCGTGAATGTTCTTCCCGCCGGTGCGATCTCAAAGAATCTCGACGGCGAAGAGCTGGCGCCGATTGCATCAATCGTGCAAAGTGGAGTTGTCGCAATCACCGATGACGGCAAGTGCGTGCAAAATCATGAGTTGATGCGGCGCGCGGTCGAATATGCCCGGATGGTCGGCGTGCCGATGCTCGATCATTGTCAGGATTACAACCTCGTCGGCAACGGCGTGGTGAACGAGGGCGAATGGAGCACGTTGCTGGGGTTATCGGGGTGGCCGGCGGCGGGCGAAGAAGCGGTGGTGATGCGGAACATTCTGCTGGCCGAGCTTTGCGACCATCACATTCATTGCCAGCACATCAGCACGGCCGGCAGCGTGCGGTTGATTCGCGAAGCGCGTGCCCGCGGAGTGAAAATCTCCGGTGAAGTTTGCCCGCATCACATCGCGTTGACGGACGCTTCGATTCAGAATTTTGATACCAATTGTAAGATGAACCCACCATTGCGCACACAACGCGATATCGATACGATTATTGAGGGAATTGCCGACGGCACCCTGACGATTCTTTGCAGTGATCATGCGCCGCATGCTGCTTTTGAAAAGGAAGTGGAATTTGATCGCGCGCCCTTTGGGATTGTGGGGCTAGAGACCGAGCTCGGATTGTTCATCGATATTCTGCTTCACCAACGGAGCGCAATTTCGATCAAGCGGTTGATTGAAATGTTCACGATCGAGCCTGCGAAATTGTTGAAGCTTGATGCCGGCACGTTCTCGATTGGCGCAAAAGCGGACGTCACCCTGATCGATCCAGATCGGGAATGGACGGTAGACGCGTCCAAGTTTGAATCGCTGTCGCACAACACACCCTTTCACGGCTGGAAGCTGAAAGGACGCGCCGTGCGGACAATTGTTGGTGGGACGACGGTCTGGCAATTGTAGCCGCGATCGGTGATCGCGGCTGCCGGCGTCAACGACACCGGCTACAGTTATCGATACCCTCCGTGAATGTAGCTCTCGAGGTGCTCGATTGTTGCGCTCTGGGTCGAGATGATGTGTTTGACCACGTCGCCGATGGAAAGGACACCCCGCAATTTTCCATCATCGACGACCGGTAAATGCCGGATGCGTCTTTCTGTCATAAGCCGCATGCAGTTGTCTACCGTCTCATTCGAACTGGTGACGGTGATATCCTTCGACATGATTTCTTCCACCTTCGTTTCCCGCGAGCGTTTGCCTTTCAGAAAAACTTTGCGGGTGTAATCGCGCTCGGAAATAATCCCGACGACTTCCTCCCCTTCCAGCACCAGCAGGGCGCCCACATTTTTTGCGTCCATCATTTCGATGGCCTCGAAAACCGTCGCAGCCGGCGCGATGGAATAAACTTCTGTTCCCTTTTTGCTAAGAATCGCGCCAATTGTTCCGCCTACATCCATAAAACGGGGATACGGTCGAATAACGAGACTAAGACCCTCGTTAGTCTGATGCAAAGCAAATTCTGCTGGGGAGCGCGGGCTGGCAGTCTGCGCTCGAGGGTGCGAGGGCGTCGACGGCAACGCCCAGCACGTCGAAGCTAGCTACGCCGTCGCGAATTTCTCTTCAATCAACCGATCCAGATGCGCCGCAATCATATCTTCATCGAGGCGTTGGATCACATCGGTTAAGAAGCCGGTGGCGATGAGGCGTTGCGCAGTTTTGATCGGAATCCCGCGGGTCCGGAGATAGAAAAGCTCGTCTTCGTCGATTTGCCCACTGGTGGCGCCGTGAGTGCAACGGACGTTGTCGGCCAGGATTTCGAGGCCGGGCATGGAGTTGGCCTCGGCGTCGTCGCTTAAGAGAAGGTTTCGCACTTTTTGATAGGCATCGGTGAAATGCGCATGCGGTTCGACACGGATGAGTCCGCCGAAAGTAGTACGGGCACGATCGATCAGCGCGTTTTTGTAAAGCAGATCGCTGGCGGTGTGAGGTGAGACGTGGTCCTGCAAAGTCCGGGCATCGAATTCCTGTTTCTCATGAGCGACGGCGACCGCGAGCAAATCGCTGCGAGCACCTTCTCCTACCCGACG